>JBEKTN010000083.1:0-24673 GCA_049516015.1 Isosphaeraceae bacterium | reverse complement strand
ACAAAAGACGGTCTCATGTTTTAGGCCAATTCCCTCACGGAAGGCCGACTCCAAGCCCTTACCAGACAACAACTATAAGCACAAGCCACCCATATTCGCGATCGGCGTTGGGGGCCACCCACGTTCCCGGGCGCCAGAAAGTGGGTGGCCTCTTTCGGTTCGCGCGGGGAGACGCCCGCGGGGGCGTTCCCTGCCGCGACCGCAGCCTCGGTGAGGGAGATCAGGCCGCCGATCGCAATTCCCGGCTCAGGATTCCGGTCAGGTCGTCGACTCGCTTCATGTTGGGGATCTCGTCCAGGTCGACCACGGTGTGATAGCGGTCCTCGATCAGCATGATCACGCGGACGAGGTCCAATGAGTCGAGAGCGAGTTCTTCGAGCAGGAGGGATTGGGGCGTGATCTCCATCGGCCTGGCCTTCGCGGAGACGATGCGGATGATTCCGACGACAACTGAGAAAAGATCATTGATACTTTCAACTGTATTCAACGAAGGCATTATGGGCAGCCCCGTTTTCCCGAGAATCACTGGTCTAGTGATACCGTGGTCCCAGCATGCACCTGTCGAGCCAAGGGCGGGAACAGACGATCGTGGTTCAGAGGACGAACGACGGCGATCGTAACCTCGCCATCGTGGCACGACTTGGCATGTCTCCTTTTCTCTTCGGACGGCCACACGTCAGATCTTGCGAATTTCCCCAGGAGAGGCGAAAAGCCGGGGCCGAGTGCAACTCGCGACGGAGACTCGTTATGGCACTCTCCTCAGCCCGAACTCAAGAGAAACTGTCGCTGCTCTCCCTGCTGACCCGGGGTGGCACCCAAAGAGAAACCGGTCTGGTCCAGAATCATTCTCTGTACTGCCCAATTCGACCGATGTCTTACACGGGCTTTCGAGTGCGGAGAAAGTCGCCCGTGCTGGCTACCCCTTGTGGACGGGGGCGGCGCGGAGGGACAAGAAGAGGGAGCGGCATCGCATCTCGGCGGTCCTCAAGAGGATCTCGCGCCGGGCGGGCTAGCGGGGTCACGGTCGTGTACTTGGTTTCCCGCTGGGTCAGGGCCGCTGTCCGGCAAGGCCATCGTGCTCGAACTCCCCTCCAATCCCCGAATTCACGATGATGTCTCACATGCCCTCCAGGCAGTTCGAGCGGATACTGCTCATCAAGCCCTCGGCGTTGGGGGATGTTGTGCACACGCTGCCGGTTCTTGTCAAGCTTCGCGCCCGCTATCCGGACGCGTGGATCGATTGGTTGATCACGCCGGAGAATGCCGACCTGGTCCGTCATCATCCCGACCTATCGGGCACGATCTTGTTTCCCCGGAAGGCATATTCCCATTTTGGCCAGAACTGGTCCGCGACCGTGGGCCCGTTCCGACTGCTCTCCGCAATCCGGCGGAACCGATACGACCTGGTCATCGACCTGCATGGCCAGTTCCGGTCGGCGGTGTTCACCCTGGTCAGCGGCGCGCCTGTCCGCATCGGATTCGACCGGCCCCGCGGTCAGACCGAGGCGGAAGGAAGCAGGCGTCCCCCCGGGGGGGCCGGCCAACATGGATGGACCGGGGCCCGCGAGGGGTCCTGGATCGCGTATACCCACCGGATCCCCATCCCCACCCTCGATGTCCATGCGGTGGACCGGTATCTTTGGCTCGCGCCGATGCTTGGGCTCGACGACCGGCCTCCGGATTTCGCGATCCACCTGCCGCCCCAGGCGACGCGGACGATCGAGGAATTGCTGCGGTCCCACGGACTGGGTGGAAAGCCCCTGGCGGTCTTGGTGCCCGGGACCATCTGGGAAACGAAGCACTGGCCTGTCGCCGGCTTTGCACAGGTCGGCCGGCACCTCATCGAATCCGGCCACGAGGTTGTCATTGCGGGGACGACCCGGGATCGACCCCGCAGCCAGGCAATCATCGCGGCTTGCCCCGGCGCCCATGACCTTTCCGGACAGACGACCGTCGCCGGGCTGGTCGCCCTCATCCGGCGGGCGGCCATCTGCGTGACCAATGACTCCGGCTCGATGCACGTGGCGGTGGCCGTGGGCAGCCCCGTTGTCAGTGTTTTCGGGCCGACCAGCCCGATCTGGATCGGACCCTACGGACGGCCCCATGCCGTCGTTCGTGTCGACTTACCCTGCGCACCGTGCTACTTGCGGGAAATGCGGAGCTGCCCTAACAACCACATCTGCATGCAAAACGTCACGGCCACCATGGTCATCGAGCGGGTAAAGCGGGTCCTCGCCAGGTCCCTCATCAAGACCACGAGTTCGCTGCCGCGGTGAATCAGATGCAGGACCACCTCGAGGTCGTGATCGACGCGGACGAGGTTTCCGGGCGCAGACGGGTCGCAAGCTTGGTAACCGTTCCCGGGCCGATGGTCGCTACGGTACGGGTCGGACCATAGGATAGGCGCTCCGGTCTTAGTGCGGCCGTCGCAGAAGGCACACGGCGACTCCACCGGCCTAAGAAGACATCCGAGAACGAGGAACAACTCCTCGAAAATCAGCGGTTAGAGAACCTTCTCGGTCAGTCTCTGATCAATGTGCGGTTCGTCAGCGATTAGGTGTACATCAAGGGGTACTCGAACCAGGTAGTCGGAGTAAACGCCAGCGGATTGGGATGCCGAGGATACTGGGGAACCACAGCGATATTCTGATCCAAATAGAACCAGAAATGTCTCCAATCGATGTCGCTGCTGTTGGCTCTCACGCTTCTGTCGTTGCTGTCCGCGAACTCGAGGGTCAGCCGCCACCGGGTCACTAGCGTGGCTGGGATTGTGAGTTGGTTCGGGGGGACGAAGAAGATGTGCTGTTGGGGTCGGTATCCGACGGCGGAAGGAGTGCGCACAGACGGAGCGAGGATACCGTCCACGAATGCTCCAGGGTTTTGCGGATGTGGGTGGAGCCGGATCACCTCTGCCAGGTCGGCGGTGGTCCGGTAGGCTTCGGAGGGATTGAACAGCTCGTATCTGCTATGGTGGAAGGCGGCCCTAGCAGCCCGCGAATCTGTGTTCACGAGCTGGAGAGCGGTGTTGAGAGTGAAGCACCACAGCCAATGTTCCGATACGAGTGGAAGCGTGGGACGCGGGAGAGACGACACCCCGAGGAACCCTTGGCCGACGCTCATCTGCCACTTCACAGCCTGGTGGAAAGCGGATTCCGTTATCGGGACCAAGGGGTCCGCCGACGCGTACACGGTGCGCTGCTGGATTCGATTATACCGGTGGCCAAAAGAGTAGTAGGAGCCGATGCCCGAGATGACATCTTGCCACGTCCGTCCGATGTCCGTCACGCGGTAGAATCGCATCCTCGTACTCACGGTACTGTACATGACAGCACTGTCTCCGATGGATGCTCATCGTTGATGTGCGGTACCGCTTGCAGAGTCCGCCAGGTATGCGAGTAGAGCGGAAAGGGACTCAGGTCCCCTTTCAGCCATAACGTTTAGCAGGAGCTCGGAGCCATCGCCGTACGGAACGTACGGTAGCTGTTCGACTGTCCCCTTAGGGCGAGTAACGTGGGTCGGTTCCCCTCCTTCCGGCTGGACCAACCGCTGGTGGAGGCGTTCTGATAACGCCCTCCAGTCATAGTCGAAAAGCGAGAGCAGCTCGTGAAGCTTACCCTCGACCCACCAGCCTCTGTCCAGCCAGTCATGATCTTGCAGGATGGTCTTCCAGTCTTGGCTGCTCTTCTCCTTCGCCTCTTTCGCCGACATCCCCATCATGCGAAGGAAGCGCACCCGGTCAATACCTAGAACGCGGCACCACCACTGCAGCCGCTCAGGCAGATCAGCCGGATAAGCCTTCTCGAATGCGTCGGCAAGTTCGCGAGCCCTTTTCTGCGTCGGCATGGGTCCCCCGGGTTGGAGCTGTTGTCGTATCCGGCTCCCGATGTCGTTCATTATCGCGCACCCGATCGCCGAATAAAAGGCGCGGAGCCGTGTTCGCGGGATGTTTCGAAGAACATGCGATCAGAAGGGCTCCTTCCGGCATGCGTTTGGGCGGAGTCAGAGCCGCTGCTATCCGCCCTTCCCTCCGGTCCACGCTCGGCGTGACGGCAGTGCCCTCTGCGGAATGAGCGCCACCGTCCAGACGAAAATCGGTGGAGGCCTTCGGCTTTCCGGCTGGCTCGCCAGGCATTCAACGGGAATCGGCTCGGCACGGCCCGGGAGGGCCTAGCTCCGAAGCGAATACGAATTGGCTACTACGGCGATCGCTTGGGGTGCAAGAACCGTAGGGCGGCATGATAGACATCCCGGGGGTACAGTTCGCGCATGCACCGGTGATGACCCAGGGGGCATACACGCTTCTGGCACGGACCGCAGGGGACGGGGCGGTACAGATGGAGGGCTCGGGGATGAAACGTGACTGTCCAGGCAATATGCGTCGGGCCGAACAGGCTGATCACGGGTATGTTGAACGGGGCCGCGAAATGGCGTGGCCCCGAGTCCGTCGTCACAAGCAATGCCGAGCGTCGGATGCATGCCTTTGTCAGCCCGATTCCCAGCGGCTGCCCCGCATCGGCCAGGCAAGCCACGT
This sequence comes from Isosphaeraceae bacterium, assembly GCA_049516015.1. GTDB lineage: Bacteria > Planctomycetota > Planctomycetia > Isosphaerales > Isosphaeraceae > Aquisphaera. Next base: position 20,142 of record JBEKTN010000083.1, on the reverse strand, counting down.
CGGGATGATCAGCCCGTGCCACGATCTCCCGGGCTGCGGCCCTCTCGGCCGGCCCGCACAGCACCAGCGCCGGGACCCCCGCCTCGACGGCGAGATGGCGTGCCAGGGCCGCGAAGTGCTCTGCCGGCCAGTTCTTGGCCGGACCGAATGCTCCTCCGGTATTCAGGCAGACGACCGACTTGTCCCACGGCAGGCCGAACTGCGACCAGACAAGGTCGGCTGCATGCTCATCGGCCGCCGTTGTGTAAAGTTCGGTCCGTATTGAATCGACGCGGCACCTCAGATGCCGGGTGATTTCCAGGTAATACGTGACGGCCGGCGTCGGCTGCCGTCTCCCGTTCGCATCTCGCGGAGGTGGGAGCTGGTCGGTCAACAACAAGTTTCTCCACCCGCGGGCATAGCCGACTCGCCGCGGTATTCCGGCAAGCCAGGCCAAGGCGGCGGAGCGGAATGAATTGGGCAGCAAGACGGCCAGATCATAACGATTCGAGCGCAGCCGTTGCAACAACGAATTCATCCCGCAATCGGGCCGGCGAGACCTCGGGTCAAACAGGAGCACCTCATCAAACCAGGGTCCATTCTCGAGCGTGTCGGCCACAGTCGGCTTCATGATCCCCGTAATATGGTCACCCTGATATCTCCTCCTCAGAGCTCGAAGGGCAGGGGTCGCCATGACGGCGTCGCCAATCCAGTTCGGGCAGAAGACAGCGATCCGCATCCAACTCTCCCCGGACTCCAGACAAAGAGAAATGTCCTCTCCGCCGTCGTGTATACGATGCGATTACCCCGGCACGAAAGAAACGCATTGTAGGTCAGGCTTTCCAGCCTGACTCTGAGCCTTGTCAGGCTGGAAAGCCTGACCTACTTCCTTGCCGGGGTAATAAGCTACGCCCGCTGCACAAGCGCGTCCTCCGCGCAGGGCGAGGACCGTGACGCATGGAGGGTCTGCACCCAAGCGGCGCCGAGCCGGTTTGTAAAGAAGAGGTCGATTCTTTCGGGTATGGATTGACTGTTGCAGCAAGAAAAGCTGATCTCAGCGTACCTCTTCAGGGGCCACGTGTGGATCGAGATGTGCATCTCGCCCAACCGGACGAACCCGCTTATTCCGCCGCCCGGAAGCCCGGAGACGGAATCACCCAATCGCGTATTCCAAGACTCGCGGGTCACTTCCCTCAAAAGCCGCCAGACGATGGCTGGACTGCTAAGGCGCTGCGAGTCACAGTCATACAGCTTGTAGACAGTCCGAGTGACCTGAGTTTTCACGTGTGATCCCTTCTGGCACGGGGAGGGGTTCATCGGCACGTCCCACAACTCACCGTGGCACTTGTGACATAAGCCTTGTGGGAATCTCGCGGAGCCCGGTTCGATCGGCCAACCTTGTTGATCTTCTTGCGATTCCCGGCGTCGATCCGATTGAGCACTCGTCGAAGCATGACGAATCACCTCACGAAGTTGTTGTGGAGTCCCTGCGCGGAAGTGACAAGTACATAGAAAAAATATGTGACGACCCTGGTATTACCCCGGCACGAAAGAAACGCATTGTAGGTCAGGCTTTCCAGCCTGACTCTGAGCCTTGTCAGGCTGGAAAGCCTGACCTATTTCCTTGCCGGCGTAATAGTTCTTTGATCGTGTAGATTCTGAACACGCATGGAATAGACCCCCATCCCCGGGAATGCGTCATGGCGAGTTGCCAGCAGAAGCAGATTGGTAGGAGATCGCGAGACGGATTTTTGATTGTGCGTGTCTACAAGAACCCGGTCTCCTGCCTGCGTTTGCCCAGACTAGGAAGTTTTTCGAGAATCTCTATCTCCATCGTCCCGCAGCACTCGCCGGGTTTAGCCTAAGTTACGCAGCTCCTGGAGAACGCCTTGGAACAGGCGCGACCAGTTGACGCCGTTGAGAATTCATCAACCGTACCATCCGAGGACAGCCGAAATAGAAAGGCGGCGGAGTATCGCTGTACCTGGGTCGCGGGAGGGTTTCTACCATGAGTCAGGGATCGCCTTGGGAGCGGTTGGTGCGAGGGACAGGCTGGATCTGGCTCTCTGAGCGATATCGCACCGCGCTGCCTGCGAACATCGCCGCGACCGTCATGACGCTCCGATCGTCCGATCGCTACCATGCCAAACAGGGCCGTTCGACAGCACGCGTCCGGTTTGAAACACCACACGGAACACCGCTCTCGGTCTACCTCAAGCGGCACGAGCACCTGCCCTGGATCACCCGCGTGGCGGCTTTCCTCAACCCGAGCGGTCGTCACTCACCCGCCGGAGCTGAGTGGGCTCATCTTGAGTGCGTCCGCGCTCTTGGAATCTTGGTGCCTGAGGTCGTGGCTGTAGGCGAGCAGATCGGACCGTGGGGGCGTTTGCGGGGATTCCTCATGGTCGAGGAGCTGGCCGGGTGCCTGGAGTTAAACGAGGCTTTACCTGACCTGAAGCGATCGCTCGACGCGCAGCGGTTCGCCGCCCTGAAACGGGAATTGGCCTTGGAGATGGCTCGCATTGCCTCTACACTGCATCTCGCCCGAGTCTTTCACAAGGACTTCTACCTCTGCCACTTCTTTCTCGACATGTCCGAGGTGGACAGATCGGGTTGCCGCCTGATCCTCATCGACTTTCATCGCTTGGGCAAGCACCGCCTCTGGGGGGCGCGCTGGCGCTGGAAGGATCTGGCACAGTTGTTGTACTCGACGTTCGGCGTCGAGGGAATAGATGACCGGGATCGGCTCCGCTTCTGGAAGCACTATCGCCGGCTCACGGGACAGCGGTTCGCCAAATGGCAGTTGCGGGTTGTGAGGTTCAAGGCAGGCCGGTACTTCGCGCATAACCACTAGGAACTGTGCTCGGCGTTCCGGCCAGACCGGAGTCGGCGGTGGGCCACTCGGCACAAGCCGCTCAAGCCGTTTCGCGGTGGTAATGGATCTCGTGCAGGCGGCGGTAGAGTGGGGAGGTGCGTCTGAGCTCGTGGTCGGTGCCGGAGGCGACGATGCAGCCGTCGTCGAGCAGGATGATGCGGTCGGCGAACTGGATCGTGCCCAGGCTGTGCGAGATGAGGAAGGTCGTGCGGCCCTGGGAGAACTCTTCGATGGCCTTGCGGATCAGGGCCTCGTCCTGGATGTCCACGGCGCTGGTGGCCTCGTCGAGGATCAGGATGGACGGATCGCGAAGCATCGTCCGCGCCAGGGCGATGCGCTGGCCCTGGCCACCGGAAAGGCCGTGCCCGCGCTCGCCGATGACGGTGTCGTAGCCCGCAGGCAGGGTCATGATGAACTGGTGGGCATAGGCGCGCTTGGCGGCCTCGATGATCCGGTCGCGGCTGGCGCCGGGGTCGCCGTAGGCAATGTTCCTGGCGATGGTGTCCTGAAACAGGAGCGTTTCCTGGGGAACGATGCCGATCTGCCTGCGGAAGCTGCGGATTCGCAGGTCGCGGACGTCGTGGCCGTCGATTGTGATCGACCCCTCGTCCACGTCCCAGAACCGGGGCAGCAGGTTCATGAGCGTGGTCTTGCCGCAGCCGTTGGGGCCGACCACGGCGATGGTCTCGCCGTGGTGGACCGTCAGCGTGATGCCCTTGAGCAAGGCCGGGCGGCCGGGATAACTGAAGTGGACGTCCCGGAACTCGATGACCTTGGGTTGTCGCGGCAGGTCGATCGCCGCGGCACGTTCAACCACCCTGGGCTCGCGATCCATCATGACGCAGATGCGGTCGGCCGCCGCCGCGGCGCGCTGGATCTTGGAATGAACGTTGGAAAGCTTGCGAATCGGGTCGGACGCCCCGGCGAGCACGGCGTAAAGTGTGAGCAGCTCCTCGATGGCCATGACCTGGGACGCGAGCTGGATCTGGAACGGGCCGAGCTGGAGAAAGATGGTCTTCTTGAGCACCAGATACGATCCGGCCAAAAGCGCGATGGCCACCGTCACCAGGGTGAGCATTTCCAGGACCGGGTCGGACATGGCGTCGATCATCGCCACCCGGATCGCCTTGCGGTAGAAGTTCTTGGTCTCGATGAAGAATCGCCTGCGCTCGACGCGTTCCATGGCGAAGGCCTTGACCACCTTGATCCCCTGGAAGCTTTCCTGAAGGATCTTGTAGATCGACGACATGCTTTCCAGCGAGCGCCTCATGGCGCGCTTCATGATCCGGCCGACGCGGAGGGTGGTCACCGCCGAGAGCGGCACAACCACAAGAGTGAGGCAGGTCAGTCGCCAGTTCAGATAGAGCGCGCCACCGAGACAGAAGACGACCCGCATCGGCTCGCGGATCAGCTTGCTGAGCAGGGTGACCAGCCCTTGACCGAAGGAGTCCATGTCGTTGGTGAACCGCGCCATGAGCTCGGCGGAACCTTGATCGGAGAAGCTGCCCAGGTCCAGGTTGATCGTGCGGCGGAAGAACAGGTTGCGGATGTCGAACTGCGTCCGCTGCATGACGTCCGCGACCAGGACTTCTTGAAGGAACATGAAGAAGCCCTTGATGGCCACGCCCAGGATGACCAGGCCAATGAGCAGCAGCAGATTGCGAAAGGCGTCCGAGGGCAAGTAGCGGTAGATGAAGGGTTTCAGGCGCTGGTAGCGGGCCAGCCAGGCCTGCTCGCTGTCCTTGTCTTTCTGGATCTGTGCCAGGCGATAGCGAATCGAGGCAAGATCGCGAGCCTTCAGCCAGGCGCTGCCGCGGCGCAGCTCGGAGAGGCGGCCCTCCACGACATCGAGCTGCTTTTGCTTGACGTCGATCTCGGCGAGTTCTTTCTTGACGAACTCCGGCGAGAGTCCCTTCAGATCGGGCAGGTCGACGGCGCGCTGGCGCTCCTTCAACTGCTCTCTGATCGTGTCCGACTCGACGTCGAGTCGCTGGTAGTCCTTGGCGATTTCCGGTGCCTGAAGATCTCCCAGCTCGGCGGCGTGGAGGAACTTCCGGGCTTCCTCGGCCTGGGCGTCCAGCACGATGATCTGCTCGCCGATCGTATCGACCTTGGTCGAGATCCAGCGCTGGGGGTTCTCGCTCTTGAAGAGGATATTGAGGAGAGGCAGGACTGCCGCGAGCTCGGTGAAATAGAAAAGAGCCACCATCGCCGCACAGGCGATGGAGAGCACGAAGCGAGTGCGATGGGGCCAGGCGAATCGTACCAGCCGTACGAAGTTTTTCATGGGGAACAGTGTCGCCGAGAGGTCGCTCGATGAGCGTCCTTGCGTGCTCGGAGCGTCGAGGCGAGCTCCGATCATCGAGCGCCGGTATCTTTACCATGATCACGAGTCAGCGGCAATCCGAGTTGGGCTTTCCCTGATTTCCCCAATTTATCATTCATTCCCACTTGCTTTTTGGGTGACGATGATTAAGATCGTCGCGGCGTGAGGATCCGAGCTAATGCGCGCCGCGACGCAATGGCCGCCCAGCCGTCACGGAGGACGGTATGAGACTTCTTGCCCTGGTTGATTCGCCAGACCATGTCTGCTGCCGATATCGAATCCGGGCATTCGAGCCTGCTCTGAAAAGCGCCGGGTGGTCGCTAAGCTGCCAGGAGTTGAAGCGCTCAACGTTTTCCCGTCTTGCTCAACTCTTCGCGGCCTCGTCTTACGAGTCGGTCATCTTGCAGCGCAAGCTCTTGCCTGTCTGGCAGCTTGCGATCCTGCGCAGGAGCGCGCGTCACCTGGTATTCGATTTCGATGACGCCGTCCTCTTTCGCGACTCGTACGCGCGCCGCGGCCCTTATTCGCTGGTGCGGCAAGAGCGGTTCGCCGCCACGGTCCGGTTCGCCGATACGGTCATCGCGGGCAACGATTTTCTGGCTGACTGTGCTCTCCGGGCGGGAGCGCCCGCCTCGCGAGTCCGGATGATCCCGACCTGCGTGGAACCCGCCCTCTATCCCGAAGCGGCACCATTGCCGGCCGGGCAGGATGACGCTGGTCGATGCGATCTGGTCTGGATCGGCTCGTCCAGCACGCTGCAGGGACTAGAGCAACAGCAACCGCTCTGGGATCGGCTGGGCCGGGAGATCCCCGGCCTCAGGATGCGTGTGATCTGTGACAAGTTTCCCGGCTTCGAGTCGCTTCGAGTCGTCCCCGTTCCGTGGGCGCAAGCGTGGGAGGCTCGCGACCTGGCAGCAGGCCAGATCGGAATTAGCTGGCTGCCCGAGGATCCGTGGAGCCAGGGCAAGTGCGGTCTGAAGGTGCTGCAATACCAGGCAGCCAGGCTGCCGGTTGTTGCCAACCTGGTCGGCATGCACGCGGAACTCATCGAGCCCGGTCTGACAGGCTTTCTACCGCGGACCTCCGACCAGTGGGTCGAGGCGGTCCGCACGCTCGCGGCCGATGAGAAGCTGCGCCGGAGAATGGGACGGACCGCCCGGCAACGTGTGGAATCGGGCTATTCCGTCGCGGCCTGGGCAGAGGCCTTCGTGGCCTCGGTTGCGGCGACGGAAAAACCCAGCTTCGGCCCGAGCACGCCGTCTCGCCGCCCCGCTCAGGGGTCCAATCCCGACCCGTTTTACGTTCGTTTGAGACGGCTGGGCCGATTCCACCGCGCCGCGCTCGGCGGTCGACTTGACGGCAACCGCGACAACGATGACCCGTCCAGACCATTCCAGAACATGCTCATGACCTCCATGGTAGAGAAGGAACCGACGGCGCCGGGGGTGCAACGGATGTTCCAGCCCCCGGAATGGCGGTGGGTGCAGACTGGCCCGGTCGGCTGGTGGCTGCGCGGCCCTTGGGATGCGACGTTGCTCGGTCCCGAGGGTCTTCGCCTGGAACAGTGGCGGGGCGAGGGCCGGCTCACGACGGTCAAGTCGGGGCCGCACCGGGTCGTCTACCGGGTCGATCTTCCCGAGGGTGCGATCTACGTCAAGCACTACCTCGTGCCCGACTACCGCGCCATGTGGCGCCAGTGGTTTCGCAGGGGCAAGGGTCGCAACGAGGGCAAGCGGTCCGAGGTCCTCGCGGCGATCGGCGTACCGACCATCCATCCCATCGCCCTGGGCGAGCAGAGAAAGCGAAACTTCCTCTTCGAGAACTACCTGATCACCTGGGAGATTCCCGGAACCATTCCCTTGGACGAGTTTCTTGAAGAGCGTCTCGACGACCACCCGGAGCCGCTCCGTTCCCAGATCCGCCAGCGGCTGGCGACGAGCCTGGCGGTCCTGACCGCACGGCTGCACAACGCGGGCATGACCCATATCGACTTCCATCCCGGGAACATCCTCGTCCGTCTCAACGGCGAAGAGATGCCCGTGCTGACCATGATTGACCTGGACGCCCTGCGCAAGAACTCGCGGCTGAGCTGGTCTGGGGCCCAGCAGAACCTGGCCCTGCTCGATCACTACTTCTGGCTGCGGAGCAGCCGGTCCGATCGCCATCGTTTCTTGAAAGCCTACCTGGAGAGCCGGTCGGAACCTGTAGCCGACGCCCGGCGGTTCGCCGCGGGCATCGAGAGTTCGACTCGGGCCTGGGCCGAGCGGCTCTGGCGCAGATGGGGCCGGCGTTGCCGCTCGACCAACAAGTACTTTCAGGTCTATAAGGGCCATGTCTGCTGGTCGATCGCCGCCCGCGATCTCGATCCCGCCGAGGTCGAGTCGCTGCTGGCTGATCCGGATGCCCCCTTCTCCCGCCCACAGACTCTCATGCTGAAGAACTCGCGGACGTCGACCGTCGCCGAGACGACGATGCTGGTGGGCGGCCAGCCAACGCGGGTCATTTACAAGCGGTTCAACCGCAAGAAGTGGATCGATCCCTGGCTCAACCTGGTGCGCCCGTCGCGCGCCTGGCGCTCGTGGCAGGCCGGCCAGCACCTGGCCAGCCGGGGAATTCCCACACCCCGCAACCTGGCCTTCCTTGCCCGCAAACGGGCCGTCCGGTCCAGCCCCTTCTCCTGGTTCCTGCCGCACGAGACCTACCTGGTGACGATCAAGCAAGGCAACGTCATGACCCTGGCGGAGTACGTTCGCAAGGTTCTCCCGACGCTCGATCCGTCGGCTCTGAGGGACCGGAGTCGCCGACTCAACCTGGCTCTGGCCCATCTCATCCGGGCCCTCCACGAGCGATCGCTCGCACACCGCGATCTGAAGACAAGTAACATCCTGGTCCATCTCGACCGCCTGGAAACGAGCCAGTTCTTGAGCCTGATCGACCTCGTCGGGGTCCGCCTGATGAATCCCGTGCCCCAGCAGCGGCGGATCAAGAACCTGGCCCGCCTGAGCGTCAGCCTGGCAAGCGCAGTGGGACGCACCCGAACCGAGACCCTGCGCTTCCTCCGCGCCTATCTTCCCTGGGGGTTGTCGCCACTTTCGGACTGGAAGAGCGTCTGGAAGAGCACGGAACGAGCCGTATTGGCAAAGCGGGCACGAAACCAACGGCGCGGACGGCCGCTTTCTTGAACCCGAGACGTTGAGAGCCCAAGCATGATCAAGCGAACCTGGGACCGACCGATCGGCAAGACTCACCGGCCCTGGCCGGCCTGGCTGCTCCTGGCGTCTTGCTTGTGCGTGCTGCCGATCGGCTGCGCGACCCTGGGAGATCGCGGCCAGGCCCTCGTACCGACGAGGTATCAGGTCAGGACCGGTCCGTTCCTGGTCTATTCCAGCACTCCGATCCCCGCCGATTCACCGGCGATCCGTTGCCTGCACTCGCTGGAGACGGACCTGAGCAGCCGGCTCAACTACCACGCCCGACCTGACGAGGAGCCCGTCGAGATCTATGTCCTCAACGATCGCAATGCCTACACGCACTTCCTCAAGTTCTATTACCCCGAGCTGCCGCCGCGCCGGGCCTTCTTCCTCTCTCAGGGCGAGCGGAGGGTTGTCTACACGTACCTGAGCGACCGACTCGAGGAGGACCTCCGGCACGAGGCCACCCACGCCCTGGTCCGCGGATGCTATGGCGATCTTCCCCTCTGGCTCGATGAGGGGCTCGCTGAATACTTCGAGACCAGAACAGATACGCTCGATGTCCAGGATGAGCATATGGCCAAGTTTCCCGAGGATCTCAAGAAAGGATGGACCCCCGACCTGCCCCGGCTGGAAAGCCTGACCGGTATCCACGAGATGACCCCGCGAGACTATCGCGAATCGTGGGCATGGGTGCACCTGATGCTCGGCGACAGCCAGCAAGGAAAGTCTCTGCTGATCGACTATCTGAACCAGGGGCGCAACGGTCCGCGGCGGAAGCCGCTCTACCAGATCCTGGCCGCACACGGGACGACGGGGAAGACCCTGGTGACTCACCTCGAGGCGGTCCAGTCGCAGGCTCTGGCGCGCAAGCCGGAGCCTCCGTCTCAGGACCGCCTGATCAGGTTCCAGGGCAGCGGGCCCGAGTTGCAGGACAGCGTCGCTGACTCTGCCGTGGGTCGCGTCGCTCCGCCCCAGCGGCAGGGTCTCTTGCGGCGGATTGGTTCGTGGCTGGGTTTTTGACTTCCGGCAGGAAATCTAGTTGAGCGGGAAGAAAACCGCCGGGGGTGCGGACCGATCCCGGGTTGCCGCCGGGTTCTTCGTCCTGCACAATGGCGGGCACGGTCCTTGCCTTTCGCACCATGCCCTGCGCCGCGGCCGGCGCGGGCCGGCCGGGCCCGATCGTACCGCAAGATGACCAGGCGACGATCCGCAGCGACCCAGTTTTTCCGGCCCTCGATGCCGCAATTTCCATGAAAACCGACGACCTTCGCGAAGCCTATCTCGAGTACTTTGCCTCCCAGGGCTGTGTCCGCCGACCCAGCGACGTGCTCGTTCCCAATGACCCGACGGTGCTCTTCACGCCGGCCGGCATGAACCAGTTCAAGCGCGAGTTCATGGGACTGGGCGAACCCGGGTTCAAGCGCGCCACGACCTGCCAGAAATGCATCCGCACCGGCGACATCGAGAACGTGGGCAAGACGCCGCGGCACATGACCTTCTTCGAAATGCTGGGCAACTTCAGCTTCGGCGATTACTTCAAGCGCGAGGCGATCCACTGGGCCTGGGAGTTCTTGACCCGCGTGCTCAAGATCGCACCTGACCGGCTCACCTGCACCGTCTACCTGGAGGACGACGATGCCTTCGACATCTGGCACAAGGAAGTCGGGGTTCCGGCCGACCGGATCACCCGGATGGGAGAAGACGACAACTTCTGGCCGGCCGGCGCTCCGACGCACGGCCCCAACGGCGTCTGCGGCCCCTGCTCCGAGATCTTCTATCATGGCGACGGGGTCGAAGAGGTTGAAATCTGGAACCTCGTCTTCACCCAGTTCAACCGCATCGGTCCCGGTCAGCTCGAGCCCTTGCCCAACAAGAACATCGATACCGGCATGGGCCTGGAACGGGCCGCGGCAGCCCTCCAGGGCGTGCGGTCAAATTTCGAGATCGACGTTTTCCAGCCCATCGTCGCCGCCACGGCCGAGGCGCTGGGAATCGAATATGCAAGGGTCCACGACACACTCGACGGCGTCCGCATCCGCCGGGCCAGCGATCATGCCCGGGCCCTGACGTTCTGCATCCACGAGAACGTCCGGCCAGGACCGGAGAAGCAAGGGTATGTCGTCCGCCGCCTGCTCCGCCGGGCCGTGCTCGACGCCTACCAGATGGGCCAGCGCGAGCCGTTCCTGCACAAGCTGCCAGCGGTCGTGGCCGAGGCCATGAACGGCGGCTACCCCGAGCTGCGGGACAGCGTGCCGCGAATCCAGCACGTGATCCGTGAAGAAGAAGAGCGGTTCCTGCGCAACCTGGAAAACGGCATGCGGATGATCAACGACGTCTTCCGGCGGACCAAGGCCGGCGGGTCCGACACGATCGACGGCCGCGAGGCGTTCAAGCTCCACGACACCTACGGCATCCCCATCGAGATCACCGAGAGCCTGGCGGCCGACCAGAATTTGCGGGTCGATATGGCCAGCTTCAAGGAGGCCCAGGACGAGGCTCGCAAGATCGCCCGGGGTACCACCGAGGCCGCCGACGTCTTCGCCACCGGCCCGCTCGACACGCTCAGGCAGGCCTATCACCATGGGTCCGAGTTCCTCGGTTACCAGACGACCGAGGCTGCGGGGACCGTGATCGGCATCCTCGAGCAAGGTCAGCTCGCCGATCTCGCCACGGCTTCACCAACCGCCGGCCCGCCAATTTCGCTCGTTCTTGACAGGACACCGTTCTACGCCGAGGCGGGAGGGCAGATCGGCGATACCGGCACGATCCGCGGTGCCGGGTTTGTCTTCGCGGTCGAGGACACGCGCCGGGATCACGACTTCATTCTCCACCTCGGCCGGGTGGCCGAAGGTACCGTCAGCCTGAATTCCCAGGTGACGGCAACGGTCGATGCCCAGCGCCGGCAGGCGATCCGCCGCGCCCACTCGGCGACCCACCTGCTGCACCATGCCCTGCACAGGCACCTGGGTAAGCACGCCCAGCAAGCCGGCAGCAAGGTTGAGCCGGACCGGCTGCGGTTCGATTTCGCCAATCCCGAGGCGATCGGCAAGGAACGTCTCGACCTGATCGAGAACACCGTCAACACCCTGGTCATGACCGGCTCAGCCGTGAGCTGGACCCAGATGCCCATCGCCGAGGCCAAGGCGCTGGGCGCCATGGCGCTTTTCGGTGAAAAATATCCGGAAATCGTCCGGGTGGTGCGGATGGGCGAGTTCTCCAAAGAGCTCTGCGGCGGGACGCATCTGGACAATGTCGGGCAGGTGGGGCTATTCAAGATCATCGGCGAGGAGTCGGTGGCGGCGGGCACGCGCCGGATCACCGCGCTGACCGGCGAGGGTGCCCTGGCGCATGTCCGTCAGGAAGAGGCCGTGCTGACCCAGGTCGCCTCGACCTTGCGCGTGCCCCAGACCCAGCTCGGCGAACGCGTGGCGGCCCTGCTGGAGGAGATCAAGAACCTGAAGAAGCAGGCATCCTCGCGGCGAATTGATGGCGGCGACAAGGTTTCGGTCGATGACCTGGTCGCCGGGGCAACGTTGATTGGCAATGCGACGGTGGCGGTCAGGGCCGTCGAGAACCAGTCGCCCGAGGAGCTGCGCGTGCTGATCGACGGTTTGCGGCGCAAGGTCGCTCAGGGATTGGCCGTGCTCCTGGTCACGGCTGCCGAGGGCAAGGTTCAGCTCGTCGCCGGCCTGTCCCCGGACCTGGTGGAGCGCGGCCTGCACGCGGGCAACTGGCTGAAGCAGGTGGCACCGATCGTCGGCGGTGGCGGCGGCGGACGGCCCGACCTCGCTCAGGCCGGCGGCAAGAACCCCGAGAAGATTCCCGAAGCCCTCGAGCACGCTCTGAAGACCATCGTGGAGCGATTGACGAAGTGAACCTATAGGAAACTTGGTGGGGAATGGATCGTCTGCTGCCGGGGGAACGAAACGGGGACGCAGCCAGTTTCTCGGATTTGTCAATACTAGCTGCGTCCTCGTTTCCCCGTCGGTGTTGAATCAGCGGCGCCAAGACTGGCAACTCATCTTTGAACCTCCGCCTCTCCCAGCAGCCGCTCAACCCCCTGCCAAAAGACTTGAAAGCTATGGGAGGTGTTGCGGCCTGGTTCCATGTAAGGCGCGATGGCTTCGGCAGCCGCTATTTTCCGAAGACCCGCTGGGTAACCAGCTTTCTTGAGGACTCTATCCAAGGCTTCCCACGTCCCGCCCGCAACGGAATCCGGGTCTCTCAATCCCCTCTTCTTGTTCAGAGTCGCCGGTACCCCGGGGTAAGCCGCACGAATGGCCGCGAGGTCTCCCAGGTACCAGGCCTCCAGTTCCTCGACTGCTACCCTGGCCAGGACTCTTTGCTCGATACCGGCGGCGCGGCCGGCGTCCAGTATCGCCTGCTTGAGCTCCAGGCAATTCTGTCGATCTTCATCGATCAGAACAACGATCCGCCAGTCCGCAGTCACGGGGTCATTCCGAAAGCGCGAGGCGTAACCGCGAAGTCGGGATAGCAGGTTGCCCATGAGGTTGGACTTACCCGTGAAAGCGTGAACCGTGAATGTGTGCCGATTGACCATGGCTTTGGGAAGGAGTCGATCCAGCGCGGCTTTGGCGGACGGTTCCTCCACCAGGACTTCCAGGTGCATCAAGGGTTTCCTCTTCGAAATTGGTCCTCGGTCCAGAGATTCCCCAGGCTGGCGCCAAACTGGACGAATTCGGGTACGCCCCCGACCTTGTCGGCCCGCTCGATCGTGGCGAAACCATGAGTGCGGTCCCGGTCCATGATCCAGAGCTCTTCCGGCCGGAGAGCGTTGACGAAGTAGGGAGAATGGGAGGAGACGAAGATTTGCGTCCTCGCGGCGTGTGCCCGCAGTTCTTCGGCGAGGATGGGGAGCAGCCTGGGATGAAGGCCGTTCTCCGGCTCTTCGATGCACAGAAGGGGAGGAGGGTCGGGGTCCGACAGCAGAACAAGGTACGCGAACATTTTGATCGTGCCGTCGGAAACGAACTTGGCGAGAAAAGGGTCCTCGAACGGACCATCCTTGAAACGGAGCGCCAGGCGACCGTCCTCTGTTCGTTTCGATTCCACTTTCTGGAGTCCCGGAATCCTGCTGGCAACCCGATCCAGAACGGATTGCAGGACGTCCGGGTGTTCCTCGGAGAGGTACTGAACCACGTTGGCCAGATTCTCGCCGGTGCGGGAGAGATGCTCCTTCGCTCCTGACTCGGGGACCTGCCTGGCCTGGTCTGGAACAAAGTAAGAGAGAAACCAGCCCTCGATGAACCTGCGCAGACTCGCCACCCTCGGGTTCTCGGCGAGCTGCCCCAGGGCCTTGATCGCGAGGATGTCCGAGCTATCCAGCCGCACCGGTTTCCGTTCGTCGTCCAGCTCCGGGGAATCTCCGGTGATCACCTGGCCTTCGCCGTCTCTCATGTCGAGAAACTTGAACGGTTTACCATGCGACCCTCGCCTCCATTGCAGGTATTCCTCGCAGACATAAGGTCTGTCCTTGCGGCCGTCGATCGCGACATGGTAGGTAATGACCGGGCCTGGCTTGTTGACCCCGAACGCGGATTCTCGATACCGAAGGGTGATTCCAATCGGGCTAGTGCTGTCTCGCGAACGAAGCTCGCGCAGCCTGCCTCTCGGCTCGATCGCTTTCTTGACGTTGGTTTGCAGGGCGTCGGAAAGGAAGCCGAAAACGTCGAACAGAGTCGATTTCCCGCAACCATTTGGTCCCAGGACCACGCTCATGGGTTGCATGTCGTCGAGTGTGATCTCTTTCAAGACCCGGTAGTTCTGAACGACCAATTGCTCGATATGGGGCATGGCGAGATCACCTTCCGTCGGTGCAACTCATCAGAAAGTCACGAGATCAGGTAAGAGCGGTTCCGGGGACGCCATGCTGAATTAGGGGAGCGGGGTTGTGCGTGGAGCGATTTGGTACAGGGCCATGAACCATCGCGCGAAATTCTCGGCGAGCGGCAGTCTCGCATCGAACGCGCGCCTGAGAATCGAATAGGGCAACGACAGGCCGGGCGGCTCGACCCATGCCAGATAGGTGTGGACGTGCGCCTTGTCGCGGTGAGCGGCGGTATAGGAACCGGCGATGCCGCTGGCACGATCGCACGACTCCCGCGCGAAAGACCACAAAGGCAATCGCTCCGGTATCAGCAGGAGGCTGAGGAACGTTTCCAACATGCCGCGAGAGCGGTTATCTGGCATGACCCAGACGCCAATTCGCAGGCCGTCTGGCGTGACGTGGATGACGCCACCCGTCGGCAGATCATCAGGGAACCCTACCGCAACCCTTCGGCACCGCTCCCGGACGCGTGACCAGCGCGAATCGAACTCATCGTTGGCGTCGATAATCACGCCGAACGATCTTAGCCCCGGCGTTTTGGATTCCGCCTCGATAACTCCTGGTCTCAGCAGGTTCTCGAGACCATCGTGTTCCTTGATTTCGACCACCCTATCCTCTTTCTTGTCGCCCCATACAACATATTCGTCCATGAGAAAAGGAAGCGTATACTGCTCGTCCTTACCCTCGACGAGCAGGAGATTCGGATTCTGTTTAGGCATGATCAGCGCACCTCGATATCGCGGTCGGCGACGGCCACGATCTCCTGCTCGGTATATCCGACCGCCTCCTCGCGCCCTCGCTCGATTCGACTGATAGTCACGTCGCTGCCCTCCGAAACATAATCTCGGCAGATCACGGCGAGGCTGTGATAGCAGTCCCAGCTATGCGTGGTTGCGATGATCTGGACGTTGTATTTCTTGGAGCAGGAATAGAGGAACCGCCACATGTCTTGCATGACTGTGTGGTGAAGGCCGGTGTCGATTTCATCCACTAAGAGGATGCCATTTCCCGCTTGGACCGCCGCCAGCGCCAGCCCAAGCATGCGCCAGATGCCGTCGCCCATGCTCCCGATGGGCACGCGATCCTCAATGCCCTTAAGCCTCACCAGGATTCCGCCGCGGGAGACTAGTCGCATGCCCGGGCGTAACCGCTCCGAGCCGGACGAGGCGATCCGCTCGATGTCGGGCTCGATGATCCGCATCGCATCGGTGACCAGATCCTCTTGCGGCGTCAGCACAATATCTTCGAACATTGAGGCAACCGCGTCGGCCGTCAACGACGACGCGGTAACGAAGCCAATCGGGTAGGTCTCTGCGCCGATGATTCGCCCTGCACTCCGGCGGATTGCGTCGGAAGAGACACCGCCTCGTCGGCTAATCGGGATGTTTAGCACCTTGCCCGCCCCGTGCGACCAGTGCAGCGAAAGCGACAATGGCGGCAGGAGTTCCTCTGAAGACTCAACCGGCTGGAGCTCGGTCTCGAAGAGCTGCTGCTGGGCCGGGCGGTATTCGTCGATCTTGGCGATCATCGAAATACGGCCGATATCGCTGTCGCCAAAGAGCTGGAAATCCTTGTCGACTTCGATCTCGTGCCCCCGGAAGAGGCGCCGAATGTCTACCTGCCGCCCGGTGCTCGCGGTGATCGGGTCACGCTCCCCGTAAATGTCTTCGCCGCGCCGCACAAGGGTGGACCAAATGGCCGTGAAATCGCCGTTGGACATCAGGATGTTGACCGCTTCTAGAACGGTCGTCTTGCCGCAATTGTTGGTCCCGACTAACAGGTTGACGTGACCAAGATTCTTCAGCCCGAAGCGGCCAAAGCTGCGGAAATCCTGGACGCTCAGATTCTTCAGTCTCATGGTTCGGTCACCCGCATGGTTGGTTGCTCCTCCTAATAGGTGACCCGCAGGCCATACACGCTAGGAAGGAAGGTGTTCCATTACCGGATCTCTACCTATGCCGTAATCTTGACCGCGTATCGCACCGGAAGCAATCGGCAGGCGGACGATCGACGCGCCGGACGCGACGGTCAAACCCCTCGGCCACGCACTCTCGACTGGGAGAGATAAGGACATAGGGGCCATCCACGTTTTTCAGATACCAGAGAGTGGATGGCCCCTTCCGCTTCTTTGGGCTCCCTGTCCCCTTTGGGCTCCCCAGAGCAGGCCGGGTGTTGGGCATGAGAATTCTAAACCAACTTGAGAACCACGTTCTCGATCAGGTCTTTGATGAACTCCTCGGCGGTTGGCAGAGAAGTAACCACACCGGAGGGATGTGCAGCCATGTTGCGCCGATCGAGCTTCTCTTTCAGAACTTTGTGCAAGCTGCCGGAAATGATAGTGGCAGACTTGCACACTTGGAGAACCTGATGCTCCTTGAGTTCTGCGAAGTCATCCCGCTTTGACACAACCGAGATATCAGCTCTTGGGAACGACCTCGGGAGCTGGATGTTGAAAGCCGCAAGGTGCTTCGCAAGGACGAACTCACAGAGGCGATCGTAGGCCAGATTCCAGGTCATCACGATCGCGGCCCTGAATGCTTCGAAGCGGAAACAGACAAGGGCCTCGTCCAAGTACCCGCGCTCGGTGACATTCGGAATGCGTTGAGGCAAGTCGCTAAGGAGCTTGTCCACGGCAACGGTCGCTTCACGCTTTCCGTACTTCTGAGTCAACTGCTCGCGAACCGCTCGTTCCAAGCAGTAGCCACTCTTCCGCTTCAGTATCTCCTTGGGCTTTCGTTTCCCCATCGCTGCCAGGTATGGTTGAACCGACGTCGGTCCCTGTACGTTCAACTCATCGAAGCACTTGGTGAGGTCTCCGGGAGCGAAAGTCTCCAAACCCCGGTGGAGGTGCAAGAACCATGAGAACAAGCGGATCTTATCGGCGTGGCTCCACTTGGGAAACGAGTCAATCTGGCTTACCAGTACTTGCAGCTCCACTCTCAATCCCCCATCTTCGAGACCTCGTTGTCGCCGATATGATTTATGGCGTATTCACCGACTCCCTCACCCTTGTTAAACCAACGGTGCCTTGACTTTAGATCACGAAGCGGTTGAGCCGGGGATCGAGGCGTGTGCCAATTCATATGAAGATAGCACGTATGAATGTGGTCAGCGGTGACCACGGGCATGTTTCGATACTTTTTTAGCCAGAACGCAATAACCGCGTATTTCTTATGATCTGCATCCGGGTTCTTTGACTGGCAGAATTGTTCGAGCGACATAGAGCCAGTCGTAAGGTCCAAATCAACAACCTCAGGAGAACGAACTGTCTTCGACCTCGACTTGGGTGCCGAATTCAGCTTGGATCGGTTGTGGTCGGGTTCCGCTGGAACCCTAGCTTCTCGCGGCGCGGTGGTCTCCAAGATCAGCGGGGCCGATCGCTCTATCATCGCCGGGAGAGCCGGAGCAGCCGGTATAGGAATATCGCGGTTCGTTCGTAGCGCAGCGGCGATGCTACGTAGGCTCTCCTGGATGGATGCGTTGCCGCCCTCGAAGTCGAACTCAATCAGTCGGAACTTTCCCCTGCATTGGTCGTCTCGATGTCCCCTCGCCATGGTCACCCTCCACATGAATGCAAGCACGATGGCGTGTCTGCGCGCCAATAAGCTCAAGGCTCTGGTTTTTTGATCAGTTTCATAATATCCTGATCCATAGCTCGGTATCAAGGTTCACTTAGGACGGAGGTAATTCGTGGAGTCTGAACCGATGAGTCCAGAAGAGACCGTGCGCGCCCAGTATCCTGCGGCGGAGTCGCAGTACGACCCGCATGTCCGGGCGAAAGGGCAATAAGCCATTTACCAGCCTGGACGTTGGACCATCTAGCAGGAGCCTGGTCTGGGCTATGAGCCACTCGGTGATGGAGATACGGAAGCTAAGGCTTGGGAAGCCGCAGCCCGTAAAAACCGATAAGGCGTCGGGAGTCGTTTCCCGTCCCCTTATCGGTATCCGCGTGGGACCTACATCGTTCTCGCTTGGGAATCCCCGTTTCACGGATTTTTTCGGAGCCAGGGTAGATTGGCCTCCTGATAGGCTGTGAATGTACGAACGAATTCTTCACTCCAAGCGGCCGCTTTCTCGACAGCGCCCTCTAGCTGATCGGGGGTGTAAGTGATCTTGTGCCAGTGCTTGTGCTTTGCATAGGCATCCTCGAACATCCATGTGGCCCCCTTTCCGGCCTCCTGTAGAACTACGGTCACGCACTCGGCGGCCTTCGCAACGTGTGGTATCTCGTAAAGATGCCCCGACGGTTCCGTGTTTTCGATGACCACGAATTTCGATGAGAGAGCGTAACGCATCACCTTCTGAACCACACTTTCGTCCGCCTTCTCTGGCTGTTCCTTGATGATATAAGTATAATAGCCAAGATCCTGGAGCTTTGCCGCGATCCTTTTCAACGTGTCCAGCGCCGATCCTGTATCCTTTCCCAGGACTAGCACGGAATCCGAATTCTCAAGGATCGTGTCGGCTCGGTGCCATACCAAATCAAAAGCTGTCTTAATCGATTCTGCGACAACTTCGCTCGATGTGCCGACAGGAAGTCTTAAATCCCACCGAACGTAAATGTGAACGTCCTCGTCGTTTCGGCTTGGATTGGCAAAGGGGTGGCCTTCGTGAATCAAACGGCGAACCGCTCGCTCCATCGCCTCCGCAAAGGCATACGCTGAGAACTTGTGCTCCCAGAACTTGGTGTAGGTATGATCTTCAATCCTGCAAACAATAACGCTGCCCTCGCGCGAAATGGTGGTATCAGGGAAATAGTCATCCATCACCCAAATGCTAATGTCTTCCGGCATAGACGCAAGGTCGATCGTCTTTAGCTCGGCTTGGCCGATCGGTTCGCCTTCCCCCCTGTACTCATCCCAGCCGTCTTCTTTTTCTTCCCATTCGTCGTCGAGCTCTTCACTATCACCCGCTGACATGTTCGTAAGCTCCCAAATCAAGTATCAGGGGGCGGAAACTGGCGTCACCTTGTCATTTCGGCTGGTTAATAAACAGGCACTGATGCTTTCCCTCCTTTTTTCCGCAGTTTGCGACCGTAGCGATCGACTTACGTCGGGACATATAGCCCTCCCTCGAGTGCACGTGCCTGCCCCAGGGAAACCAGGGTGTCGAGCATATCGGTGACGCGCTGGGTGTTGGCGCGAAGAAACAGCCGGGCCAGTTGATCAGGGGTCAGGCCGGTCGGCTGCTCGGCGAGCACGGCGCGGACGGCATGGGCCTGCTCGGCCAGTGTCTTGGGCCAGGGGCGCTTTGTACCTGCGACGGCGGGGGATGCTTCGGGAGATTCCGGCTCGATCGGCAAGGCGCCCTGAGCCGTGGATGTCGCATGGACGCCCCCGGGGTTCTGGTATTCGGGGCGAAGCCAGCGAATGATGCCGCGGTTTTCCTCCTCAGCCCGCTCGCGGTTGAGTTCCACCAGTCTCCGCAGGATCTTGTCATCGCTCACATCTTGGGGCCATCCGTAGGCGTCGATCACTGCCGCGTCCAATTCGTCATGGAGCTGCTTGAGAACGGACACCAAACCCTGCTCGTGAACTACCTTCTCCTTCGCCGAAAGGGCCGCGGCAGACCTTAACTTACTGAGTACGTTGTACATATTAGTAATAGAAAGCGTGGGGTGAAGATCTTGGCGGCGCCTCCTGTGAGACTCCAGTTGGTCGGCTATGCGGCTAACTTTCTCCCGGTCTTTCGAGCTAGGACAAGGGAACGGGTATGGGTCGAAACAGATCGAGTTGTTATATCGGGGCCGATCTTCAAGGGTTCCGCCTTGGGATAGACACCAAACCAGGTGAGGGCGACTAGACCTGAATCAAGCGTGATATATAACCCGGAGGGCAAGATTTCTCAAGAAAAGCTTGAAAACCCCGCAGGTTTTTGGAATAATGTAGAAGAGAACACGGTCTCATTATTCCAAAACAAG
>JBEKTN010000082.1:0-24731 GCA_049516015.1 Isosphaeraceae bacterium | reverse complement strand
GAATTCTCCAAAGCACTTGAGGAACAAAAGGCCCAAGCCAAGGCAAAACTCATAGCCCGGGCAGCTTGACCTAACAAGTGTCAAGCCAAGATCTAGCGATTTGGGACGGTGCCGCTTCGTTTGGCGCTTTCTTGACGACCGCGCGGCCCCAGCCGCGTGCCGTTCGATCATTCCGGGGTGAACCTGGCAGCGCTGCGAACCTAGTGAATTGTCGGGGTCCGCCGTCGATGCCGCGCGCCGAGCTGGTTCCACCACTCCCCACCCGGCAGGGGGTTCAACATGCTACGAAAGACGAAAGTGCGTGGCCAGTACCTTCTTCAGGTCGGTGTCATCGCTCATCGCGCCGCGCAGCCGCCCAGGTTCGCCAGGTGGTGCACGCCCAGACGCTCGGCGACTTCCCGCAACCGGGCACGGCTGGCGGCGAACAAACGGCCCAGCAACCGGCCTGCGGCCAGCTTCCGCAACCGCGCCTGCCAGTTCTCGGCGTTGCTCCCCAGCCGCTCGAAGATCCCGGTCAGCTCACCGGACGTCCGGATCCAGCCGCACCAGCAGGTGCAAATGATTGTCCAGGATCGCAAACCCCGCGACGGCCACCGAGAAGATTTCAACAAGTTCCTCGAGCCGATGTTCGATCCAGCTTTTGCGGTCGTGCATCCCTTCCCCGAGCAGGAAGGCCCGTCGCACCCAGCGCGTCACACAGTGATACCAGCCTGTCACGGCAGGATCAACCAGATGGGCACGCGCAATCGTCATGGGCGGATCTCCTGGGATGATCCGCGCAAACTACCGAATCCAACCCGCTGAGTCAATACTGCTATGCATGTCCTCGATCTCATGCTTGCCAACTGGAGGCCAGGCAAACGCTTGGGGGACATCCCCTGTCCCAAGCTCGTGATCGGCGGCGAGAAGGACCCCTTGGTCAACGCCGTGATCGTGGAGAAGGCGGCCGCGGCCCTCGGAGCCCTTCGCGTGCTGATGCCCGGTGTCGATCACGGCCTGATCATCGAACAATCTGATACGTTCGCTATCTATGTAGCGAAGTGCATAATTACAATCAACCACCCGAAGAGCAGTGAGGCTAACACCGGGTGAGTGGAGGAGCGTGGCTGAGTGTGAACGCCATCCAGGACGCGCTGGACCAAGCTGGGGTTTTTTGCCCAACGCCGCAGAAGGTTCAATCCAGAATCAGGCCAAGGGTTTTTGCCTAACGCCCAATGGACGGAAAACACTTGTTTCTCGTCGAGTCACCCATGAAGCATTAACCAATTCTTTACCCTACTATACCTTTTCGGCGCGTTGGGCAAAAACCCCCGTTTTGGAACGGCGGCGATACCAGACTCTGTGGAAGCACATCTGGTTGGGCATGTCTCGACGGTCGGGCGACCCGATGTGATTGAAGGTCCATTCGACGATGAGCCGGCCCGGTTCTCGAAGTTGATCGAGCAACTGGGTCTCGAACTGATGGCAGGCTTGGGGCGTCAGTTCAGACTTGCGGAATCGGACGATGAGGCGACCGATCTGGGTGATCACCAGAATCAAGCGAACGGTCAGCGGGAACAAGGAAGTGGCGAAGTGAGTTGCCAAGAGGAGTGAGGTAACGTAGCATGGTCCATCGATCGTCCTTTCCAGGAAAGTGACGGGTTGAAAACCGTCCGATCACTTCACGAGAAAGGCGACTCTTTTTCAATGGTCGCTGAGCGGTTGAGGGAGGGACTGCCGCCGCTCTGAGCAGGAAAACCTCGCGGATTTCCCGGAAATCCTCGGCACTGGCGCGATCGCACCCTACGCGATTGAGAGGAGAACCGCATGCGTCCGTTGCTCGTCTTTGCAATCCTCTTCGGAGTCCCGTCTCCGGCCCCGTCTCAGGTTCGCCTGCGCGACCCGTTTAAAGTGGCCGCCGTCGAGTTCGATCCTCAATTCTTGACGCTCGATAAGAACTTGACGCGCATCGGCGCGGTTGTCGAAGAGGCCGCCAAGGCCGGGGCCAAATTGATCGTGCTGCCAGAGACGGCCACGGCGGGTTATATCTACAAGGACTTTGCCCAACTGAAGCCGTTTCTCGATCCCATCCCGGGCAAGACCACTCGCCTCATCGAGCCACTGACCAAGCAGTACGCTGTGCACGTAGTCGTGGGGATCTCCGAGGAGGACCCGGCCACAGGGCTGAGCTACAACACGTCGGCCCTGATCGGCCCCGACGGCTATATCGGCAAGTATCGCAAGATCGGCCTCAACCCGACCGACCAACTCTTTTTCAACCCGGGCAACCTCGGTCTCCCGGTCTTCGACACGCAGCTCGGTCGAATCGCGCTCAATATCTGTTTCGACGACGTTTACTGGGAACTCGGCCGTTTGCCGGCAGTCAAGGGTGCCGACATCATGGCCTACATCTCCTCCTCTGGCCGCGAGTTCAAGGACGAGCCGGGCGCCTGGTACAACCACTCGACCATCAGCATGGTGCAGTCGATGAACGCCTGGAACGGCATGGCCCTGGTGGCGACCGACCGGAAGAACACGGAGACCAACCCGGCGACCGGGACTGCGGTGTATTACGGCGGCGCTGCCTCGATCTGGTCGCCGACCGGGAAGAAGATCGCCCAGGCCCAGGCGACGTCCGCCCAGACACCCCCGCCGCCGGGCTCGCCTCCCTTGATCCTTTACGGAACGATCGATCCCAAAGAATATGACAATCCCATCAAGGCTCGCCTGAAAGAGCGCCGCCCGGAACTGTACCGTGACCTTGCGTACTACCGCGCCCCCTTGGACGAGCGCGCCAGCAAGCGGAGTCATCACGTGAACGCGGCTCTCGCGCAGTACACTCCTGTGCAGGGCGATACCCGGGCCAATTTCGAGAAGATCCAAAAGCTGCTTGATGCCACGGTGGAAAAGCCGAACCTGATCGTCGCGCCGGCCTATTCCTTGACCGGCGTCCCAGCCAACGCGGCGACGGCCAGGAGGTATGCCGAGAAACAGGATGGACCGACCCTGAAGCGCTTTGCCGGCCTGGCGATCAAGACCAGGATGCACGTGGTGTTGAGCATGGTAGAGCAGGCAGGCGACAAACTTCATCACACGGCTGTGCTCATCTCCGACAAGGGAACCGTCACCGGCACCTATCGCAAAACCCACCTGGATGAGGGGGAGAAGCGCTGGGCCGCTGCGGGGGACGACCTGCCCGTGTTCGATACGCCTCTCGGGCGGATCGGCATGATGTTGGGCAGCGACGTCTGTTTCCCGGAAGTGTCGGGCGTGTACGCAGTGCGGCGGGCCGACATCCTGGCGATCCCAAGCGACTGGCACGGACAGTACGGCGGACAGCTCGACGTCTGCGAGAAACTGTACGTCCGGACATATCCGAAGAACACGATGATCTACTGGCATGCGATTGCCCGCACGGCCCAGGCGTATACACTGGCCGCCAACTACGTCGGCGGCGCGGGGGGCTACAAGGGCAGCAGTGGACTATTCTCCCTCGATCCGGTCGAGGGATACGTCCCTGCGCGTGTGGCGAGTCAGGGGCGGGAGGAACTTTTTCTTGGCTCGTTCGAGACGCTGGGCCGTGAGGACTGGTGGATGAATCAGCGCCGGTTGATCATCGGCCGCAACGTCTCGGTCATTCCACCGCTAACGTTCCCCTTGAATCCCAACGCCTTCCACGAGTGGCAGCGCCGGCCTGGTTTTGACTTCACCGTCTGGGCTCCCTTTCAACAAGGGAACCAATAGTGTTCGGCACGCATTTTGCTCTGGCCCTTTAGTCAGTAGTCATGCTGCCAAGACAGAAAAACGAATCTGCTAATTTAATCTCTGCGAATGGGTTTGGCTGGAGGGGATTCGGGCGAGATCAGGCACACGGAAGTGTCGATTGAGCGCAACTCCGCGCAGCACGGAACACCGCAACCGGTTCCGGCGGAAAACCGATCCCGAGACAGGTCTGCCCTTGCTTGATTCTTGACTGGAAACGGGAGACTCTCATGGTGGACCAGAACCATGGCACGGGCGCGATTCCGCAGCGGCCGCTCGGTCGCACCGGCGTCAAGGTATCGGCGCTGGGGCTTGGCGGCCATCACCTCGGCGATCTCAAAACGGTGGACGAGGCCATATGGCTTGTCCACGAGGCCGTCGATGCCGGCATCACCTTTTTCGACAACTGCTGGGAGTACTGGAATGGCCGCGCCGAGGACTGGCTCGGCTTGGCCCTCAAGGGCCGCCGCGACACGGTCTTCCTCATGACCAAAGTCTGCACCCACGGCCGTGGCGCGGACCTGGCGATGACGATGCTCGACGAATCGCTACGTCGGCTCCAGACCGACCACCTTGACCTGTGGCAAATCCACGGCGTCTGCTTCGATAACGAACCCGAGCTGGCCTACGCGAAGGGGGGCGTCATCGATGCGCTGGACAAGGCCAAGAAACAGGGCAAAGTGCGTTTCGTCGGCTTCACGGGCCACAAGGACCCGAGCATTCATCTGGACATGATCCGCCGCGGCTATCCGTTCGACACCGTGCAAATGCCGCTCAACTGCCTGGACGCGACCTTCCGCAGCTTCGAGACGCAGGTCCTGCCCGAGCTTAATCAGCGCCGAATCGCAGCGCTGGGTATGAAGCCCATGGGAGGCACGGCAACCGCCGTCAAGTGCGGCCTGGTCAAGGCCGAGGAAATGCTGCGGTACGCGATGAGCCTGCCAGTCGCCACCACCATCGCCGGCATGGATTCCGTCGACGTGCTCCGCCAGAACTTGCGCGTCGCGCGCGGCTTCACGCCGATGACCACCGCGGAGATGCAGGCCCTACGCGACCGCTGCGCCGAGACGGCCGGGGATGGCCGGCACGAAGTTTATAAACTCTCCCTCCGGTTCGACAACCCGCAGGCCCGATGGTCGCATTGCATCCCGCTTGACGCCACTCAGAAGGAGGTCCAGGAAATGTTGTTCAAGGAAGCCGGCGGCCCGTAGCGGCAGCGCTTCGCTTTTTCGCCTGTGCCGCCCTACCCTACCGTCTCCTTAAAGATGGCGGATAGGTAGGAGGGGGCAAAAGGAGAGATTCTCATGAACGAATCCCACGAAAATCTAATCGTTCACAACCTAGGCCGACGCGGCTTCCTGCAACGTGCCGGCCTGCTTGGCGCCGGCGCGGCCCTGTCCGAGTCCTTGCTCCAACCCCAGGAGGGGGCGCCCCAACTCGAGTTGAGCAATACCGGCCCCGACAAGATCCCGCATAAGCCCTTCGGGCGCACCAAGGAGAAGGTTTCCATCATCGGGCTGGGTGGCTATACCTTGGGCAGCGCTCCTTCCCTCAAGGAAGCCATCATGATCGTTCACGAGGCGATCGATGCCGGCGTAAACTTTTTCGACAACGCCCGGGAGTACCACGAGGGCAAGAGCGAAGAGTGGATGGGCGAGGCCCTCAAAGGGCGGCGCGACAAGGTCTTCCTGATGACCAAGGTTTGCACGCACGGCCGCGACAAGAAGGTGGCCCTGCGCCAACTCGAAGAATCGCTGAAGCGCTTGCAGACGGACCACCTTGACTTGTGGCAGATCCACGAGTGCGTCTACGACAACGATCCCGAGCGGCACTTTGCAAAGGGCGGCGTGATCGAGGCATTGGACGAAGCCAAAAAGGCCGGCAAAGTGCGCTACGTCGGTTTCACCGGCCACAAACACCCAGCCATCCACCTGAAGATGCTGTCGTATGATTATCCATTTGACAGCGTGCAGATGCCTCTGAACCCATTCGACGCCAGCTACCGCAGTTTCCAGAAGCACGTACTCTCCGAGGTCAACGAGCGCGGCATGGCGGCCTTGGGCATGAAGAGCTTGGGGGGAAATGGGCAGCCGATCATCAAGGGTGTGGCAACTGTCGAAGAAGCCCTGCGCTACTCCATGAGCCTCGCCGTGGCGACCACCATCAGCGGCGTCGACTCCCTGGCGGTGCTGCGCCAAAACCTGGCGATTGCCCGCGGCTTCAAGCCCATGACGGCCGACGAGATGGAGGCGCTACAGAACCGCTGCGCCTCAGCCGCCGGGGACGGCCACCTGGAGCTGTACAAATCGACGATGAAATACGATGGCGAAGTGGGACGGGTGCAGCACGGTTTGCCGTCGCCCAAAGAGCTGCCGCTCTAGCCGCTGAGGATTCGAGTCATACCGTCGGACCGTTCAATCACCAATCACGTCATCACAGGGAGCTTTCCATGCCGGAAGTGCCGAGACGAGACTTCGTGGCGGCGGCCGCGGCGTTCGCGGCCGCCGCGACCGCAACGCCGGCAAGCCCGAAGCCGGCCGAGGCCGGCGACCCGAGCTTCCAGAACAACGTCCCTGATCCAATTCTCGCCGGAGACGAACTGCCGACCTTCAAATTCGAGCTGCGGAAGTCCGAAGGCAAGGTGATCGGCCACTGCTTCGACAAGGAGGCGACTGTCAAGCTACTTCCGATCTCCAAGGGGATCGCCGGCGTCTCGATGAAGCTCGAACCGGGGGCGATGCGTAAATTGCACTGGCATGCCACCGCTGCCGAATGGGCCTTCGTCATTGAGGGGAACCGTCACGAGAGGAGACCGTTATGAGCGACACGAGGGGGGATAGACATGGGATGGGCATGGGACTGGTCGGGCCGATGTCGAACTATGCGTCGCCACCGCAACCGGTGGAGAACGTGCCGTATGCCAACCTGGACGAGATGCACGCGTTTGCGCGGCGATGGCGCGATGAGCATCGGGGGCAGTGGTTCACGGCGGGCAAGCTTTCCGGGTTCTGCTTGCATAGCGGAAAATCGAGGCGCCTCCCGCCAGGCTGCGCCAGCCCGACGCCCTCAGCTTCAGCAAGGGAGGTTACAAGAGACATTGCCAATCCCGCTCCGAAAATGAAACGGCCCTGCCTCTCCCGGCCGGCAGCGCCGTTCCGGAATCCGCGACCCGGCGAATCAAGCGGCTGCCCTCAGCTCGCGGCCGAGCATCGCGGTCAGGTCGTTGACGCGCTTCATCTTGGGAACTTCGTCAAGGTCGATGGCGACGTGGTAACGGTCCTCGATCAGCATGATAACGCGGACCAGGTCCAGCGAGTCGAGCGCGAGTTCCTCGAGCAGCAATGTTTGTGGAGTGATCTCCGAGTGCTTGGACTTGGCGGAGACGGCATGGATCAGACCGACGACAACCGGAAAGAGCTCGCTGGACGATTCCACTGTTTTCAAGGAACTCATCATGGACCGCCTCGTTTGGGAACGGGAACAGGCCAGCTTCTAATGCCATGATCCAAAAGTCGTTGCGTCGGCCGAGGAATTGGAACAGGCCGGGGCCATCCACGCAGGGAAGAAAACCGAGAGATGGAAGATGGCCGCGAGAAAACGAACTGCCATTGCACTTGAGATCTTCGGTCGATCGATTCGCAGAACTTCAGTTTTTTTTGCGATTCTGTCAAGCACGATCGGCAAAGACGGTCCCCCGGCTCCACGGGCGAAATGGCCTTGCGGACATGCCAGTGGCGAGGGGTTCATTGACGCCGACAAGACGATTTCCTGATCTGCGCCTGGAGTCCCGAGGACGCGGGCTCTTGCCGGACCTCATGAGCGGCGGCTGTTTTTCGGCCGGAAAACGCACTGGTGCGTTGATGATAACGCGAAAAGCAACTATAATAGGCGGCCGTACAGGTGTGGCAGGTCATCGCTCGCACGGTTGTTTTCGCGTGCGGACCGGGGGCACGGGCCTTCGGTTTTCACATTACTTTCGGATGGCCTTGCCCGTCTGAGACCCCTCGAAGGAGCAACATCGTGACTAAGACGTTGAAATTCCAAGCGCTGGCGCTGGTTGCAAGCATGGGTCTGTGTGCGGCCCTGATCAGCGGCTGCAATCCTGAGGAACCGGCCAAGCCGGTCACTCCTCCCCCGGGTCCGGCCGTCACCAAGACAGCACCGGGCAAGATGGAGACGAAGGCCCCGCCTGCCGCCGTCACTCCGGCGAAGGAACCCGAAAAACCGAAGTGACACCGATCTCCCGCGGTCGAGCTCGGCTCGCCGCGGCGAGCTCAATTCCTAGAACCGGCTACGTATCCAACCAGGCCGCGTTCCCACGGGGAGCGCGGCCTGTTTCGTTGCTTCAGAGGCCCCTTTCCGCAAAGCTGGACTCTCAGGTGCCGCGCCCCTGGACGACCGGGTTCTCCAGCGTGCCTATGCCGTCGATCGTGATCCGGACCAGGTCGCCCGCCTGGAGGCTGAAATCATCAGGAGGCACGATGCCGGTGCCGGTCAGAAGGATCAGGCCGCCTGGGAAGTGATTGTCCCGTCCCAGCCATTCGATCAATTCCCCGAAGGAGCGGACCATCTGGCCGGCAGAGGTGTCGCCCGCGTAGATCGCCGTTCCCCCGCGGTCGATTTCCAGGCGGATCTCGATGTCTGTCACCGCCGGCATGAACGAGGCCAGAGTGATACCCGGCCCCAGGGCGCAGCAACCGTCGTAAACCTTCGCCTGGGGAAGATACAAGGGGTTCTCGCCCTCGATGTCACGAGCGCTGACGTCGTTGCCGATCGTGAAGCCGACCAGCTTCAACCCAGGTGAAATCACCAGGGCAAGCTCCGGCTCGGGAACGCACCATCGACTGTCGCCGCGAACCCGGATCGGCTGGCCGTGCCCCACCACCCGACTGGGAGTGGCCTTGAAGAAAAGCTCGGGGCGGGCAGCACGATAAACCTGGTCGTAGAACGAACCCCCCTGCTCTGACTCCTCCTGGCGTGCCAGCTTGCTGCGCTCATACGTGACCCCCGCGCCCCAGACTTCTTGACTGTCGATGGGTGCGTTCACCTGGATCGACGCGAGGTCCAACCGCTGTCGCGAGGCGGCCAGACGCGCCTGGATCTTGTGAAAAAAGTCCTCCGCGTGCAGAATCGCGGAGAGGGCCTGGGGCCCGGAGGCAAGAGGAACGACCTGTTCTCCCTCGATCAGGCCCACCTGGGGAGTCGAGTCGGAATCGGTTGTGAACTTGATCAGACGCATGCTCGGACCTTCCCGGTGAGTTGGTATCTCGCGAGCCTGCCCGGAAATGAGGGCACGGGGCTCAGCTTATAAAGTCGAACGGGTCCAGTGGCAAGATAACGGGCGTGGTCCGGTTCTGTCATCTGACGACTTCCTCGAGCATGGCAAAGGTCAGTCGGCGACTCGGCCGGCTTTCTTTGAGCTGTCCAGGAGACGGTCATGCCTGAGCGGATCTTCATCGTCGGACACGGCGCGGTGACCTGTCTGGGTCGGGACATGGACTCGACCTGGCAAGGGCTGCTCTCCGGCCGGTCGGGGATTCGCCGCCTCGCCGCGCTGGGTGCCGAGGCGTTTCTTCAAGACATCGCGGGGATTGTCGAGAACCTGGAGCCCGATGCCGGGACCGGCGATCGCACCCTGCATAAGCTTTCGGCCCGGTTTCTTCAGCTTTCCATGAAGGCGGCACGTGATGCCTGGGCCGACTCCGGGATCGATCGTTGCGGCGGCCCGGTCGACCGCAACCGGGTTGCCGTCGTGGTCGGGTCGGCATTCGGAGGAGTGGACTTCCTGGAAGCGCAGCAGGCCCGGATGAGAAAACGCCAGGACCTGTCAGTCAGCCCGTTCCTCGTGCCGGGCATGCTGATCAATCAGGCCGCCGGGCAGGTCTCGCAGCATCTGCGGCTCTTCGGCCCGAGCGTGGCGCCGAGCAATGCCTGCGCGTCGGGAGGGCACGCCATCATCCTGGGCGCGATGTATCTCTGGTCCGGCGATGCCGATCTCGCGCTGTGCGGGGCCAGCGAGAGCGCGTTCATGCCGGCGATCGTCAACGGGTTTTCCAGCATGAAAGCCCTGCTGCAAAGCAAGCCCGGGGACCGTTCCCAGGCCGATCCCGCGCAGGCGAGCCGGCCGTTCAGCATCGACCGCGCCGGGTTCGTGATGGCCGAGGGCGCCGCGATGCTCGTGCTGGCCACCGAAGCCGCGGTCCGCCGGCTCGGCCTCGTGCCGCAGGCCGAGTTGCTTGGCCATGCCATGAACTCCGACGGCTATCACATGGCCATGCCCAGTCAGGAGCGAATCACCGAGTGCGTGACCGCGGCCCTGGCCCGCGCACGCATCGCGCCGGGTGCGATTGACTACTACAATGCTCACGGCACGAGCACTGCGCTCAACGACCAGGTCGAGACCCGGGTGATCAAGACCGTTTTCGGCGATCACGCCCACCGCCTGCCCGTCAGTTCGATCAAGGGGGCATTGGGACACAGCCTGGGCGCGGCCGCGGCGATCGAGGCGGCCGTCTGCGTCCGGGCGATCCGCGACCAGTCGATCCCGCCGACCATCAACTACCGGCAGGACCCGGAGCTCGACCTCGATTACGTCCCCGATCATGCCAGGCCAGCCCGCCTCGCGAGGGTGATGAGCGCATCGTTCGGGTTCGGCGGGACCAACAACGTTCTGATTTTCGGCGAACCGCGACTCTGATTTCTCGGCGGTTCAAGTGGCCCTCGACGACCTGGCCCGGAAATGAGCCGGGTTTACCCGTCCAGGGCGTGATTCTTATAATAGAGCGGACCTGGAGTGCGAACTCCAGTTTCTCGAGAGTTGCCAACCGCGTCGGGGCATCAGCACAGGAAGAGGTCCTGCACATGGGAGTGAGTTCCGGTCGAGCGCGGGTTGCCGACCTCGCTTTTCAGGTTTTCAACCGTGCAGTCCATCCCGACTGGTTTGCAACCCGAGTTTACCGCCGGATCCCCCAGGAGCGTTGGGAGGCCGACGTCAGGATCATCGAGGGCGGCCATGCAATTATCTTCGGGACTGGGCCGATCCGCTTGACCGAGGTGCTTTCCGGTCCCGAGACTCCTTTACCGGAACCGGGACTACTGTTTCACTCGGCCATCAGGACGGAACGGTCCGCCAGTCTGCACCCGGGTGGAATCGTCGAATACCAGACCTGTTTCGAGGTCGAGCGCGTCGATCGCGAAGTTTTTCGGCATCTCTGCGACGAAATGATCGCCGATGGTTCGCGTCATGCCCTTGTTCATCGCTTCGGGTCATCCAACCGGCTGGCGCCTCCCGCCCTGACTCATGTTCATGTCGAGGCCCGCGTCCGCGGATTGTCGGTCCAGTCGTTTCATACCTTTCCGGACGAGTGCGCGATCGTTCGCTCACAATCGCTCTACGAGCTGATCCGAACGTCCCCGAAGTGTTGATTTCCAACCGGCTGCAACCGGAGGCTGGCGGAAATCACCCAGCCGATTGGTGCCCGCGTTGACATCGCCCGGCACCATCCGCTGCCCGTGTTGACATCGCCCGGCACCATTCTGGCCATTTCGGGAGTCGTTCACGGCCCCCTCGCGGCCGCGCTTTCACGCTTCGAGATGGCTCGATGTTGCGTCAATGATGAAAGCAAGTTAAGATCACCGGGGCGTCATGAGGCGGGCGCAGATTTGTCACCTGTCTCGACGGGCGCGGCTCTTTCTCTTGGCGGTCAATGACATCGGAATGAACCGGCGCGGCTGCGTCAGAGCCGTGCGTGGTGCAATCGGACTCGCGCGGCCTCTCTTGATCCCAAGCGTGAACGGGATGACCTCGATTCATCCCCGGAGGCGACCGATGGATCGGATGGAACACATCCGCGGCAAGATTCTCGAAGGCGACCAAACGGTCCTGGATCCAGTCGATGGCTATCTCGCCTGCCACGACCATAAGGGTCGCAAGACCCTTTATGGCTACTTCGAGATGCCAACCGAGGAACTCAAGGTCCTCAACCGCGAGACGTGCTACCGGCTGGTCCTCAGCGATGGCCGGCAGGCGAACATCTACACCGAGATTGTTCCCAGCAACATCGCCGGGAAATCCGTCGCCGAATTCCATATCAACGGGCTTCTGAAAAAGTGAGCCGCCCGGTCAAGCTCTTGGTCTTCTGCCCGTCCGACCTCGAAGACGCTTGGCGCGCTGGTCTCGCGACGGATGGATTCGTCGCCAGAAGTATGTGTCCCTTAATGAACCTCTTCGTGGGGTTTCGAGCGTTTTGAGAAGGCACCATCTCGCGGCTAACGGGGTGAACTCGAGACAATGCGATTTCGCCAATCGCGCTGATTGATGCGATTGGACATGGCCGACGAGTGTGGCCGGCAATTTCCGCGGTCTGTGACTGTGTGGTGTCGCCCCGACAGCCGATATCTTGTCTGTGACGCCTCGAGGGGAGCAGCAGAGACGTCTCTGGCTTGCGGTCGCCGTGGGGGGAACGTTCCGGTGCAACGCTCCAAGGTCGTCGCATGGCGAATGACCGCTCCCTGCGCTCACCATACTGTTCACGTGAACGTCAAAGTGCTCTCCTTGAATCCTCATGGGCCGCCCGATTGGTGGGTTTTCAACAAAAAAGCGGCCTGGGAGGAAAAAATTTTATCGGTGGCCGCGAGCGATCCTAAGTAATGTGGAAGCCACGCTCCGGTGATGCCATAGCGACGTCGCAACTGGCACACTTGGGGGCGGTGTCGATGAGAATTCGGTTGGCTAGGTTCGTCCAGGCGGGTATCCTGCCATCGTCCGGACGAGGGGTGCTGCCGGAGTTACCGGTAAGCGATTCGGCATCCGAGGAGCATTGCCACGATGCCTCATCTGTCCCGAATCGACCGTGTCCGAGGGTGTCTGCTGGGGTTGGCGATCGGCGACGCGCTGGGCGCTCCGCTGGAAGGCCTGACAACGCAGCAGATCAAGACACACTACGGTCGGGTGAAAAATTACGTCGACGGCGTTCAGGCCTGGAAACGCAAGCCCTATCGATGGCGCTTGAGAGGGCTCTATTCCGACGACACGCAGCAGGCCCTGGCCCTCTGCGATGTCCTGATCGATCATCGCCGGATCGAGCAGCAGCGTCTGGCGGAGCTTTACCTGGCACTGGCAACGCCCAAAGGGTCGTTCGTGGGTGCCCACCGAGGGATCAGTCGGAGTTTCCGGCAGGTCCTGATCGACCTGGAGCGCGGAGTTCCGCCCCGCCACAGCGGTCAAAAAACCGCCGGCATCGGCGCGGCGATGAGGATTGCCCCGGTCCCGCTCTACTTTGGCGACGATCGCGACGGGATGTTCGAGTCGGCAATGGCCGCCAGCATCATGACCCATCGCGATGTGCGCAGCTTGAGCGGCGCACTTCTGGTGGCTCATGCCGTCCGCCGACTGGTGGCCGGCGAACCCCGCGATCCCAGCTTGCTACTCTGGGTCGCCGCCGACGCGGCACGCGACGAGGAACGCATCGCCGAGGAATACGGCGACGTCATGATCTCCTACGACCGCCATGCGCGGGCCCTCTCGCGGGCGATCGCTCACGTCGAGTCCATACTCGACCTGTCACGCGAACGCGCCCTGGCAGCCGTGGTCGAGGAAGCCAACCGGCACGGTGCCGAGCCCGCCTGCAAGCGCCCGACAATGGGCTTCCCGCCGGCTTGCATCCCGACCTGCTTTTACCTCCTGCTCACGACCGACAGCTTCGAGGAGGCGCTCACCGACGTCATCAACCTGGGTGGCGACGCGGACACCGCGGGAGCCATCCTGGGTGCCCTCGCGGGTGCGTACTACGGAATTGGACAAATACCCAGACGCTGGCTCGACGGTCTCCAGAATCGCGCCGGCATCGATGCCAGGGCCAGCGCACTCGCCCAGCGGTCGGCCCACGGTCTGGACATCCCCGACCTGATTGCCACCGAACAGGAGCTCGGCCGCAAGGAAGAGTCCTACCTCGAGCAGCTCGGGTCTTTCTCCCGCAACGGGGGCGATAGGGGTGCCAACCAGGTCATCTGAACCCTCCTGGCCTCGCCACTCGTCGCCTCTTGCTGCCGCAGGGCCTCGGCATGGCCCAAGCGACCAGTCATCATGCAAGCGCTGCTCTTTCCCCAGGGAACGTTTTGAGGTAGGCTCTTCGTGGAGCGTTACTCTTGGTGGATCGGGATGTGCCCGCTCTTCACCGGGTCGAGGGCCGGCTGGTGCTCCCGACCTTTCGCCGCAAGCTGGCCTCTTGACCGCACCCCCGCGACCTCGGCCCTTGGGGAGGCCGTCCAGCGATGAGTCGGAGCATCGGCGATCGGATCCGCAAGAAACTGCACGAGGCCGAAGGTTACCTGGATCTCGACCTTCCCCGGCATTCCCTGCGTATTCTCGAAAGCAGGACCGATTGGCCGGGTTTGCAGTTCGAGGCATGCCTGATCAAGGGCGAAGCTCTACGCCGGCTGAATCGCTTCCGCGAAGCCATCGGGCCGCTGGAAACTGCTGCCAGCCTTCGGCCCAGCGACAGCGGCGTCGCCCTTGCGCTGGGCTGGTGTTACAAGCGCACCAACCGCCTTGCACAGGCCATCGACTCGCTCGAGGCGGCTCGCAAGAATCATCCCGACAACCCCCTGCTGCACTATAACCTGGCCTGCTACTGGAGCTTGGCCGGCAACCTGGGCCGGGCCATGGATGAGCTGCACTCGGCGCTGGAGCTGGAACCCGACCTGCGCAATCGCCTGGCCGATGAGCCGGACTTCCACCAGCTCCGCGGCAACCCGGATTTCGATCGTCTGTTGATGGACCCGGCGCCTCGCAAGTGACAGCACACAGAAGGCGGTGCGCAACCAGGCACAGCGCATACCCTTCCGCCGACCTCGTTCTGGATCAGGATCACCGACGGCGCAGTAAGAAATGGGCGGGGGGCATGAAATTGCAGCCGTCGCACGGTCCACTTCGACCGTTCGAGTGACTCGAGCCGAAGGGTTTCACTTCGAGACTCGGCTCGAGCTCAGCACTCGTCGAGAACGCGCTGGGTGATCCCACGCTCACATATCTTGCACCACTTCCATCGCTTGGCGCCCAGAAGTTCGTCGAGATGCTTATGTGCAATACGGACGCTGCGAAACCAGATCTTGGTCTCGCTTTCGCCGATTTTCTCGAGCTTCGGACAGCGAGCGAAATGCAGCAGATTGGAAGCCCCGGAAGGTTGCCCCTTGCTCTTGGCGACGTTCAGGGTACCGTGAAAGATGAATCCGATGGCCTCCAGACGCGTCTCCCAAAGGTCCTCGGCTGACTCGAGGGGACGAATCACAGTCTGTTCCTGAATCGGCATTAAATTGTTCCCATCACCACGGGATCGCGACACCTTCTATAAAAGAAGTCTAACCGATTTGGCGGGGAAACGCAAGACAGGGCGAGGACGGTGCCCTGTCGGTCTTCTTCATCCAGCGCGAAGGTCGTGACGCCTTGCTACGAGAAACGGTCGGCCATCTCCGAGACCTTCCCCGCTACCGACAGATCCTCACGACCCTGGTCCGGTACGGCTACCATGACGTGGTCGCCGCGCTCCATCTTGAAGGGATCGTCCGGCCGATCGAGCGGGTGACGATGGGTGTGGACACGGCACCCCAGGATCGGCCGCGCAGGCTGAGGCTCGTCTGCGAGGAGCTCGGGCCGACTTTCGTCAAGCTCGGCCAGGTGCTCAGCACCCGGCCCGACATCATTCCCGAAGCCTACACCATCGAGCTCGCCGCCCTGCGCGACGACGTGCGGCCCTTTTCGTTCATCCAGGTCGAAAAGATCCTGACCGAGGATTACCACGCGCCGCTGGCCGAGGTTTTCCGCTCGCTCGATCCTCAGCCGGTCGCCTCGGCCTCGATCTCCCAGGTTCATCGCGCGGTCCTCCGCGACGGCAGGACCGTTGCCCTGAAGATCCGCCGCCCGGGCGTCACCAAGATCGTGCAGGCCGATCTCGATATCCTCAAGAACCTCGCCCAGCTTGCCGAGCGGCGGCTTCCCTTCCTGGCTCCGTACAAGCCCCTGGCCCTGGCCCGGGAGTTCGAGCGCAGCCTCAAACGCGAGCTCGACTTCACGATCGAGCGCCGCACCATGCAGCGGTGCCAGAGCCAGTTTGCCAGCGATCCCACGGCACACATTCCCTGCGCGATCGAGGCCTTTTCCACGCCCCGCGTGATCGCGATGGAGTTCATCGAGGGAGTCGGCGTGGATGACCTCGAGGGGATCCGGGCGCTGGGCGCCGACCCCGCGGAGGTGGCCGTGACCGGAGCCCGGATCCTGCTGCGCCAGATCTTCCAGTTCGGCTTCTTCCACGCCGATCCCCACCCGGGAAACCTCCGCGTCCTCGCAGGCGGTGTCGTCGCGCCGCTCGACTACGGCATGTTCGGGCAGCTCGACAGCAGGACGCGCGAGCGGATCGCCGATCTGCTGGGCGGGCTGATCGCCCAGGACCCCGATCGCGTTCTCGGCGCCCTCGCGGCGCTCGACGTGCGCGGCGACCAGGTCGATCCCAAGGCCCTCCGCCGCGACGTCAGCGAGCTGGTTCACACCTATTCCGAGCTGACGCTCGACCACATCAACCTCGGTCTCCTGCTCCGCGAGCTGATTGCTTTCATCCGGACGCACCAACTCCATATTCCCCCGGACCTTGTGCTCCTGATCCGTTCCCTGGTGACCATCGAGAGCGTGGGCCGCCACCTGGACCCCCACTTCGACATCGCGCGCCAGCTCGAGCCGTTTCTCCGCGAGCTGGCGCTGCGCCGGTTCCATCCCTACCGTCTGCTCAACCAGACCACGCAGACCGTGGAGAACCTTCAGCGGATCGGCACGCTCTTGCCCGACCTGCTCAGCCAGTCGCTCGAGTCGATCAAGCGCGGGGAGCTGAATGTACGTTTCGACCTCCAGGGCTTCGAGCGCCTGGTGCGCCAGTTGACTCGGGCCAGCAACACACTGGCCATCGGCATCGTGATCGCCGGCCTGCTCGTCGCCTCGTCCCTGGTGTTACGGGTCGGCGCGACGTCGCTGGCCTACTCGGGGTTTGCATTCGGTATGGTTCTCAGCATCTGGCTAGTCTGGAACATGTCGCGGGGCTGACGGAGCCCGAATCGGATCGCTCCGCTTGTGGATCGCGGCATCTTCTGTAGGAGAGACTCATGGCAGCCATCGAGGGGCTCACAGCCCGGGTCACGGTGTCAATCCAGGACGCCCGGGTCACCATTGCCGGCGGCCAGGTGGACCTTGACGTGCCGCGAATCCAGGTGGCGATCCCCAGGGAAGACTGCACGGAGCTGACCCGCCGGATGATGCCCGAGCGGTTCGCGTTTCCGGCGATGGAGTTCGGCCTTGGCCAGCGGATCACCGGCCTGGTCTCCAACCTCCGCGGAGTCGAGCTCAATTACGAAGGCAACGAGATTCACTTCAAGTCGCAGCCGAAGTATCGCGTCGAGCTCCACCAGCGCCTACCGGTCATCGGCTGGAAGAAGATCGCCGCGATCAGCGGCCAGGTGGACGTTCCGGGCCTGATTCGCTTCCGCCTCGACAACCCCGGCGCGCCTTTGCCGGAGGTGGAGATCTGCTACGAGATCGTCCCTGGCGTGCCCAACATCCTGAACATCCCCGACTGGGCCGAGACCACGTTCAAACCCGACGGCCAGACCATCCGCGACAAGATCCGCGAGCTGCTGACGCGCCAGGAGCTGATCCGCCCCTTCAGCCGCTTCGCCGGCGCGGCCGTCTTGCAGCAGGTGCGGATCCAGGAACTCACCATGTCCACCGACCTAACCTGCGTGCGGCTCGACTTCGCCATCGTGGCGCAGGTGGAACACTGAAATCACAGGATCCCGAGAGAAAAACGATTCACGTCCGGATCCGGTCCCACCGCCAGGAGGCGAGCAGTGCGAAAATGAAGAGCGGCAGCCAGGCGGCCAGCGACGGGACGAGCACCGCGGTGCTGCCGAGGTACTGGCAGAGCATTACCGCGCCATAGAACATCGCCGAGTTGCCCAGGGCGAAGCCCAGATTGATGAACATGTTGCGGCCGAAACCGCCAAGCACCAGTGGCAGGCTCATGAACAGAAGGGTCAAGGCAAGGATTGGCCGCATCAGCCGAACGTGAATGTACATCGTGATGTCGGCCAGCTCCGTGCCTTCACTGGCAGGGTCGGCCACGCCGTCGAGCAATTCGCCCATCGTGGCGTACTGGTACCAGTTCGGTTTCCTCGTCATGGCCTTGAACGACAGGCTCGACTTGAGGAAGTAAACGTCGCCCGCCACCAATGCCGGGTCGCCGCACGGCGGCGGAAATCCGGTCGTGTCTTTCACCTTGGTGAGGATTGATGCGCCAGGCTCGAGCAAGGCCGGGTCAACCGGCGGGTTGACCGAGGCCGCGCGGATCAGCCACCCGCCCTTGATCGGAGCCGTGGGATGATCGGCCGGTACGTACGTGGCTTGCCGGGCCTCGATTTTCCGGATCGCGCCGAACACCGCGTACGGAATCGTGGCATTGAACCGGTTGACGATCGTCCGGGTAGCCCGGTCGGCCCAGCTTCCATCCACCATGATCCCGCGCGAGTCGTAGCGGCTGGGAACCTGAACCTTGACCATGCCATCGTCGTCGTGCGATTTCTGGATCTCTTCGGCAAAGCGCGGAATGACGATCTCCTGGTTGGCCACCGACAGCCCGCTGACGATCACCGATGAGAAGAGCACCGGCCGGATGGCCCGGTGCGTGCTGATCCCGGCCGCCAGGATCGCCAGGTGCTCGTTGTTCCGCTGCATCCAGGTCACCGTGAAGATCGCCGCCATCATGCCGATCACACCGCCAAGCTGGTCGAAATAGAGGGCCTGGTGCAACAGGTAATACCGGCCCATCACCTTGATGAGCTCGACGAAACCCTCGGCGCGCTTCATAAACTCATCGAGATTACTGAATGCGTCGATCACGATGTAAAGGCCGACCAGCGAGACATAACAGGTGAAGTAGGCCTTGAAAAACGCCCAGAACCGCTGGCGATCGAGGATACGCATGTCTCTACTCCCACCGCGAGGAGATTCGTTTTCGTTTCCGAAAGGGCGGAGCTCGCTTCAATGCTTGATGATCTTGGGATAAACCCACACGGACAGCACGGCGAGCACGAGATTGCCGAGCCAGAGGGCCTTGGTCGGCTCCATCGAGCCCTCCTTGCCAAGGTTGATTCCGAAGAGAATGAGAGGATAGTAAAGCGTGATGATCGGCACGAAGCATGAGATGAAGGCGCTCAGGAAGTCGCGCTTGGCGAAGAGAATTCCCACCGGGGCCCCGAGGATCACGAACAGCAAGCTGCCGAAGGCCATCGAGGTGCGCTGCTGTTTCTCGGTCTCGAACTGGTCGACCCGTGACTGCCAGTAGGCGTGCTCGATGAAAGCCCGCTGGATCTCGGCCCACTTGACGTCGTCCAACCGGCCGGCGGCGAACTGCAAACCCACGGTGATCACCTGCTGCTTGCGGTCAGTTGCGATCTTCCGCCGCGCCTTGATCAGCTCTTTCTCGATCTCCTCGTTGGGGTATTCCTGGATCGACTTCTCCATGTTGAACTGGCCGTCCTGGGGGATCGGGATCTCCAGGATGTTCCGGTTGATGAGCGCCACGTCGTCATCCGGGCCGTAATTCTGGAGTTCGGCCTGGTCGAGATGGACGCGAACCAGCTTTTCCTTTTCAAAGAAATGAAGTTGCGCGCGCTTGGCGCAGATTGTGGCGCTGTAAGTATCGCTGTTGTCCTTGTTCTTGGCCCGCTTGTTGAAGGTGGCGTCGATCATGTCCTTGCCCTGGACGTCGCGCACCTTGATCAAGAAGGGCCAGCGCGGGTTGTTGAACTCGCGGTCCCGCTTGAGAAACTTGTAGAACGTGTCCTCGAGGTCCTTGAACAGGACAAGCTTGGCTTGATGAGCGCTGCGGGGAATCCAGCCGCGGCTGACGTAGAGCAAGAACCCGCTCAGGATGATGGCCAGAAAGAGGGTGGGCCAGATCACGGTCATGACGCTCAGGCCGGCCGACTTGACCGCGATGATCTCGTTGTCGCCGGCGATCCGCCCGTAGACCACGGTCACGGCGAAAAGCAGCGAGACGGGCATCGTGTAAGGTAGGGTGCTGGGAATGACATAGGGAATGAGATGGGCGATGTCCTGGGGAGCTAGCAAGCGGCTCCTCAAGGCCTCGGCCGCGATCATGAACAGGACAAAGATCGCCGTCATGGTCAGCAGTGACAGCAAGAAGGCGCGGAGCACTTCTCCCGAAACGTACCGCTGCAGGATGTTCAAGACCACGGCCTCCCCAGAATTGCATCCTTGCCCCAGGTCAACCGCCCTGACTCGATGTGCTGCCGCGGCAGCCAGGTTCGCCGAACTCTCGCGCTCCTGCCCACGCCATCAGCCGGCCGCGCCAAGAGCTCCTCTCAGTGCCGCGCCCAGTCGCCGGGCCCCTTCCTCGAGCTCGGGTTCCGAGGGAACCCCGAAGGTCAACCGAAGGTGGTTGCGGGGAACGGGTCCCGGCTCGGGAGCGAACGCATACTCTCCCGGCACATAGAGGACTCCCTCTTGCAAGCACCGCGGGAAAAGCGGCCCTTCGAATCCGGTATCGACCTCCTCCGGAACAGTCATCCAGACGAACAGTCCCCCGTTGGGGTGGGTCCAGCGCACCTTCGCTTGAACGGGTGCGAGATGGCGCTGGAGCGCTGCCACGAACACGTCCCGCTTCTTGCCATACAACTCGCGCAATCGCGCGACATGACGATCGTAGTCGCCGCTGGCCAGCGCCCGCTCGAGCAACTGCTGGTTGAAGTTCGCCGACCCGAAGTCATGATTCCCTTTCAGTCTCAAGATCGGATCGATCAGGCCCTTGGGTAAAACCCCGTAGCCGATCTTGACTCCGGGGCTGAAGGTCTTGCTGAACGAGCGGGCCAGGATCACCGTCTCGTCGTCGGGGTCCAGGCTCCACAGGCTATGGGGCTCCTGGACACCGTAAGACAAACCGTGATACGCGGCATCCTCGAGCACGAAGATGCGGCGGTTCGCCGCGTCGGACCACCGCCGCACCAGGTCGACCAGGGGCTTGCGTCGTTCCGCCGCCAGGCTGATTCCGGTGGGGTTGGCATGCTCGGGAATCGTATAGATCAGTTTGACCCGGTCAAGCTGCCCGTCGTCGCGGATCTGGACGAGCGTCCGTTCCAGGGCGTCGATCCGCAGCCCTCCGTCGTCGATCGGCACCCGGACCGCCCGGGCGCCTCGGGTCTCGACCGGCCCGAGAAACACGAAATAGGTCGGCGACTCCACCAGGACGATATCGCCGGGATCGAGCAAGGCCTCGCAGATCAAATAGATCAACTGGGCGGAACCCGTGGTCACGACGGTGCGGGCGATTGCCTCCTGATACGTCCCCCCGGCCACTCCCTCGGTTTGCTCGAGCCGCTCGATCAGTCGGGCTCGCAACCCGGCGTGGCCGATGGTGGTCCCGTACTGCAGCGACTTTCGCCCATCCGCCTCGCTGGCGA
The DNA here is from genome assembly GCA_049516015.1 of Isosphaeraceae bacterium. Classification (GTDB taxonomy): domain Bacteria; phylum Planctomycetota; class Planctomycetia; order Isosphaerales; family Isosphaeraceae; genus Aquisphaera. The sequence goes on along the minus strand of JBEKTN010000082.1, from coordinate 3,473 downwards.
ACATGGCGGAAACCGACCGGGCCGAGACCTCCACCGGCAGTGATTGCTGATCCACGAATCCGGCCGCGAGGGAGACGATACCGGGATTCTCCAGGGCCGTCTGCATCAGGTTGGTGATCGAGGGAGGACTTGTTCGGATGGCGGCCTTGCTGAGTGGAATCGGTAGCGTCTTCGTTCGCGGTAGCTGATTCAAGGAGGGCAATCCCCCAGAGACACGGAGTACTCTAGCGACCCCTGACATGGTGTCAAGCTCGGTTTGCATGCAATCCTCAAGCCGCCTGGTGCGGCAGGTCTCGCCCGGTTTCGAGCATCAGGAAGGTGGTCAACCTGGGTCTTTCAAGGCCCTCGATGCTCGACCTTCGGGCTCTCTGCGCTTAGACTGGTAGACAGTCCAGGCACGATCAGGGTTCGGTCCGGTCGCGACACTCACGACGCCTCCAGCACCGGACCAATGTCCATCACCACGAACGCCGCAACGGGAGACATCGAGCGGCCTTGTCAGTGCCGCTGCGCTGCCGGCGAAGTACAGGACATCGAATTATAGCCGAGTTCGGTCTCGCAAGGCATGTCGCTGCCCAGGAAAAAGCGGTCGCTCCCTTGCTGGCGGGAAGCCTCATGCCCAGAAAGTTCACGCCACCTGATCCTCGTTCTCGCTCCAGAACAGGTAGTCGTTGCTATTGGTGGGGTGCAGACGGATCTGCTGCTCGAGAACATCCATGAAGTGTTGCACCCAGTAGCCGGTTTGGCCTTGCTGCTGGGCGTCTTTGGGAACGTGGAAGGGCGGATGGAAGTCGATGTGATAGCGCCGGTCCGGGCCGATCCGGCAGTAGACGATGACGAGGGGAGCTTCGCTCAGGGAGGCCAGGACGATCCAGGTGGTGGAAAACCGCAACGTCCGGCCGAGAAACTGTGCCTGCTCGGTCATCTGGCCCGACCACCGGACGTCGCCGGCAAGGAAGAGGAGCAAGCCGGCCCTGAGCACTCGTGATGCGCGAAGAATCGAGCTCGCGGCGTCCTTGGAACCCCCCTTGCGCGAGATGAACAGCTTGTCCTGGCTGAGCGGCCCTTCCGAGACGAACCGCCGGGACATGAACCGGGAGACGCTGTGGGGCCGCTCCATGTACAGCCGGAGAGGGTAGTTGTGGCGATAGAGCCAGTGCGATGGCAGCATGTGGGCACCAAAGTGGCTGGTCAGGATGATGCAGCCCTTCCCCTCGGCAAGCGCCGCATCCAGGTGTTCCCTGCCCCTGATGCTGAACATTCCCTCGGCCCGCCGATCGGACACGCCGTCGAGGAGCATGTCGCGGGTCCGCCAGAGAATCTGGTTGCCAGCCAGCTCCTGGCTGATCGCGGGAACATCCCAGTCGCAATCGAGCGTCTCCCGCGCCTCGCTGACGGCCTCCTGGAACGCCTTGCGCAGGGGCTTGTGCAGCCTGTACTCGAGCTTCCCGAATCCCGAAAGCAGCCCCGACGCCGTGGTCAGCGGCAGCCAGCGGATGAACGGCAAGATCCCTTTGAGAAACCCCTTACGGATGTTCTGACCGCGTCGTTCCATCGACCTTCCCCCATCCCTGGAGTCGATTGACCGGGCACCTCGACGTGGGTCGTAACCCTCCATCAAGGCCCCAAGGTGATCTGCCTCATCGGGACCGTCGACCGCGATCCCGGAACCCTGAATTGCCCGTGGCCGAGAGTTTGGCATGCCTTCCCCTGCCTGGCAACGTCAAAATCCACGACGGCCCGCCTTGAACGAGCGTGGCGAGGCCGGTCCTGTTCCGGCGGCTGTAAGAAATGGAGCCACGGATGGACGGTGAAGAAGCCTATCGGGAAGAGCAGGGAACACTTTACATTAGCGTAGAAGAGAAAAGCTGATTTCCTGCCTCAGGGAAAACTCCCGTGGCCACAATCACTCCGACATTGCCGGCATTCACGCCAGGGCCCACACCACCGGCCGGCAGCCCGGCTCCCTTCCGCCTGAACGTGGCCCAGTATGATGCCATGATCGAAGCTGGGATCTTGACCGAGGATCACAAGGTCGAACTCGTGAGAGGAGTCTTATTTCGCAAGATGCCCAAGAAAGGCCCTCATTCGATCGCCAGCAGGGAGACGTTCAAGGTACTGGATCGCCTGATGCCCTCCGGCTACTTCGTCACCAGGGAGGATCCGGTGCGAATCCCCGACTATGACGAGCCCGAGCCCGACATATCGATCGTACGAGGTCAATCGCGCGACTATTCCATTCAACCCGATGCGTCGCGTGTGGCGCTCGTGGTTGAAGTTTCCGACGCGACGCTGGCGTATGATCGCGGAGAGAATCTCCTGGCCTACGCTGTGGGGGGCATTCCGGCTTACTAGATCGTCAACCTGGCGGGGGGAACCCCTCTAGGGTCGGGACAGCTCGAAGTCTACACCGAGCCATCGGGCCCGGTTGATCCCGTGGGCTACCGCCGCTGCGTGGTTCTCAAACCCACCGACCAGATCGAGCTCGCAATCGACGGCCAGATCCTCGGGCGGATTGCCATCTCGGCTCTCCTTCCCTGAGATGTCCCGCCCTGGAACCATCGCCTTCGTGGAAGCCTTGGCCACGCACCTTTATCCTGGATAAATAGGGGGACCGGGATGTCAACTTGCGCTTCCAGGTGAATGGTTCAATACATGCAGCTCATTCGAAATCGGAACACCGGACGCTTCGAGCTTGGCAATCGCGGTCGCGACACTCCTGGAATTCAGGTCGCGCGTGGGATCGTTGTCGAAGTGCAGCAGCAGGATCCCCGGATGGCCGCCTCCCGATGCTCGAACCAGATCGTGAAGTAAGGTGAAGTCTCGAGCATTGCGTGTCAAGAGGACCCGGCCGGCCCGGATCGCCTGGGTCAGATGGACAGGATCGGGCGTCCCGGAAATCCCCAGGTCAACCGGGGCTGCGACATCGTGCCCAGCCTTGCGGAGCACCATGGAGAGCTGCCGAGAGGCGGAATCATCGTAGAGGCAGATCCTCATGGCTCGACTCGAGCACCGGACGCGAGTGGCGGAGCTGCGGCCAGGCCGCGGGATTCGCTTTCAGCCCAGTCCTCCTCTCGTTCCCTCTGCAGGAGCGCCGCATTGCGAAGGCAGTAATGTATGGCCTCCCGGACAGCCTCTACAGGCACGTCATAATCTTGGGCTACCCCGTCGGGAGTCATGGGCTCCGGCCCAACGGTAGCGCGGAAGAGTGTCTCAGCTCGCAAGCTGCGGCCCTTGACAAAATACTGCTGATAACTCGAACCCTCGCGTGGAGCCAGATGGATGTAGTCGATCGTCTCGGCCATGATGAACCCCCCACTCCATTCTAGAGGCCGCGGGGGTCGCGAGGAATATACCTTACGCGGCCATGAGTGAGACGTCGTCGAATTGCTGGAAAACCATTACCCCGGCAAGGAAGTAGGTCAGGCTTTCCAGCCTGACCTACAATGCCTTTCTTTGGTGCGGGGTAATGG
>JBEKTN010000081.1:0-24749 GCA_049516015.1 Isosphaeraceae bacterium | reverse complement strand
AGCGACTCCTGACCTCGCCGTTCGGCTATCCGCAGGTCGTCACGTGACGCGCCAACGGTCTGGGCTGGGACTGGTTGGTCCCCAACGTCCCAGCTTGCCGCAAGCCCGGCGACAAATGTGAAGGACCCGTGAAGATTGGCTTCGTTCGTCGCCCGTCGCCCGCCGCCTGACGCACGCAAGTTCTTTCTTGATATTGCCTTACGTCCTTGAGATTTTGGCTTCGTTTGGAGACTTTTCAACCCTCATGGGTTCGCCCGCCAGGCGACTCGGACTTCGACCTTGCGGCTCGTGATGAGTCTGACGGCTGCCACCGATCGCGCTGCATCCAGATTGTCAAGAAGCCCACTCACTTAATGTCAGTATCCGACATACTGGATCACTTCTGCGCGCCGGAGGCCGCGTTTTCGGAAATAGCCCTTCTTCTGTCGCTTTTCTATCCCCGCGAGCTCCTCTGCTTCGCATTCACTGGCCACTAGCCACAGTTCTTTCGCTCCCGCCCCACCAGCGGGGTCAGGTCGTGCGCAGACTCTTCCACGCTGGCAACTGCCATCTACCGACAACCAAATTGGCAAAGAACGAACGGGACCCGATCTCGACGAGGGGTCCGTCCATATTCAGTATGTCACCGAAATTCAGCATGTTACCGAACCAGGCAGTTTCTTCGGACAAATCCATCCGTTTCTCCCCGCTCGCCGCCGCCCGACCGTCGACCATTCGCACGTGGCCGGAGGCGCTCAGCGCCACGGGCTCCAGGCGTGCCGGCCGGATGCCCGTCAGGCGGAGTGCCTGTTCTCGGGTTGCCGCCTAAGAAAATACAGTGCATGGTAGGACTGGTCGAATCCTCGGTGTACGATGAAGCTGGCGTTGACTTCTGATGGTCTGCATCTCGGTCCCCATGGTCTCACGCCGAAAGCGAGACCCTGGGCGGGGAGAGCCCCGGCTTCTCCGATGAACCCGGAAGACAGAGCCCGGCAGGACATCGACCGCCAGCTTGGACAGTGCGGCTGGGTTGTTCAGGACAAGGGCCAGATGAACATCTCGGCGGCTCTCGGGGTCGCGGTCCGCGAGTTCCCGATGCTGACCGGCGAGGTTGATTACCTGCTCTATGTGAGTGGCAAGGCCATCGGCGTGCTGGAGGCCAAGCCGAAGGGACATCCCCTGATCGGCGTGGAAACCCAGGCCTCCAAGTATTCGGGGGCTCTCCCGCCAACCGTCCCCGCCTACGGGAGTCCCCTACCGTTCGCCTACGAGAGCACCGGCGCCGTCACGCAGTTCACGAACCTGCTGGAGCCCGATGCCCGCAGTCGGGAGGTCTTCACCTTCCATCGGCCCGAGGAGCTGCTCCGGCTCGTGAGCCTCGACGCTCAGGTGCGCGGCAAGCTGAAGGCCCTCCCCGCGTTGGACGCCTCGAAGCTGTGGTCGGTCCAGAAGAGAGCGATCGAGAACCTGGAGCGGTCGCTGGCCAAGAACAACCCCCGCTCGCTGATCCAGATGGCGACCGGCAGCGGCAAGACGTTCACGGCGGTGAATGCCTGCTACCGGCTCATCAAGTTCGGCGGGGCGAGGCGAGTGCTGTTCCTCGTGGACCGCAGCAACCTCGGGCGGCAGACCTACCGGGAGTTCCAGCAGTTCGTCAGCCCCGTGAACGCCTACAAGTTCACGGACGAATATCACGTCCAGTTGCTCAACTCGAACACCGTCGCCCCGACGAGCAAGGTCGTGATCACGACGATCCAGCGCCTGTATTCGGTCCTCAAGGGCGAGGAAGAGTTCGACGATGCGGCCGACGAGCAATCACAATTCGAGCTGGCGACCAGCCTGGTCAAGGAGCCGCTGCCCGTCGTCTACAACGAGCGCATCCCCATCGAGTCCTTTGATTTCGCCATCGTCGATGAGTGCCACAGATCCATTTACAACCTCTGGCGCCAGGTGCTGGACTACTTCGACTCGTTCCTGATCGGACTGACCGCCACGCCGACAGCCCAGACCATCGGCTTCTTCAACAACAACCTGGTGATGGAATACGGTCACGAGCAAGCGGTGGCGGATGGCGTGAACGTCGGCTTCGATGTCTACCGCATCCGGACCCGCGTCACCGAGCAGGGGGCGACCCTGGAGGGGGAGCCGGGGCGGTTCATCCCCCGTCGCGACCGCCGCACCCGCTCCAAGCGCTACGCCGAGCTCGATGACGACCTGAATTACGAACCCAACCAGCTCGACCGGGATGTGGTCGCCGAAGACCAGATCCGGCTCGTCGTGCGCACTTTCAAGGAGCGCCTCTTCACTGAGATTTTCCCCGGCCGCACCGAGGTTCCCAAGACCCTCGTCTTCGCCAAGGATGACAGCCACGCCGAGGACATCACCCGCATCCTGCGGGAAGAGTTCTGCAAGGGAAACGACTTCGCCCAGAAGATCACCTATCGAACGACCGGGAAGAAACCGGAAGACTTGCTCGCCGAGTTCCGCAACAGCTACAACCCCCGAGTCGCCGTCACCGTGGACATGATCGCCACCGGCACCGATGTGAAGCCGCTCGAATGCCTGCTGTTCATGAGGAACGTCAAGAGCGCCGCTTATTTCGAGCAGATGAAGGGACGGGGCGTGCGGGTGGTCGACCTCGACGCCCTGCGGAGCGTCACGCCCGATGCCGAGGCGAAAACCCACTTCGTCATCGTCGATGCCATCGGCGTCTCGGAGCAGGACAAGACGGCGACGAAGCCGTTAGACCGGCAGCCGAGTGTGCCTCTGGACAAGATCATGGGTCTGGTCGCCTCCGGCGCGGCGACCCCCGACCTCGTGTCGACTCTCGCGGCCCGTCTCGCCCGTCTTGACCGTCAACTAACCGACGAGCAGCGCCAGCAGGTGACCCAGCAGGCGGGCGGCACGGACTTGAATACCCTGACCACGAGCCTGCTCGGCAGCCTCGACCCCGACGCCCAGGCGAAGAAGGCGACGGAGGTTTTCGGCCTGGCGAAGGATCAGGAGGCGACACCAGAGCAGCTCGATAAAGTGCAAGACACCCTGCTGGCGGCGGCATTGAAGCCGTTCCACAACTCGAAGCTGCGGGATCTGCTGCTGAACCTCAAGCGAAGCCATGAACAGGTCATCGACGAGATCACGCAGGATGAGCTACTCCACGCAGGCTTCGACGCGCACGCCCTCGAGAAAGCCCAGACGCTCATCACGAGCTTCAAGGAGTTCATCGAGCAGCACAAGGACGAACTCGAAGCCATTCAGATCCTCTACAGCCGTCCCCATCGGGCGGGGCTGCGGTTCCGGCAGGTTAGGGATCTCGCCACCGCACTCAAGAACCCGCCGCTGGGAGCTACCCCGGCGCGGGTCTGGCAAGCCTACGAGACGACCGAGCCGCAGGCTGTGAAAGGCAAGGGCGGCAGAGATGTGGTGGATCTCATCGCCCTGGTGCGCCACGCCCTCGACCCGCAAGAGCCGATCGTTCCCTTCTCCAGCACGGTGCAGCAGCGCTACGAGCAATGGCTCACCGAGCAGGGGCAGAAGGGCGTGGTCTTCACCGAAGAGCAGCGCCAGTGGCTCGACGCCATCAAAGATCACATCGCCAAGAGCCTGCGAATTGAGGAGGACGACTTTGATTATGCTCCGTTCAATACGATTGGCGGCTTGGGGCGAGTTCATGACCTATTCGGGGAGCGCCTGCCGGTGATCCTTGACGAACTCAATCGGAGGCTGGCAGCGTGAGTCACTTGGAGTATCAGCACTATCCCCTTGAGCGGTCAAACCTGCCTCCTCACTGGCGTGTCACGTCACTCGGGGAAGTTGCTCTCGACGTGCAGCCAGGGTTTGCGAGCGGTAAGCACAACAAAGAAGGAGCAGGCATCCCGCACATCCGCCCCATGAACATCGACCGTCTCGGACGGATAGACCTCTCGGACGTGAAGTATGTTGCGCCAGAGACCCACACACATAGGCTCGGGAAAGGCGATGTCTTATTCAACAACACGAATAGTCCCGAACTCATAGGCAAAACTGCAGCGATCACGCTGGAAGAAAACTGGGGTTTCTCAAACCACATGACCCGTCTTCGCTTACCCGAAGGGGTCGATCATCGCTTCGTTGCTCACCAACTTCACTTCCTCTGGATGACCGGTTACTTCCTCCACCGCTGTGTTCATCACGTCAATCAAGCGAGCTTGTCTTCGACCGCCCTCGCCGAAACGGTTCCTCTGCTGTTAGCATCCTTCAACGAGCAGTGCAGCATCGTCGCCAAGATCGAGGAACTATTCTCTGACCTCGATGCAGGGGTCGCCACCCTGGAAAGATTGCGAGCCAACCTGAAGCGGTATAGAGCCGCTGTCCTTAAGGCGGCTATCGACGGCAAACTCACCGAGGACTGGCGGGCCCAGCACCCCGACACCGAACCCGCCTCCGTCCTCCTGAAACGACTTCAAGGTGAACAACAGGGCTTCCTGCTCCCCGTATCGAATGGCGAGATGAGGAATTCTCGGCGCTCATCACGGCTGGCGGGATCGCACTCGTTCGACCAGCATCACCAAATAGAAACAGAACTCCCTAGCGGATGGGCTTTGGCACGACTCGATCAGATCTGCAAGGAGATCGTAGACTGTCCTCACTCGACTCCCAAGTGGACAGACAAGGGTATTGCATGCGTTAGGACCACCGAGTTCCGTCCAGGCAGACTACTCCTTGACCAAGTTCGGTATGTCTCCGAGAGCACGTATCAGGCGAGGATTGCAAGGCTCAAGCCCCAGCCGGAAGACATCCTCTACAGCCGTGAGGGAGGAATACTCGGGATCGCCTGCATAGTTCCGCCAGGTATCCGACTCTGTTTGGGGCAGAGGATGATGCTGATGCGGGCTACCGTATCCAGCCGCTACCTGATGCACGTACTGAACTCCCCTCAGTTATTGTCTCTGGTCGCCAAGCTCACAGGTGGTAGTGCTTCCCCCCACCTCAACGTCGGCGATGTGAAGGCTTTCCCGATACCGTTCCCGCCCTACGCAGAGCAACTTGCCATCGTCCAAGAGATCGAGAGCCGCCTCTCCATCGTAGACGAGGTCGAAGCCCAGGTCGAAGCCAACCTGAAGCGAGCCGCCCGGCTGCGGCAGGGCATCCTGAAGCGGGCTTTCGAGGGTCGACTCGTACCCCAAGATCCTACCGACGAACCTGGATCCCGGCTTCTGAAGCGAGTACGCGAGGGGCTGGAAAGCTATGCCCAAGGCGACATAGGCACCGCTTCGAAGCGGCCGCGTCAAACGCGCCGAGGGCCTCAGACCAGGCCGATACATGCAATGGACAACCCGGACGGCGAAAGGCGAGAGGCATGATCGCTATCTAGCAGAGCACGGTTTTTTCCGCATGAAGAATGCACGAAACTTGACAACAGTTTTCTCCGATCCCCACCGAGACTAACTCATGAGTTTTCCAGACAATTGGCCCGGCGACTGCCCACCCCAGGATGCGATTGACGCAAGCGGCCAGGTTTTTCGTATAGTAAAGACAGATCCTCCGTCTGCGGAGGACTTTGCGACCCATTTCGAAACGGGCAAGATGCCCAAGGCTCCGGCGTGCCTCCGGTGCGGTCTCTCAGTCTTCCAGGAACTCAAAGATGCAGTGCATCAGCGCCACCTCCTCCCTAGACTGGGTCGACTGATTGCGCAGGGGACCCTTCACACCGAGCATGGAAAGATAAAACTAACGACCGGGAAGCAACCGACGCATTCAACATGGTGGGCGTGCAGAGAAGTGGAGCGTGCGAGCCTATTCGCCGTCGTCATGGAAGCGGGCTGAAAGATGTGGACCATTCCAGGAAAGCGAACTGATCCATCCTTTTTGAGGCCGTTCGACCCCGTCGAGATCCTCTATGAATTCGATGGACCGCGCATCTTCACGACCTTGGATGTTGACGGAGAACGGAATCTCGTTTACTGGTCCGACGAGGACGAATCGGTCTGTCGTTACGTTGTTGCCCCGACGACGCAGAGGATCCTCGATTCGCTGCAGAGCGGTATCATTAGCGTTCACGATGCCCTGAATCAGCCTCGTTGCTGGCTATGCGATGTGACATCGGATGGAGAAATTGTCGGCTGTCAGCTTGTCGACTTCGAGGCCATCCCGAATGATGCATTGCCCGCTCTCGGCACAATGTTGTGGCCGTCGCTCGAACCCCTTCTGACGCTGCGTGCAATTGGCCAAGAGATCGCCCCAGGCCAGATTCCCGGCAGCGTAATCCGATCCTGTGTAGAGGGCGTTCAAAAGTCGTTTAAAATCTTGTCGGAATACGTGCTCGGTCAAAAGCCACAGGCTGGCCGTCCGGACGAGTTCTTGAGGCGACTCTTCGACCTTCCAACGCAACGACTGGCATTTTCCAGCTTCGAGATTTCATTCCGCATGCCCATTGCGGAGAGAAGCCTCTTCAGAGATGTCGAACACAAGTCGCAGGAAGCCGAGACTCTCGAGGAGGTCGGGAAGCTTCTGAACAAGGGCTTGAAGTGGCTCACCACAAAGGCTGCGGATGAAGGCGTCTACTCGCCTAGTGGCTCCGACGAAAGTGCTGCGGTACTTCGGGCACTCAAAGAAATCACGCCATCCTCTCATGGGAATATCGAACGGCTAGAATTGAAAGGCCAGCTACTAGGTCCTCGTGTCACACCGTTGGTTCTCGAGCGTCACGACCGCCAAAGGGTGAATACGGCGATCCGAAACTTGGATCTCGAGCCACAGGTTGTTGACCTTGAAGGGCGAATCCGGGAACTCGATAAGGATCGCCTGAGCTTCGAGCTGCGGGAGATCCACGCAACCCCCGATTCCCAGCGGTTCGTGTTCGATGAAGAGCTTCGTGAGGATGTGACTCAGGCATTCAATGACGACGTTCGTGTGAGAGTGGCTGGCAGAACTTTCCCCGTAAAGAATCTGGCTTACGCCCTGGCACTCTCGAGAGTGTCGGCCGGAACATCATGAGCACCGACACCCAGCAAGTTGTCAGCAAGGCATGGAACTTCGCCCACGTCCTCCGGGACGACGGCTTGAGCTACATGGCTTACGTCGAGCAGATCACCTTCTTGCTCTTCCTGAAGATGGCGGACGAGCAGACCAAACCGCCTTACAATCGCAAACCCATTGTCCCGGCTGGCTATGACTGGGCGAGCCTGCTCAGCAAGGAAGGCGATGCCCTGGAGACGCAGTATCGCCACATCCTCGAGAAGCTCGGGACGCAGCCGGGGATGCTTGGTGAGGTCTTCAAGAAGGCGAAGCCGGAAATCCAGAACCCGGTCACGCTGCGCCGCCTGATCGTGGATCTGATCGAGCCCGAGAAGTGGATGTCGATGCAGGCGGATGTGAAGGGCGACATCTACGAGGGGCTGCTGTCGAAAAGCGCTGCGGAAAGCCCGAAAGGGGCCGGTCAGTATTTCACGCCCCGAGAACTCATCAAGGCGATCGTGGATTGCACCCGACCGACAGCGGCAGACACGCTCTGCGATCCCGCCTGCGGCACAGGGGGTTTTCTTCTGAACGCTCATGATTACGTGGTGCGGCACCAGGACAAAGACCTCGACCTTGACGAGAAGAAGCACTTGAAGCGGGGCTTCGTGAGGGGCTGGGAGCTCGTCCCGAACACCGCCCGGCTCTGCATCATGAATCTGATGCTTCACGGGATCGACGCCGACCCTTGCCCTATCGTCTCTGGCAAGGACAGCCTGGCGAGCCCTCCGGGCGACGGCGACCGCGTGAGCCTGCTCCTGACGAATCCACCATTCGGGAAGAAATCGACGATTGCGATCGTGAGCGAAGAGGGAGACCTGGAAAAGGAGGACGAGTCTTACGAGCGGCCCGACTTCTGGACATCGACCAAGAACAAGCAGTTGAACTTCCTTCAGCACGTCAAGAGCCTGCTCAAGATCAACGGCCGCTGCGCCATCGTCGTCCCCGACAACGTACTCTTCGAGGGAGGGGCGGGCGAGACCGTGCGGCGGAAGCTGTTGGAGCAAGCGGACGTTCACACCCTGCTGCGTCTACCCACCGGCATCTTCTACGCCCAGGGCGTCAAGGCGAACGTCCTGTTCTTCGACGCCAAGCCCGCCCGTGAGAAGCCGTGGACCGAGAAGCTGTGGGTCTTCGACTACCGCACCAACATCCACCACACCCTCAAGACCAAGCCGCTCAAGCGCTCCGACCTCGACGAGTTCGTGGCCTGCTACCACCCCGAAAACCGCCACGAGCGCAAGCCGACCTGGAGCGAAACAACCCCGAGGGGCGCTGGCGATGCTTCAGTTACGAGGAACTCGCCAAGCGGGATAAGCTCAACCTCGACATTTTCTGGATCAAGGACAAGAGCTTGGAGGACGCCGACAGCCTCCCCGAACCCGACGTCCTAGCCCAGGAGATCGCCGACGACCTCCAGACGGCTCTGGAGTTGTTCGGGGCGATTGCCAACGAGCTAAAGGAATGACATGTTCAGCGCGCCTAAGTTCCGGGGCCACCATACCTAACTTCAAGGGGCAGATAAGGTATCGGCAAGCGATATCGGGCACATCGGTCGAAGAAAGCCGTTTTCGGTTCCTGCCACCTTTTCGATTTTCCGCAACCCAAACACAACTCCAGGTTCTTGGGTGAAGGGCGCCCTCGGCTCAAGTCTATCCTGAGTCGGGAATCAATTTCGCACGCTACCATCCGGTGGAGGTGACGATCGGGTTTCTGCGCCCCTGGGGTTTGACAAATTTCTTACCGAGACGTAAGATGTCCTTACCAGGAGGTGGTAATGGAACTCGAGACCGTTATCCCGAGGCTGCGTGAGATCCTTCGGGAGTACCAGGACGTCGAACAGGATCTCGACGTCAACAGCATCACCCCGGATAGCAAGCCTCTGGCCGACATCAAGGGGTTCGACAGTCATTTCATCCCAGAGATCGTCCGCCGGCTCGCCCGTGAGCTTGGCAACCCGCTCCCGAAGGGCACTCGGGTACGGAACATATTCGTCGAACGGGGTCGAAAACTGACCGTCCGTGAGATCGCCCGCAAGTTCATCGAGAAGTATGCCCCCAAGGGGTGCAAGGTATGAATGACGACGCCGAGAAGAAGAAGCTCATCGCGGGGCGGTTGCGTGAGGCGAGGACGCTGGCCGGGTTAACCCAGGGTCAGGCGGCCAAGAAGATGGGAATGCACCGCCCCACCATCTCCGAGATCGAGGCGGGGAATCGGAACGTGACGATGCCCGAGATCTCCCGATTCGCGGAGGTGTACGACGTCGACCCGGTTTGGCTCTCCGGCGTCGGGACTGACAAGCTCGACCCGCAGGACGAGCGCCTCCAACTCGCCTTCCGCGAGCTAAAGAAGATCAAGCCGGAGGATTTGGATCAACTCATGCGGGTCTTGGCGGCCTTGCGCGGGCCAACGGAGGGGGAATGACCGTGGGCAACGCGGACTTGGCTGAGGAGGCTTTGGACAAGACCCTTGAGGTGCGGGAGGAAGCCGGGCTTCCTTTCGGCACCCCCGTCAATGTCTACGATCTGTGCGAGAAGCTGTCCCCGAAAGTCCGTGTCCGCTTCGCGCACTACAGCATGGAAGGCTGCTACCATCGGTCGAGCCGACCCCTCATCGAGGTTTCGGCTCTACGACCTCTAGGCCGCCGGGTGTTCAATACCGGCCACGAACTCGGGCACCACGCGCTCGGCCACCCGGGGATGCATCTCGACGAGCAGATCGGGGAAGGAAAGTCAGACCCGGCCTCCGCGCCCGAGGAGTTCGCAGCGAACGCGTTCGCCGGGTTCCTCTTGATGCCGAAGATCGGGGTGCGCCAGGCTTTCGCCGCCCGGGGCTGGAACGCGCCGGTCGCCCGCCCCGAAGAAGTATTCACGGTCGCCTGCCACTTCGGCGTCGGATACCTGACAATGGTCAACCACCTCGCCTTCGGCCTGAGGGAGATCACCCGCAATCGGGCAAGCGTGCTGTCCAGAGTCGGATTGCCTGTCATCCGGCGCTCCCTCCTAGGCGCCCAAGGGAGCGACCGCCTCTGGGTCGCCGACTGTCATTATTCGATGCCGACTTTGGATACCGAGGTCGGGACAACGTTGCTCCTCCCCCCGGGGAGCGAGCCTGAGTTCGACCACCTGCGGCTTGAAGGGGACCTCCCGCTCGGCCGCGTCTTCACTCCCACGCGTCCCGGGATGATCCGTGTCGAGGCCCGTGGGGGATGGGCGGTGGTGGTGAGGGTTGCCAAATATCAGTACTCGGGTTGGAGCACGAACCGCCACCTTGAGTTGGAGGACGGGGACGATGAGTGAGCCTGCGATGTATTCCGAGAGGGAGCCGAACCTTGCGACGGCCTGGGCGAGGGCTTTCCTCGCGATTTCACGATCCACCGGCCGGGAACTCTCGCCGTTCCTGATCAGCATCGCCGCTGACCCGAAGGGGCAGCCGGCCGAGGACGTGGACCTGAGGCACGCGCTCGACGCATGCCTCGAGGAAGCGGATCAGCAGCCGGTCGAGACGGTTGCCAAGACGATCTTCCCGCAAGCCATGTGGCGCCGAGCGGGCGGCGAACGGCAGAAGCTCTACAAGAGCTATCTGGAGTTCTTGCCAGACTTCGTGGCAATGGCGCCGCCGCAGAACAGCAACGGCCTTTATTTCGCACGCCTGATCGGCTACGGCACCGATCCGAAGAACGGCGAACCGGAGGCGCACCTGAAGGGACGGCTTGAGCGAGGGGGCAACCAGATCGAATTTATCATCAACGCCTGCAAGCCGGGAGCGATGCGCATGGCGCTGCAGGCGTCGATTTATGATCCCGTTCGGGATCAGATCGAGGCACGCCAGCACTTTCCCTGCCTCCAACACATCGCGTTCGTCCCAGACTTCAACCGCAAAACCCTGTCGCTGAACGCGTTCTACGCGATGCAACTGTTCTTCGTCAAAGCCTACGGGAACTGGCTCGGCCTGATGCGGCTCGGCGCGTTCGTCGCAAGCCAGACAAACTTGCGGTTCGAGAGGCTGAACTGCTTCGCCGGTATCCAGAAGGTGTCGTCGGACACCCGACCGAAGCCGGGTGAGCAGCTCGAACGCCTGACCGACCTCGCGCGAAATTGCGTCGGCGAGACAAATCTGCGCGCCGTCGAGGTGGAAGGGTGACGATGAAGAAGCCGACCAAGCGACGCGATCGTGATCGCCCACCCGCCTTGTTCCCAACGGGGGATGACTTCCCACCCCAGGCGGAGGCGCCCCCACCGGGGATCTCCCCGCTGGAGCCGACCCTAGTCTACGACACCTACTGGCGGTTTGCGACCGAGCGGCAGCAGGTTTTCTTCCGGCGCCTGGAGGGATTGCCGGCACCCTGGACTGATGACCCGATCCTGCTCACTTACAAGTTCACCAACGCCTACCGGGCTTCAGACCGGGTAAGCCAATACCTGATCCGTCACGTGATCTACGGTGAAGGGGCCTCGGGCGACCCCGCCGAGGTCGTTTTCCGGGTCCTGCTGTTCAAGCTCTTCAACCGGATCGAGACGTGGGAGATCTTGGAGAAGTCGCTCGGCCAGATCTCCTATGCCGACTTCTCGTTCGAGCATTACGACCAAACGCTTACGAGGGCGATGGCCGAGGGCACGAAGATCTACTCGGCGGCGTACATCATGCCCACTGGAGGATCGTTCGGTCATGACCGGAAGCACCGCAACCACCTGACCCTGATCGGGCAGATGATGAACGATGAACTTCCCGCCCGCCTGGCTTCAGCCAAGAACATGCAACGGGCATTCGACCTGATCCGGAGTTACCCGACGATTGGAGACTTCTTGGCGTACCAGTATGTGACGGACGTGAACTACAGCACGGTCACGAATTTTACGGAAAAGGAGTTCGTCGTGCCCGGGCCAGGGGCTGTGGATGGGATACGGAAGTGCTTCTCATACACCGGTGGACTGAACGACGCCGAGGTTATCAAGTTCATGGCCGACCGGCAGGAGATCGAGTTCCAGCGACTGGGCCTCGATTTCCCTAGCCTTTGGGGGAGGAGGCTCCAGTTCATCGATTGCCAGAATCTCTTCTGCGAGGTTGGCAAGTACGCCCGGGTTAGGCACCCGGACGCTGCGGGTGCCTCAGGACGCACCAGGATCAAGCAACGTTTCCACCCCAACCTGAACCCGATCGACTACTGGTATCCCCCAAAGTGGGGAATCAACGAGGCGGTATCCCGACAATTGAAGGCTCACACCAATTCCTCGAATGGCTCAGTTGGCCCACGGGAGGCATGGATGGATTTGCGGGAATACCAGGAACGGGCGGCAAAGACCGACCGCAACCCGGCGGCCGACGAGTCTGGGATGATGATCCCGCTGTTGGGTCTCGCCGGGGAGGCTGGAGAGCTGTTGACCGAGTACAAAAAACGGCTTCGGGACGGCGAATCCCACACTCACTTCCGGAGCCGATTCGCCGAGGAACTCGGCGACCTGCTCTGGTATCTCTCCAACCTGGCAACAAAGTTCGACCTCTGCCTCAATGAGGTGGCGGAGCAAAACCTGACGAAGTGCGAACATCGCTGGGGGCAACTTCCCGACCTGCCCGCGTTCGACGCTGGGTTCCCGGAGGGGGAGCGATTCCCGCGTCGCTTCCTGATCGACTTCGCTACCACGCACGACCAAGACGAGAAGCCGGTTGTGCGGGTATACTATAAGAACAGACAATTCGGCGACGTCCTGACAGACAACGCGTACGAAGGGGACGGGTACGGCTACCACGATGTCCTGCACCTCTCGTTCGCCGCCGTCCTCGGATGGTCACCGCTGACCCGGAAGCTGCTTGGGGTCAAGAGGAAAAGCGACGGGAAGGTTGACGAAGTCGAGGATGGCGGCCGGGCCATTGCGACCGAGGAGGGGGTTTCGGCGATGATCTTCGCTTACGCTAAGGATTATAACTGGCTGGAGGGGAAGGCGAGTCTCAGTTCCGAACTGCTTCGGATGATCCGCAACATGACGGCACACCTGGAGGTTGGCCGCTGCACCGAAGGGGAGTGGGAACGCGCGGTCGTCCAGGGTTTCGCTGTCTGGCGTGAGATCAAGAAACGGGGCTCCGGGACACTCGTGGTGAACCTGGACGAGCGTTCGATCACGTTCAAGGGCTTGTAAGCGATCCAGCCTCGGCGATGGCGCTGGCGACCGCATATGCCCCGCTATGGCTGATACTGATGAACCATCGGGAGATCCCCAGTGTCCGGGCCACCACCTGCGCGCCTTCCGACAGCCGCACCTCTGGCGCCCCTGAGGGGGACCGGAGTATTTCAACGTCGAGCCAAGCGACCTCCTCGGTAAACCCGGTCCCGAGGGCCTTGGCCACGGCCTCCTTCGCTGCGTATCGTCCGGCGAAGAAATGGACACGGTTCGGTGGAAGGTCGGCTTGTTCCTGCTCCTCGAGGCTGAAGGCACCATCGACCCAGTCGTCCTCGTCGGACGCAAGACGCTCCTCAATCGACCTGAGTTCCACAATATCTATCCCATGGCCGACGATCATTCGATCCCCCGCCCGCGAGTTGTGGCGAACAGGAAGGCATGCAACAGGGCACGCCCGGGTTCAGAGTCAATACACCACACCCATTACCTTAGACAGGGAGACAGACCGCAATGGCCTACTGGAGCAGTGAGAAGCTCAAGGATCGCATTCCGGCCGGTGAGATCTTGGCCCCGTACGATGAAAAACGGGTCACCAATTGTGGTTACGAGATGGGGGTTGGGGATCAAGCTTTCGTCACGTCCAACCCAAGCGACAAGACCCTCGTCGCGGCAGGCAGCAAGATCGTCATTCCGCCGGGACAGTTTGGGCTGTTGATCACTCAAGAAGTCGTTGCTGTTCCCAACGATTGCATCGCCTTCATTTCGATCCGTGCTGGTTCGAAATTCCAAGGTCTTGTTAACGTCTCCGGATTCCACGTCGACCCTGGCTACAAAGGCAGGCTGATGTTTGCGGTTTATAACGCGGGGAGCAAGAACATCGTGCTCGACCAAGGCCAACGGCTCTTCATAATCTGGTTTGCCGACCTGGATCGAGAGACAGAAGACACTTACAAAAAGGTGGGGTGCAAGAACATCACCGCCGAAGACGTCATGAAGATCCAAGGCGAGGTCGCATCGCCCGCAGAGCTGAAGAGGAAAATCGAATCTATCGAATTGCAACTGAACCATACTACATGGTTATTCGCGGCAATCGTCCTGTTCTTCATCGGAGGGGCAATCAAGGATTACTTTGATGGCCGAAAGGACGTAGCGTTTTTTGGTGGCCGCCCAGCGCCCGTCCAGGCTCCCCCAGAACCCAAGAAGGCCGCCGATGCCGCCCCACAGCCGAAGATTAAAGCTGATGCATCTTCAACGCCGGATTCATTGAAAGCAATGCCGAAGTAGTCAAGCCGTGTGGCGTTGCGGCCACAGCCCCCATCGGCACGACCACGAGGGCGATAGTGGTAGTTCAGTCTGGGAAGTCAGTGTTCGCTCTTCCATACATCCGACTATCGCGCGGCAAGAACAGCGTGAAGGAGGTCCGACCGAGTCTTCTCGCGGTAATAGATAACGGCCAATAACCACGGCGGCATGATCACAATAGCGTTCATCCGACGACATCTGCGTCTTAGTTGTCGATGAGGGCTCTTTGACAGAGCCTGAAATGCGCCCAACGAACTGGTAAGCTTAACGGAACGAGCGGAATCGAATTACGGAATCTTTTCCATGCGACAACTCATGTCGTTTTATCAATTGAAAGAACTTAAGATCGAAGTGACCCACGCATGCCCTTTGATGTGTGTTCACTGCTCAAGTGACGCAAAATCAGTTTGCGCGCGCGAGATGTCCTGGCTTGATTGCGCACGGATTCTGACCGAAGCTGGCGATATGGGAGTCGAGAAGCTAGTTCTTTCGGGCGGCGAGCCGCTTCGTTGGGACAACATAGCGGATGCAGTCAGCATGGCATCACAACTTGGAATGGATGTAAGTATATATACCTCTGGGTATGTGGAGAACCCAAGGAGCATCATCGAACCCCTAGTCGCGGGTGGATGCAAGCGATTTGTCTTCAGCCTGTTTGGATGTACTGATGCGAAGCACGAACGAATAACCCAAATCCGCGGGAGCTTTCAGCGAACCTTGACAGCCATTAGGGTCGTTAGAAACCTCAACACGCCGTGCGAAATTCACTTTGTGCCTTTCGCCGATACTTTTCAAGATCTGGAAGGCGTTGTTGAGTTAGCGATCGACTTACAAGCATCACAGGTCAGTGTTCTTCGATTCGTCCCACAAGGTCGGGGGCAGATGCTTGGTCAGCGCGTTCTGAGTAGACCTCAGTATCTAATGCTTAAAAATACGATAGAGCGATTGCGTAAATTGAATTATAGCGTGCGCACTGGATCACCATTTAACGTTCTTCTATTAAATCACCAGCCGAAGTGCTGCGCTGGAGTTGATCGCCTGACCATTGGGCCTGAACTTGACATCTACCCCTGCGATGCATTTAAGCAAATTCGAGCCGAACAGATCGTTGGAAACGCCACGTACTCGAAGCTAGATCGTTCTAGTCTTCGGGACTGCTGGGAGAAGTCCCCTTATCTCTTGGCTGTACGACAATATCTCGCCACTCCGTTCCAAGAACCCTGCAGTTCGTGCGGTGTTTTGGAGCAGTGTCGCTCGGGCTGCCTTGCTCAAAAGATCATCGCGTACGGCAATTTCGGCAAACATCCCGACCCTGCTTGCCTACTGGGGAAACGTGATAAGTGAAACTGGCTCTTCGCGACATCGTGCGGTTAGTTTCCGCAAAGGAAAAGGAGACAGCAAAGGAAAAGGAGACAGCGACCAAATTTGGAGAATACAGGAGAAATAAAAGGAGACAGCGACCAGTAACCGTGGCCAGCCTACGATTGTTTCTTCGGTCTTCCACGGGGCCGAATCGTCGATTCCAGCCCCAATCGCTTGGCCGTTGTCCGTGACCCAGTTAGGATCGCCGAAGGGCCGACACACGATTTTGGATTGCGGACTGAAACAACGCCAGGAAAGGTAAAAGGCAAAAGGCAAAAGGTAAAAGGTAAAAGATATAAAGACACCCACCACTGAGATGCCGAAAGGCATTGAGCATCCCCTTCCCACTTTTGCCTTTTGCCTTCTGAGCATCCCCTTCCCACTTTTGCCTTTTGCCTTCTGGGCAAGCGAAGGCGACCGCCGCACCCGCCATGCTGCACGTCTTCAGAAACACCCTTCGGGAGAAATCGTCTTGCATGCTGCGTACCTCCCCACCAGGTCAAGGCTGGTCGGGGGCGACTCATCGGCCGAGTGCATCCCGCGATCTATGTTACTTTAAGTTCTGGCCGGCGAAGGCATGCAGAGCGGCCGAGATGCCTCCGGCGTCGCGAGTGGCGGCTTGGAACTCCGCGTGCTGCCGGTTGGTGCGCTCGGTGAAGCGGGCCGCGGCGGCGAGGACGGCGTCGAGAGAGGGGCCCTCGGCCCATCGAGCCAGGTCGGGCCAGCGATCGTGATCGGGCTTGAACCGGGCCCCGCGAAGTTGGGACGAGGCGGTCAGCCGGCCGGCTCTTTCGACGGCCCTCCGCAATCTCTCCGGCTGTTGCCGGAACCGGTCCAGGCTGGAGCGGTTCTCGACGGGAATCATCTCCCGCATCCGGTACGGCCGCTGGCCGATCTTCAGCACGTCCAGGCCGACGGCCACGTGCCCCTGGAGAATCGTCTGGGACAGGACGACTCGCCGGGCCTCGTCACCCTCGATGTCGACCAGGGTGTCCGTGGCACACGGGGCCGCCGCGGACGGCCTGGGTTCCTTGATGTCCAGCAGTTGGTAGCCATCGGGAGGGCCGGCTCCCTCGACGAGTGCCAGATAGCGGCGCACTCCCAGACTGCCCACGCCGACGATCCGGAAGACCAGGTCGTGAACCTTGAAAGCGTCGGGCTTGCCCAGGCGCTGGCCGTGGGATTCGAGTGCCGCGGCGACCTCGTCAAACCACTTGCGCGAGACGTTGACCGCCGTGTCAGTCCGTCGGATCAGCGGCCTTCCGTCTGCCTTTCGCCTGGTCTTGGCCTTCAGGAGCTGGGCCTGGGTGGCGATGGCCGTCGAGCCCAGAATTTCCTGGATCGGGCCATGGCCGCCGTGGGGAACGATCTCGTGGACGGAACCGCTTTCGACTGCCTTGAGCACGGCCTTGCGGTAGTTTTCCAGATACGCCAGGGCCATGCCGGTGGCCTGGCTCGGCCTGAGCTTCCACTGTTCCGAGGCCAGGATGATGCTGGTCGCGCAGCGGACGACGTCGAAGCTGCACGGAGCGACGACCGCCTCGTCGAAGTCGTTGAGGTCGTAGCGGAAATCTCCCTCCGTGGTCCGGTGGGCGCCGAAGTTTTCCAAGTGCAGGTCGCCGGAGATCAAGACGTCCGGGCCGGCATCCAGGGGGCGGAGTTCGGGCCAGTCCCGGCAAAACAGGTGATCGGCGCCCCGGAAGAACGTGAACGGGTCGGCACGCATCTTCCGCAGCTTGAGCCGCAAAAGTCCCGGCTTGCGGTCCTGGTTGAACTGGAGGATCGCGGCCAAGACCCCGGTGTCGCTCGGTGTTTTTTTCATGGTTGACTTTCTCCAAGGTGTTCCCAGTTCGGGGCGGGTGCGAGGGGGCCGCGGGCCGCCCCGCGAGCCTCCTCGGCGAACGTTCCCCTCCCTTGGTGTGCTCCCCAAGAACTGGTCCAGCCGAAAATGGGTCGGTCGCGTTCGCCTTCGCATGTGCTCTGTGGCGCCGCGCCTACATCCCATCGGTATTCTCCACCTCTTTCTTTGGCGATTCCACCTCCGCTCTGTCGAGCGGCTCGATCCGGATCCTTCGGATCCGTGTGGGGTCGGCGCGGACGACCGTCAGGCGGCGGCCGCTGGCCTCCACCGTGTCTCCGGTCTTGGCCAGGCGGCCCAGGATGTCGAGGATCAGGCCGCCGGCGGTCTCGGCCTCGGTCTCGGGGAGCTCCAGACCAACCTGCTCGGCCAGCACATCGAGCGGGCAGGAAGCTTCGACCTCGAAGACTCCGTTTCCCGTCGGTGTGACCTGGGGAGGCTCGCGGTCGAACTCGTCCTGGATCGGGCCGACCAGCTCCTCGAGGACGTTTTCCAGGGTCACCATGCCCACCACGCTGCCGTACTCGTCCAGGAGCATCGCCAGGTGGACCCGGTTCTTCTGGAATTCGAGCAAGAGCTGGTTGAGCCTCAAGGTGACGGGAAGAAACGGGACCTTGCGCGATAACTGGCGGAGGTCGAGCCGGCCGTTCTGGTTGCCCCCGGAGCGGAAGACGTCCTTGACGTGGATCATCCCGATCACGGTGGTCAGATCATCCTCGCAGAGAGGGAACCGGGTATGCCCGGCCTGGCGGGCCAGCCGCAGGTTCTCTTCCAGCGGGCGGGACAGGCTCAGGTAGACGATGTCCGGCCGCGGGACCATCACGCGCCTGGCTGTCTTCTCCTCGAGGTTGAGGACGTTTTCGATCATGATTCGCTCGGTCCGCGAAAGGTGCCCTCCCTCCGCGCTTTCGAGCAGGATGTGCCGCAGCTCTTCCTCGGTGTGAGTCAGTTCCTCGGCGCTTGCCCGGCCCAGGCCCAGCACGCGCAGGGTCAGGTTGCTGGCCGTGTTCAGCAGCCAGATCACCGGCCAGAAGATGTGGCCGATCAAGACCAGGGGAGGCGCGGTCACGAGCGCCAGGATCCGCGGTGCGCGAATGGCCAGCGTCTTGGGGGCCTGTTCACCCAAGGCCATGTGCAGGAACGTCACCAGGCACAGGGCCGCCACCGGAACGATGCCGACCGAGAAGCCCGGTATCAGCCGCCCGAAGTCAAGGCCGACCAGCCCGAAGAGCCAGTGGAAAACCGGGCCCAGCCAACCCAGACCGTAATAGATCAGCGGAAGCTTCGCCAGCTTTTCGAACGCCGCGGCAACCAGCGGCTCGACCCAGTCCTGGATCGCCCGGCCCAGCGCCAGACTGGCGAGCGTGATCCCGATCTGTGAGGCTGAGAGATAGACATCGAGCTTGTCCAGGGCTTTGCTGGTCAACCGGGCCGCCCAGCTCCCCTCCTCCACGAGTTGGTCAATCTGGCTGGTGCGAACCTTGACCAGCGCGAATTCCGCGGCGACGAAATAGGCATTGACCAGAATCAGCCCAGCGATGATCAGAAAGTGTGAGTAATCCATCGTGGGACGTGGTCCCGTACTCCGCGGGGTAGGTCTTGAATCTACGGCGTAACCATCGTGAAGCAATCGCGAGGTGACCGGCGCTACCCGGTTGGCTTGCATCCTCACAAGCCAAGCCTACCGATCGGCACGATCTTACCCAAAATCTCCGGCGTTCGCACTCCCGCATTCCGACCTGGCCCTCGGAAGGCTGGCCCTTCTGCCGAGCCCAAGGTCCCGACCAGTCCGGCAGGAGCCTCGCCTTTGATGGGTGCTGGCCTCGCTCGACTCAGCGAGCCCCACTGGTATTCCGGCTGCCAAGTCGGCGGCGATACTCCCCGGGAGTCATCCCAGTGGCCTTACGGAAATAGCGGGCTCGGTCGCCGTCGATGCTGCCCTGGTGCACAACCACTACTGCCTGAACGACACGCGGGCCACCGAGCTCTTGCCGGCCGTCCTCGAGAAAGGGATCGGACTGATCAACGGTTCGCCGTTTGGAAGTGGGCTCCTGACGGGACGAGAGCCCACCGGCTGGCACCCTGCCGAGGAGAGCGACCGCCGGTGCTTCCGGGAGGCCGCCGCGTTCTGTCACCGCCAGGGCGTTCCGATCAGCAAGCTGGCCATCCAGTTCGCGAGCCGGCAGCCGAACCAGTTCGCGAGCCAGCAGCCGAAAAAGAGCCCAATCTCCGGATCCAGCGTTCCGGACTTCTTCCTGATCTCAGTGCCTTGAAAAAAACCGATTGACGCTCCGGCTTTCTTGCTTTACGATGCAAAGCGTCGACGGGGAGGCCGGATTGGAGCATGGACTTGTCCTGGTTGACGGACCGCGCGGCGGGGCGGTCTCGAGGGAGGGGTTTGCATGGAACTTCGTGAGGCGTTGACGCAGATCACCGAGATCCGGCTGCAGATGGCTCGGACTGAAGTGTTCCGGGGGTATCGTGCGGTTCCGGCGGCGTTTTCGGGTCTCGTGGCGCTGCTGGCGTCGGCCGTGCAGTCGCTGGCTGTTCAGGACCCGGTACAGCAGATCAACGCGTACCTGGGATTATGGATCGGGGCCGCGGTGATCAGCGGGATGTCGGCGGTCCTGGAGATGGGCGTGCGGGCGCGGAATGCGACCTCGCCGCTGACTCGCGAGCTGACCTTCCTGGCCATGGAGCAGTTCTGTCCCTGCCTGGTGGCGGGAGCACTGGTGACGATAGTCGTGGTCCATTCCGCGCCCGAGAGCGTCTGGATCTTGCCTGGACTCTGGCAGGTGCTCTACAGCCTGGGCATCTTCGCCTCCTGCCGGCTTCTACCCCGGTCCATGTTCGGCGTGGCGGTCTTCTACCTGATGACCGGGTTGGGGACGCTGGCTCTGATGCAAGGCCAGCGCGCTCTCAACCCCTGGGCCATGGGCCTTCCCTTCTGCGTGGGGCAACTGCTTGCCGCCGCCGTGCTTTACCGGACCCTGGAGCGGGACCATGACGCCGCCTAAACCCAGACCAGAGGAACCGACGGGCCGCTTTGCGTACGAGGGCCTGGAGCGAATCTTCCACGAGAAGGCCAGGCTCGGCATCATGACGTCGCTGGTCACCAACCCGCGCGGGGTCATCTTCTCCGACCTCAAGGAGCTGTGCCACCTGACCGACGGCAACCTCAGCCGTCATCTCCAGGTCCTCAACGAGGCCGGCTTCGTCGAGATCTGGAAAGGGTTCCACAAGAAGCGCCCGCAGACCCTTTGCCGGATCACCGACGAGGGTCGCCGCCGGTTCCTCGAGTACATCAACGTCCTCGAGACCGTGGTCGAGGATGCTCTCAAGGCGGCCTCCAAGACCACCTCCACGTCCAACCTCGCCGAGGGATGGTCGCCGGTCTGAATCGTCCGAGAGCTGCTGCTTTTCAACCCGCGTCAGCGCTCTTCGATCGGCCTGGTCCCTCTTGCGACTCATGCTTTGCATCTCCAAGTAATCTCAATAGCCAAGCCATGTCCCCAGGTCGATTGCGGGACTTGCGGATCGCAAACGTGAAGGAGAAAAATGATGCGTGTGATCCGAGCGGAAGTCATGGGAATGTGCTTCGGCGTCCGCGACGCCCCCGGGGACGATCGCCCTGCGACTGCACATACTTCAAGCCGGCGAGTCGATCACGATCGATTACATCTTCTCGCTCCCCCTTGCTCTTGAAGATTTCCGACTTCGAATTGCTCCCGGCGGCTGGAGCGGTGATCTGCTGGAATGGCTCTTTTTCGGCCGCAAGGAGTTCCAGCTCCGGTGAGAGGAATGGGCTTTTCCCCGGTCCGATCTTACGCCAGAATAGGTGCATGGCAGAAGAACTGTGGCGTCCCTCACTTGACCTGGCCCTGCACAGAAACCGGCAGTCTCCCCAGGTGCGGTTCGTTCAACTGGCGACAATCCGGGAGACCGGCCGCCCGGCGGTGCGCACCTTGGCTTTTCGTGGTTTTCTGGGCGAGACGCACCAGCTCACCTTCGCGACCGACGGCCGCAGCGTCAAGACTGCCGAGCTGGAACAGTCGCCTTACGCCGAAGCATGCTGGTACTTTCACTTGACGCGAGAACAGTTCCGCTTCACCGGGACCGTTTTCTCGGTTGGCGCCGACACGTCCGACCGGGCCCTGCGCGAGGCCCGGATCGAGGTCTGGCGTGAGATGTCCGACGAGTCGAGGCTGACCTACACCTGGCCCGACCCAGGCCGGGCACGCATCCCTCTGGCCCCCTTCCCAACACTTGCTCCCGATCCCCTCGAGCCCCTGCCGCACTTTTGCCTTCTTGTCCTCGAGGTTCGGGACGTCGATCATCTCGAGCACCATGGCAACCCCCAGCATCGCTGGAGGTACTCCAAAGACGCCCACGGGCGCTGGTCGGGTATAGAGGTCAATCCGTGAGGCTCGCTGCTACATCATCATCTCCTTCACCGCGGCTCGCGCTTTTGCAACTCGTCAAGGAACGCTTGCACTCCCGCGCGGGCGACCTGGGCGTCCTGCTCGCCGGATCCTCCGCCGACTCCCACGCCGCCGATGACCTGGCCCTCGACGACGATGGGCATGCCACCGAGAAGGGTCGTGATCTTGCCCCCGCTGGCCTGCGCCGCGAGTTGCAGGCTGACGTTCAGAAGCGGGTCGGGATTGGCCGTTCCGACCGGAACCGGACCGATGGGCTGGCGAAAGGTTGCGGCGGTACTCGCCTTGGTGATCGCCGTGTAGCCGCTTGCCGGCCGGGCGCCGTCCATGCGATCAAAGCTGAGCAGGTGGCCTCCTTCGTCCACCACGGCGATGTTCATCTTGAGGCTCATTGATGCCGCCTGCACGGCGGCTGCTGCGATGACCGTCCGCGCTCCGTCCAGCGTCAACCGCACCTGGTTGCGAATCACCAGGGGTTTGCCTTTGGCCGGCTCCGCGGCAACGCCTGGCTCATGCTCACGCGTGCCCTCGAACTGACCTGGTGTCGCCGCCGCCGGCGACTGAGGAAGGAAGCGACGCGGCGGGGATTCGTCCCGGCTCGCGGGCTTTTCCGCCAGGGGCAGCTTGCCCTCGCTCCTGGCGCTGGCCAGCTCGGCGTCGAGCGCCGCGATGCCCTCGCGCAGGCCGTCGTCAAAGTTCTTCTTGCGGAAACCCTCGATGAATGCCGAGCGAACCTTGGTGCGCGCCGGGCGCGGCAACGCCTCGGTGTAACGGCGCGAGGCCAGCACCTCGATCTTCGTCTCCTTGCGCGCGATCAGGATGAAGACGCCCTGGGTGCCCGACCGGCGCGCCAGCCGGGTCGCAACCTCATCGATGGTCTCTTCCTTGAGCGTCTCGACGGTCTCGATCAGCACGGGCACGCCGATCGTTCGCTCGATCTTCCCAAGCGCGTCTCGCGCCGCGCGAACCGCATCGGCCGAGAACATCCCCGCCGTATCCCGCACGTCGGAGGGAACGTGATTCATCTCGGGCGGTAACTGCCCGCGCGGGCCCTGGAGGGGATTGAGCAGCGAGCGCGGTTCGGCGTCTTGAGCTCGCGCCGGAGGTTGGATTCCAAAGCTCAGAGCGGTCATAAACGCGATCAAGAGGCCGCCGCGGGAGGCCGGTCGGCCCGAAGCAGAAATCGAGCACATCGTCAAGAACTCCGGTTGGTTCATGGCCGGGGGTTGCGGACTTTGCGGCACGCGGAACATGTCACGGCAGCACGCGGATCTGGATGTCCTTGAACTGAACTTCCATCGGGCTGCCGGCGTGGATCTGTACCGCGATCAGCCCGTCGCGGCCGATGTAACCGGTCAACCGCTCGACGTCAGGCTTTTCCTTGAGCATATAAAGAGCGCGCATGACGCGGTAAGAGCTGCTCAGGTCGGAGGGGCCGTCATCCTTGGACCAGGCTCCGTCCGGCCGCTGGCCGGCCTTGATCGTGGCGATGACCGCGTCGCGCTTCTCGAGGTTCATGCCCATGCGGAGGATGGCCGCGGCCACGCCGCCGGTGACAAATGCCTTGCCGGGGTGCTGCCCGAACGAACCGTCCGGGGTGCGCAAGGCTTCGAGCTGTTCGGCCCAGCGCGCGAAGTCGGCAGACCTGACGCCCACCGCCTCCAGGCCGGCGATCGACATCCGGACATCCTCGAAGGCCCTGGCATTGGCACCGAAGTAGGCGTCGTCGTCGATCATCGCCTTGTCGGCGATCTTCAATTCCGCCGCGGCCATCAGCCCGACCGCCGTCGTGATCACGTCGGGCCTGCCCCCCGGCCGGTGCGCGAAGCCGCTGCCGGGCACCTTGCACGAGTTGACGAAACGGATGCAACCCGGCTCGTCGAGCGGCGAGCCTCCCACGTAATCGAGCACCCGAAGCCCGGTGTTGGTGGCCCCGAGCGTCGAGGGCTGTCCCGGGCTGGCGGCGAAGCCGCCGTCCGCGTTCTGTTGCGCGGCCGCATACGCGGCCGTCCGGGCAATATCGGCGGCGGACTGGGCCCGGACGTGGATCGCCGCCAAAGCCGTCAGTGCCAACACGGCCACGACTCGTCCAAAACGTCTCATGGTGCTGATTCTCCCCGCTTCAGGTCGACTGTCTTCTGCCTGTAAGGCTACTCGCTCGGAGAGCGTCTCATTCACCCAGTCTGCCAGGCGGCGCCCCGCCGAGCAACCGCCCTCCTGATCGGGCCGACAAGCAAAGGTCCCTCCCTTCCGGGTCGCTGGTGGTTGGCCCCTTTCGATTTCTTTCGATTTTGAACGACATAGCCAGCTTCGTCGGCTGTAGTCAGTCCCTCATCAGCCCGCGTTTTTAATCGTTTTACGCCCTTAAGGCGTCACGCAATTAAAAACGGGGTTGAACAAGGTCATGGGACGCAACCTAATCGCTTGGGTATGAAAGACTTGTGGCCATCGGCAAGCCGATCCGCCCGGACGGCCATTTCGCTCTTCTGAGTGACCAGGGGGACCGATACGCACTGGAAAACCGCCCATTACAAGTGTCGTTCTAACACTTCGTGGCCCCAAGCACCATGAGCCTGCACGCCCACCTTGCCCGCAGTCCAGTGGGACTTGCAGACAAGGTCTGGCTGGAAGCCGTGGGCCGCGAGCCAGGCGAGAACAGCCCGTGGTATCGCTCGCACGTTCTGGCGCAGAGGCCCA
>JBEKTN010000080.1:0-24853 GCA_049516015.1 Isosphaeraceae bacterium | reverse complement strand
TCCATTGGCCCAGGTGGTAAGATAGGGAATTCGGGAAAGCATTATGCGCAATGAGTTCGCGAAATGGGAGATCAAAACCAGCGTGTTTTCAGGGCGAAAATCGCAGGCCGGGAATTGCTGATAAACCACTAAGGAAAAGCCTTACAAGGCGTGTCGCCACCGCCTCTCGAGGCGGCTCGGGATGATGCCCCGGAGGTTGATCGAGCCCGCCGAGCGGGTCACGCCTCATCGCGCCGATCTGCCTCAGGACAGAGATGTTGCGAGCAGCGGACAGGACCCATGCGGGCATGGTTCAAACGCAGGTCACAGCTCAGGGGTGGCTGGGGTCGACGCCCGAAGGGCGACGCCCCCAGATCCGCGGCTGGCGCGCTGGGGGCTCGCTGGCTGTCGCCAGCTCGACCCCAGCCACCCCGCCGCCGGGGCGATACCACCCGGGCTGGTCTCCGCCCGGGTGGTTTTCTTTTGGCATCTCACATCCCCTCTCACTCGTCTCGTCACCGACCTCAACCATGGGTCGCAGATCCGGCGGTCTGCCCGGATCACCTTCGGCCATGGCACACGGGCGCCCTGCTCCAGTTGACTGCCGCGGGTGTTCGGCGCGGGTCTCCCGACCAGGGCAGCCGTTTCCGTTGGCCCTGCCGGGGAGATCTAGAGGAACACTTCCGATTCAGAAAAATGCGCATTCTGGGAAAAGCGGGTTGCATCTGGCCGCCCAGGGTCTAAACTGAACCACGAAGCCGCCATCCTTTTTTCTCTCAAGGTCGAGCGGAGTTCCCCAGACAGAGGGGCTGGTTCTCCGGGACGAAAACCGGTCCAGAACGATGAACAGACACGAGAAAGTGGCCGGGACCATGGTAGACCACGAGCGGTCAAGGCGGATCGTCCAGCGCGGAGGACGCCGGGGCGGACTCCGGCGCATGCCCTGCCTCGAACTACTCGAGAGCCGCCAGCTTCTGGCCATCGTCTCGGCGGTCAATGCCCAGGGCGCCCTGTCCGTCATCAGCGACGCCGCCGATCCGATTGCCCTGGGCACGAACGGGCTGGGGGATGTCACCATCAACGGCGCGAACCCCGGTACCGGGGCCTTCCCCAGCGCGATGGTCACCGGGATCGCCATCCAGGGCGGGCCCGGAGCCAACCGGATCGACTTCAGCGCATTCCAGATCGCCAGCTTCCCGGTCCTCACCACCCTGACGGTCGATGGCGGCGGCGGTAACGATGTGCTCGTGGCACCCGACGCGGCCACGAATTTCAACGTCACCGCATCGGATTCGGGTATTCTCGGCGGCACCGCGTTCGGCTCGATCGCCGTCAGCACGTTCACGGCGGTCCCCAACCTGACCGGCGGCGCCGCACCCAATGACTTCCTCTTCGGCCCCGGCGCCAGTCTGAGCGGGGCGATCCAGGGCGGCTCCAGCGGCAATAGCCTGGATCTCGGCGCGATGAACGGCCCCCTGTCGGTCGTACTCACCGGCTCGACCAGCCGGGGCTTTCAAGGCACGGCCTCGTTCATTGCGGGCGGGTTCAGTCAGATCACCACCATGAACGGGCCCCTCGACCAGGGCACGCTCACCGGCGAGAACGTGCCCAGCACCTGGACGCTGAATGACGCACCCACGTACTCCGATGGGACCAACACCCTGGCCTTCCAGAACTTCCAGACGCTTCAGGCCGGCAACGGCGGCGACACCTTCGAGATCATCGGCAACGCGGTCGATCAGGTCACGGCCAACCTGCTGGGAGGAAGCGGCGCCGACACGTTCAACTTCCAAGGTGCCGCGCAGCTCGTGGGTAGTCTGTATGGCAACGGCGGTTTTGACACCCTAAGCTACGCTGCCTTCGGCAGCTCCGTGAACGTTCAGATCACCGGGTCGGATGCCAGCGGCTACAGCGGCACCGAGGCACTCAGCTTCAGCGGCGGCGGGTTCCATGGGATCGACAACGTCATCGCCAGCCCCTCCGCCGCGGGCAGCAGCATCCTTACGGGCGAGGACGTCATATCGACCTGGAATCTGGGCGCCTCCCAGACCTACTCCGACGGCTCCGTAACGCCCCTGAGCTTCTCCGGGTTCGCAATTCTCCAGGGCGGCTCGGCCGCCAACACCTTCAACGTCCTCGCCAGCACCACCGCCGACCTCAACGGCGGAGCAGGAGACGACAGT
Source organism: Isosphaeraceae bacterium (assembly GCA_049516015.1). GTDB lineage: Bacteria > Planctomycetota > Planctomycetia > Isosphaerales > Isosphaeraceae > Aquisphaera. The sequence goes on along the minus strand of JBEKTN010000080.1, from coordinate 22,691 downwards.
TTCGTTTTTTCCAACGGCGCCGTGCTCCACGGCTCGATTGACGGGCAAGCCGGAGTGAACACGCTGGACCTGAGCGGCTACAACCAGGCGACCCAGGTCAATCTCGCCGCCGAAACCGCCTCGATGCTTGACGGCACCCTGGCGAATATCCGGGACGTCATCGGTGGAACCGCCGCCGACACGATCACCGGCGACAGCGCCGACAACACCATCGTCAGTAATGGCACCAATGACCTGCTCGCGGGCGGGCCGGGCAATGACACGTATGTGCTGACCCTTCCCCCCAGCAGCTCGACCAGCGTGACGGACAACCAGGGGAATAACACCCTGGACTTCTCCAGGGCCGGAACAGGCATCACGCTGAACCTGGGTTCCACCGCGGTGCAGACCGTCGCCAGTGGCCGGCAGCTCCAGATCAACGGCATCTTCACCAACGTGATCGGAACTCCTTTCGCCGATGTCATCAGCGCATCAGCCACCACGTATGACCGCACGATCAGCGGCGGCCCGGCGGGCAGTGCCTCGGGCGATATTCTGCGGGTGGATGCCGGCGGCCGGGTCGCGAGCGTCACGCCCACCGCGGTGCTGATCGAGGGCATGGGAACGATCTACTATTCCCACTTCAGCCAGGTGATCCTGTTCAATCAGGCCCTCTCTGATTTAGTCCTCAGCCAGTCTTCCAGCCCCGCACCGGCCCGGCTGCACTTGCCGTTGACGATCGTCCTGACGGTGACGAACCAGGGGCCGTCGATCGCGACGCAGGTGGTCCTGACGGATGACTTGCCCACGAGCATGACGTACGTCTCGGCCTCGTCGAGCCAGGGCAGCGTGCAGGTGGCGGGAAACACCCTGACGGGGAACCTGGGCAGCCTGGCGGTCGGAGCGACCGCCACCGTCCACATCATCCTCACTCCCCAGGCGGTCGGTTCCACGGTGAACACCGCCGCCGTCGTGGCCCACCAGCCCAACCCGAACCCGGACCATGCCCGCAGCTCGCAGACGATCACGGTCGTGAACAGCACGCTCCAGATCGTCAGCCAGTCGCGCCGAGGATCCGGCTACCAGCCGACCTCGGTGATCCTCCAGTTCAACGAGCCTCTCAATGCGTCGAGTGCCAGCAATCTGAGCCATTATGAGCTCATCGATCTCGGCCCCGACAAGAAGCTTGGCAGCAGCGACAACCGTCCGATTCGTATCCTGGCGGCCGTTTATAACGCGGCCGCCGACACGGTGACCCTGCTGCCGAGGGCCCGGCTGGCACTCAGCGTGGCCTACTTCGTCGAGGTCCGGGGGGTCACCAGCGTCTATGGGAACGTGCTCGACGGCTACGGCAATAACACTCCCGGCAGCCCCTACTACGCTCTCTTCCATGGTTACAACAAGTTCCGGCACCTGCTCCCCCCGCAAGCGCGGCGTTGATAGGCTGATAGACGTTGAGGTACATCCGGTCGATGCCTTCGACTTCCAGAGTCACGTGCTGCTTGAGGACTACGGCGACAGAACGTGGTAAGCTCATGGGTGGCTCCGGTCGTCACGACCCCTCGGGGTCAACTAACCGTTTCGCGGTTCAAATTGGGGATGCCTTGACGATACCCCTTACTAGGCACGACCGGAGCCCTTCTGTTTACATCTCGTCGGTCTGAGGCGGAGCCTCGTTAGTTATTGATTCTGGCTGCGTCCCTGTTTCGGAGTTCCGGGGACACCATACCTGACTGCTTGGGCGAACTCGGGGAAATCAGGGAGAGAGCAGGCGTTGCGGCTGATGGCCATCCGGCGGGCGTGCCTGGAGCCACTGGCGTTTAGCGCCTCCGGCCGCGAGAGAATGTTCAACGGTCCGACGGCGGCGAGCGGGTGGGGAGAAAGGCATTGATTTTTCCGCAGGAGTCGCCTGGTTCGGTGACATACTGAGTATAGAAGGGCCGCTCCTCGAGATCGGCCCCGTTCGATCTTTGCCAATTCGGCTGTCGGTGTCAGGCAGTAGCCAGCGGGGGAGGGTCTGCGCAGGGCCTGACCCCGCTGGACTGGCGTGGAGGGTGGGACGTGGGGCGTGAGGTCAGAGAATAGTTGCCAGTGGCGGAAGAACAGTGGCCAGTGAAATTGAAGAGACAAAGGTAGCAGTTATAGAAAATCGCCAAAACGAAGCCAATTCGCTCGGGTGTTAATCATTGGCACATTGCGACTTACGACAAATGAAGGCGGAATCGAGCAGGAAAACGAACCCATCTATGAGAGGCCGGCGGCAATGCGACGCAAGCAAGTGTGAGATGAGCCGGCTCGGTCGCGTTCCCCCGAGCGCTCGGTGTGTTGACATCGATAGGAAAGCTTGCTGCCTGTCCCTCCTGGCTCAAGCGGCAGTCTGGCTGCCTGAACTCCGCGTTTCTCGGACTTTTCTAGACAATTTACGGCTCATTTGTTCAGTCCATGGATACACAACTCGACGCCCTGCCAACACTTCCTGTCCTCGCTCGGGGCGTTTCCGGCTGCGTGAACTCCGCGTTTCTCGACATTTCTAGACAATTTACGGCTCATTTGTTCAGTCCATGGATACCCAGCCCGGCGCGCGGCCTCGACGGCGGGCCGTAACGATCCACCGAGGTAGTGGTCAACGAACAATCGCCCTTCGGCCGACCGTGGTCTCCAGGTTACGCGCCAACGGTCGGGGACTGAGAGACCGTCGGTCGAGGAGGACGGGCGGGTCAGGAGACCCTGCCCGAACCAGCGCAATAAGTCCGAGAGGAAAGAAAACATACGTCAACCGCAACTTTGCAGCATGCCAGTACGACCCTCAGCCCTCGCCCTCCGAGCTTCAACCGCCAGGAGCAACCACTCATTCTGTTGCTTCCGTGAAGCTCTCAGGTTGAAAAAAAGAAACATGAGTGGCACTCGATGTCGTGACAGCCATCGTCGTTGCGCCTTCCAAAGGGGTAGTCGCCCTTTCGTAAGTTTTTTTCTCATGATCACTTAGAAGAACCTTCGTGAAATCTTGTGGTCCCAGTGATCTCACGGGTCGAAGAGATCTTTTAGAGTTGATGTTGCAGGCCATAGTCATTCGGGCTAGGGATACTTTGCAGATCTGCAAGGAGGTGTCGCGGCTTGCGATCAATTGCGGTTCCCCCTGTAGCGAGGAACCCCGTATCGACGGCTGAATCTCGAAGAGCGAACGCGCCCGGTCCCAGGTTTCTGCCGCGACGACGGTCAAACACGAAAAGGTCGCGTTCATCGCACGCACGGAGTGTGCCACGTATGATCGATGTAACGATCCTGGCAGTGACGGAAAATCCAACCTGGCTGGAGTTCTTCTGGACCGAGTCGCGTTCGGTCCAGGGATCTCGGCTCGTCGTGACCGGTTCGATGGAAGAAGCGTGCGACCTGCTAATCTGTACATATGCACGCTTGATCGTGGTGGACTGGCAAGATGCCACGGTTTCCAGCGATCAGATGGACCAGCTCTTGTGGGCCAACTCCATTCTTGCTCACCCTGCCACAGTGCTGGTTGTCGAAGAGAGTTACCGGACGGATCATGCCCTGTCGCTCTTCCAGATGGGCGTGGATGAGTATATCGGCGTCTCTGATCACTCCGACCAGTTGAGGACGATTCTGGACAGGTTGCTGGCCAGAACGCCGGTGCATTCGATTCGCAGCGCCCAGCCGGTTTCCCAGGCTCCCAGGCCGGTGCAGGATCCACTGCCCTTGCCAGCGCGCTGGGTTGCGGCGGAGTCTTCGGCCTGAGAGCTGGGCTTGCAACTGCTGCACGAGGTCATGCGGACCGATTTCACGGCGAGGCCGGAGCTGGCGACGCCGCGGCGCGGTTCGGGATGCGCGCCGGAGCGGTGCTGGGGCGATCCAGTCCCAGGGGAGCGGATCCGGCGCGTACTTCCTCGAGTCTGCGCAGATACCGAGCATAGAGCTGAGTGTGGCGGCTCTCCGGCGTCAGGTGTTTGCCGTCGATAAAAAGGGCGAGCACGGAGGTCGTCGGCTGGAGGAGCGCGCTGAGGCGCGGGTCAAAGGGCGGGGGAGCCACACCCTGGGACCGGGCCTGAGCCACGACCTCGCCGTACCGCAGCGCCCTGCGAAAGTGCTCGCGGATTGCCTCGAGCTGCTCTTGCCGTCGAGCCTGCGGGTCCGGACCACCCTCAGCGCCTGCCGGACCGGGACCGGGCCTTCTGCGCGGGCCTTCGGGCGTCCGGGCAACGAAGGTGGGAATGGTCACGTCAAGCGCCGCGGGATCGACGACGACGAGCTCGCGAGGAACCCAGCCGCGCAGGTCGATCACGCAGCCCTGGCCCGAGATCAGCCCCCCGGTCGGCTGGACGTACGCGGTCAGGACGCCGTTGGCCAGGGCCCGATAGATCGACACATCATCGCCCGTGACCACGTCCTTGACGCGCACCTCGGGAACGATCGACAGGCTGAACTCGTTGACACCCCCCTGGATGGCGATATGGGAATGGGTTTCGATGATTCCGGGCATGGCGACGAGCCCTGCCGCCTCGATCACGGCCATTCCCGGCTTGGCCTTCACGCCTGTCCCCACGGCCGTGATCTTGCCGTTCTCGACGAGAATCGAGCCGCGGGCGATGGTTCCCTGAGAGACGGTCAGGATCTTCGCATCCTTGATCGCGTAGGCAACGGGATAGCCATTCCGCGGCCGCGCGGGGTCGTCGTCTCCGCGCGCGGGAGCAAGAGCCGGCAGAGCGGCTCCGAGCCAACCGACCGCCAGGGTCAGAACGAGAGCGCCCAGAAGAGGGCCAGTGAGCTTCATCGGCCGCCGCGAAACCGCATTCAAGGGTCGCCTCATGGCCGTGTTCACTCGGGATCGAATCTTCCCGGGAAGTCCGCAACGGGCGGTCCGGCTCCGCTCGACCTTGAGAAACCGAAAGCTGGTGGGAGAGGTCGCGTCCCGGCAGGCCCGCCGGTCCTGTCCGAGATTCTCCAGGTGATTGGAATCGACTCGGGCCGCACCATCACGTCCTGACCAGGTTCCCATTACGGAAAGGCGTTTTTTCCCTGTGTCCTGGACCGGTTTTCTGGCGTGAGTGTCGCCTGGCCTGCGATCTCACGGCGAGGGCGGCCAGCCACGTGGAAAGCAGCCGTGGATCGCCTTGTAAGCCCGGACCGTTGTCGGCGGCGGGCCTTTGAGGGCCTCCTCGATCGACTCGCGATATCCCTCCTCGAGCGTTTCGCGCATCTCGGCCAGGTTCTCATCTTGCTCCTTGGCCTCCTCCTCTTCGGCCAGGGCTTCGGAGGGAGAGTAATTCAGCCAATCGGGATCGTGCTTTTCCTCCAGGGCTTCCTTGAGGGGCCGCAGATCGACCGCGTAAATCCTGGGAAAGTGATAGATCCAATCGAGCCGGCGACCCTGGAGACGGCGGAAGATCATCTGGTAGACAGGAGTGAGATCCGCGCGCTGAGCGACCCAGATCGTCCCCATGTAGAAATCAAGATAATCGTAATTCTCCGCGCCTGTCTGCCGATGCAGGATCTCCGCCAGAAAGCCGCCGCTCGCCCGGAACGAACCGAGATCGAGCACGCGGCCATCAGTCGCGGTGACCTGGTGACCGTCGGAGAAAAGGTCCCAGAGGCACTGCCCGACCAGCTCGCGGACTTCCCGCACGGTCTCCACGGGACGTTCTCGAAAGTCTCTGGCAACCTCGTCGAACGTGGGTTCCGGCGGCAAGGGGCGCTGGTCGTTCGGCCCTCGTAGCGTGCAAACGTTGCGATGGAGGCGGAGAGTCTCTTGATAACTTTGCGCGAGCGAGGGGTGGAAGACGGCGAGCAGTGGCGAGTTTTCCCAGCCGGCGGGTGCGAGCTCTTGCAGAACATCCGGGCCGGCGAATCCTTGCGGGAACAAGCGGTCGAATTCCGCCTCGAGGTCCGCTGCGCTGAAGGAATCCGTGTCGAAGTTCGCCATGATCTACCTCGATAACGTGGTGACAGGTCCTTGGTCCCTGGTCCTTGGTCCTCGGGCTCAGGCGGAGGGGGGTTCGCCTCAAAGGACGAAGGACTACGGACCAAGGACATCCCAGCGGCCGAGTACGCAGCCGACGGCGGGGAGACCAACTCGGCGACCAGGGGTTCAGCATCGGTGTCGGAGGCTCGGCTCATACGGTTTCCAGGACGAGGCGGTGTCGGGGTTCCGGAAGGGGCAGACCGAGCTTTTGCAGGCTCTCCAGGTGCAGATCCAGGGCCTCACAGGCGTGGGCGAACGCCTCGGTCAACGTCGCGCCGCTGGTGATGATCTCCGGAATATCCGCGTACCGGACGATGTAGCCTGGCTCCTCCACTCGATAGGTGATGGTGAAAACAAAGCCGCGATAGACATGGGTCGTGGTCATCATAACCCCAGGACCTCCAGGAGTGTCTTGATGTCGTCGGGATCGCAAGTCTTTCCACCTCCGTGCGGCCGAACGATGGTCAGCACTCTGCCGCTGGCATCGTGATAGGTGCGATGGCTTCCACGCCCCGATCGATCGTGTCTTCTGCCACAGCCGGGTGATCCCGTGCGAATCGAGGATCGCATCGGAACTCACGAGCGGCACGGCTTCGACCTGGGCTTGTGCCACAAGGAGGCGATCGAACGGGTCTTTGTGATGATTTGGCAGCACCGCCTGGACATCGGCGTACTCGACGGTGATCGGCAGGATGCTCAGCCCGAGGTCGGCGATCGCCTTTTCGATCCAGGCCCTATACGGCAGCGAGAGAGTCAGCTTCTTCAGTCCCACCTTGATGGCGATCTCCCAGATCGTTCCGGCACCCAGGAGAAGGTCGTTGGACGGGCTGGTGATGGCGGCGTGAGCCGCAGGGCTCAGCAGGTTGTCCTGATCGACGTACCAGATCAAGGCATGGGCGTCGATCAGGAGCTTCATCCCATGTACTCCTTGAACTCGTCAAGCGGGGCGTCGAAGTCGGGGGCCATATAGAGCACGGTCCCCTTCAGTGTGCCCGGTTGGCGCGGCTTGCGCTGTGGCGGTGCGGCGGCGATGAGCCGAGCCACGGGCTGATTGTTCTCGGTGATGACGACCTCCTCACCGGGCGTCAAGTGGTGGATCAACTCGGTCAGCTTGCTCTGCGCCTCCTCGACCGTCACTGTCGGCATGGTGATCGGCTCCCCTCCTGGCAAGTCATTCTTCATGATTCGGACTCGTAACGCTCTATTCTACCAGGCCCCTCTCACGAATTCGCTTGCCTAAGGACGACCATTTGTACTTGCCTCCCGAGGACGCTCCAGGAGGATCCGGTTTCTTTCCGGCTCAAGGGTTCGCGGGCGATCTCCAGTCTTTGCCATTACTCAAGTCTCGCTCGACAGCTTGGGCGATCTGGGGTGCAACATCTCGCAGGCCCTCCAGAGACAGTTTGCGGAGGCAATACATCTCGAAAAACTTTCGCCGATAGCGAATCACTACCTCATCATCTCGTAAGCCGAGCCTCACAATCGTAAACTCTGCCTTCCTGCGTTTCCCTTTTGGAACCCGATCGGTAAGCACAAGCTGGAGGGAAGGAAGGATGATCTTGAACCAATCGTCCTTCACCTCGAAGGGGTCCACGATCAGTTGATCGTGTTTCCGTTGATTCAGAACGCCTTCGGCATACCGAAAGTTGCTCCACTCATAGGCAAGCTCATGCTTGCCTGTCTTCCTGAGGTGGGCAACGGGAATGAAATGGTCCATGTCGGCCTTCATCACTACCATGACGCAATAGGCGCACTTATGGCGAAATGCCTTGCAAAGGTCGGGCTCGAACTCCGTCCAGTAGTCTTTCGGGCGGTCATAAGCCGGATGCTCCCTGATCCACTTGCGTCCTCGTTTGCGACACCGTGCGTCCCAGTCGGCAGGCTCGTCCTCGAGCGTGAACCGCATCATGGCTTGACCTCGACAATCCACCGAGGTCAAAAGGGATCCAATCCCGGTAAGGACTGTTTCAGGGCTTCGTGAATCTCCTCTTTTGTTTTCAATCCAGCGGGCAGATCTTCGAACTCGCCACGCATGAACGCCTCGGCCGCCTCGATCGCGTTTTCCGCCTCTCTCGAGCGAGCTTGGTGGAGGCCGAACACGGGGGATGTCAGCCAAGCGACTGCATCGCCTTGTTTCGCCCAGGGGAGCCGTCGCAGCGAGACGCCATTCGCTCGCCCCTCGAACTCGAACAAAAACAGTGAATCTCGACTCTCGTCCCAAAGAGCTTCAGCCGACGCCAGAACCAGCGGGGCGTGGGTTGTCGCGAGCACTTGCAAGTCGACCTCTGCTCTCAGTGCCCTGCCAACATCAAGCAATGAGGGCAGCAATGTCCGTTGCCAGCGCGGATGCAGGTGAGATTCAATCTCGTCGACCAGGAGCAGAATTTGCTTTGCTGTTTCTTGTTTGACGAATTGGGCCGCTCTCTTGTGCTCATCCCAGGACCATGTCAGCAGGTAGGCGAGACTCACGATCCTTTTCATCCCCGCGGAGGCATGAACCACAGGAACGTCGCCATACGGCAGGGTAAGGGTCGGAATGTCCCTGACATCGACCGCGGAGAGGCGCACTGGAGATCCGATTCCGATCGGCTCGTCAGGAGACGGCGCAAGGCTTGCAACCACGGTCTTCAGCACATCGAAAGGCGAGGTCTTGGGTTGACTCTGCCAGGCGACCCAGTCGCGAATAAGGCCATTGCAGAGAGTTGCACCGATCTCGGACAGCCCGTTCCAGAGCGTATCGGGTGTAAAGTGGAACGATGATCGCGGTGGTCGACCCCAGGGTGCTGGCGTGGACGAATTGGATTCGATGATCAGGGATTTCCGAGCCGGATCCCAAACTGAAAAACCGCCGTCGACCCGGGCATAGATGACCAGTCCGGGCACAGGGATGTCTTCCACGGGGCGACGCCATTCCTGGCGCTGGTAGTTGAATCGGCTGATGATCGGCGGTCTGGCGCGGCCATTTTTTCCGCTCAACTGAAACTTGATCTGTGGTTGAAAACCGGTGCGAGACTTCGCACCATTGTCCGGTCTCGGCCGGGCCGGAAGTCCTGCCCATTCCCCCGTCAGTGCCCACCATGCAATGTCGAGAATAAAGGTTTTTCCGAGTCCGTTGTCGCCCGTGAAGATGTTAAGTCGGTCCGAGAGCTCGATCTGCAATCTCGGCGCCGGCCCAATGTCCCGCAACTTCAGACTTTTCAACATGGGACGATACCCCTCTCACGAAGTTGCTTGCCGATGGACGACCATTCGTACTTGCCTTCCATGAGGTCGTCCCAATTGGGGGCAAAAGAGGCCACTCATTCCCCTTACCGCTTCTAGATCTTCGAGGATCGCGCGAGTTCGGTCTGAGGGAGGGAGATTCTGGGCTGCGCTCATGCGAAGATGCTCCTCAGTGCCCGCCAACGGCCTCAGGCCGGCTGAATCGCGCGCGCGTGGGTCATGTCGTGGCGGGATACGGGACGCACGTGGTGGACTTCCAAGGTCGCGACCGCTCGCGTGTGGCCGTCGAGCGCGACGAACTCCACTTCGTACGCTTTGCCGTCGGCATAAACGTGAACCACGGTCCCCACATCGCCTGGTTCGAGTCCCTCAGCGGGAACCGATTCAGTCAGTACAACGCGGTCGTGTTCCTTAATCATCGTCTTTCTCCGGGACAACGGGATAGGCCGTTACCAGCCGTGGGGACGACTGGCCGTGATCGACAATCCACACGGTGCGGATCAGGACCGATCGACCGGCGGGCGTTTCGATCTCGCCTTCCACAACATACTTCCATCCGTGCTCGGTTTGCACACTCCGCGACACTTCATTATACGCCGTAAGTCGCTTGAGGGCTTCGGCCAGCATTTCCCATTGCTCGGCGCAAAATCCGAGAGCAATGAAGAAGGTGGCTTTGCCGGCGCCATCCGGATGCTTGGGATTGAGCAAATACGCGACGACCTTCTGTTCGGACACGGAGGCCCTATCGAGGTTCGGCAGCTTCATAGGTGGACCTTCACGGTGCGACCAGTCATGACACGCTAGGCCAGCGGATTCCCGCGCAACGGTTCCAGTTCTTCAAGGACCCTGAGCATAAGATTAGCAGCACTCAAGGCCGCGCGCCCCTAGGTGTGTGAATGCAGGGTTCCCAACCGGTGGGCATGACGCCCCGAACAGATTGGACAAAATATCGAAATGTATAGCAACGCTTGAGGTTATCTAAGGACTCAAGGCTGCGTGCGAAGACCGGTGCCATTGCAGACGCGTTATAGGTTCGCTCATTCCGCTTGAATAGTTGTTCCATTTCGTACTTCGGCCAATCGAGTTCATGTGGTCTTCGGGGTGGCCGACCCTTGTGTCTAAACTTGCGGCCCAGCTTGAGAACACTGCAAATCAGGTCGTGGTCGAAGAGGAGCCAAGACTCGGATTCGCGTTCAATGCAAACGAAACGAATTCGCGCAAGATCCAGTTGAAGATCTCGGCAATTCGCCAAGAGAGCTTCCCGCTCCACATGCCAGCAGCGATCGTGGGCGAAGGCTTTATCCAGTCGCCAAGGCGGGTTCTCATCCCACATGATTACGATACGGTTACAACCTTGTGCGAGCAAATTCTGCGCAGCGTCGGCAGCGCCAAGCAATAACAATTTCTTATTGGTCATTGGTACAAAATCATGGTCAATCTCTTCATCGCACGCCGCGGCCACCATTTGCATGACTTTACGGCATACAACGATCTCTATACCTTGATCGGCGCATTCTACAATAATTCCGACTTTCATGTGGTGCCTCGGGTCAGTCGCCCCATTGTGTATAGTCGTCCGGGAGAAAACGTCTTTGACCATTCGATGAGTTGGTCGGAGTCGGGACGCCGAAAAACCGGCTGCCCTTTCTCTCTCTCAACTACCACGATGTGCGACAGGTCGAGCAGGTCGAGGAGATACGGCGAATGGGTCGTCAGGAGGACTTGTGTCCTCCCCGAGCTAATGGCTGCCCGTATCTCCTCGACAATGAGATGCATGGTGCGCGGATCAAGCCCGTTCTCGATCTCTTCGACGATCAGCAGGGGCGGGGGAACGGGATGACGCAGACATGCCAGCAGAGCCGCGGCGCGTAGTGTACCGGTCGAGAGCAACGAACCGGGGACTTTGAAATCCTTCTCGGTCATTTCCAGGTAGGCTCGCCGTTCGATCGCGTCGGAGATCGTTGCTTGCAGATCTCGTGCGAAGGGCACGACGAACCGCAGGGCCTCGAGATAACCCTCAAACGCATCAACGCTGGCGTCTCGAAGCGAGAGGAGGTACTGCCCGATGTTGGACCCATCGCGTTCGAACACCGGGAATGACCCCATGCCGCGAGTGCGGTTTGGTTTCCCCATGGCGTAGGGATTAAGGCGTAAGAACTGCCAGCTCCGGCACATGTTCGACCAGTCCTGCGGGCTCGCAGATTCGGTCGGGGCAACTCTCCGCACCCGCTCCAAGGTTTCGTCATTGAACGATTCAGCGCGACCCGTATAGTCGCGCCGGTAGAGACGACCCGTCGGAAGCTTGAGGAACTCCTTCTCGATTCGTGCCTGTCCGCCTTCCACTTCCGGGGCCACTTCGAGCATGGAGTTGAAAGCGCCCCGTCCCCAATGACCCTTGAGGTGCATGGAGATCGGGTTATCATAAGCGTCCCCTCGGTTCTTCGTGGATCGTCGTCGGTGCAGAACAGCCTTGTTCCATGTCTGATCGACTCCGAGCCAGTTTTCGAATGCGTCGTCGAGCCCCTTGACGACGATGTCGCTGTACGCTTCCAGGCCCTCGATGAGGCTGCTCTTGCCCGAACCGTTGTTGCCGATGAAAACGGTGAGCGGCGTGAGCTCGACCTCGCCGCTTTGACGGACGGCCTTGAAATTCTCGATCGCTATCTTCTTGAGGACGAATCGTCGGCTCATCGGACAAGGCCTCGCTCCCCATCGCGGTAGGCGTTCTGGGCGGCAATCTTAACGAGGTCAAAGACGAGCGGAAATATGCTAATCCCGGATTCAAGTCACACGTGGGCTCACCTCTGGCGTCTCGGCGCACCGTGCGCCCATAGCGATGAGCTCGCCGTTTTCCGCACAATCGATAGTCAACCAAGGTTTCCCTCGACTCCTGACCCACTGACACAGCTCCTCGGTCTTGCCGCCGGCAGCCGCGTGGGCGACGAAGATCTCGTCGGCAAGCTGGGCGACGAACCGATTCCGCTCCCGGGCGAGGCCGGCTGTAAGCCGGTAACACCCCGGAGCGAACGGCGAGATCACAAGAAGGCGATCCTGGCTGAGGGCCTGGCGCCAGACTGATGGCAGGCGCATTCGATATAAACTGCGAGCAGGGCAAACTACAATCGGCTGGGCTCCGCGGACCAGGAACCGGAGGAACTCCTTCTCCATCCGGGAATGGAATCCGCTCACCACCACGATGCCCTGGTCCCGGCAGGTGCGGGCAAGGTCGTAGGTTCGTAGAACAACTTCGCCCGGGCAGCGCGAGGAGCAGAACCACGCCATGAGGTGTTTTTCGAGGATTTCTAGCTTGCCGATGTATGATAGGCCGGACAGTTGGTAACTCTCCAAGCGCCTCCGAAGAACCGGAGGGTAGTCTGAAGCTCCTACTTCAATAGGCTTCGCGTTCATGGTTCGCCGTCGACAATCACGCAGGAAGACCGTCTGGAAGTCGTCATCGCATCCTGGATCGGGCGACTTTCTAACCGCTTAATTTTCTGAAACTTGCGGCAATGCCCAGAATCCTACCCAGACAGATTCTGGGTAGATTCTGGATAACCGCATCACACCAGCACGTAACGCCTTGCTTTGCCGATTCCCTGGGGTTTCAAGTGTTTGGAATCACAGAGCTTCTTCAAGAGGTAGTACGCTCGGGTTTCGTCGACACCGAGCAGTTGTCGGCATTGGCCGTTGGTGACCGAGCCCTCCCTCCGCACATAGGCCAGAATCTTGTCCTCCTCCGTTCTGGGTTCGAGCGTTTCGGGCAGCTCGCGCGAGACATTGAGTCGGTACGACGTCCAGCGGCCCACCCCCATTTGCTCGACCAATCCGGCGTCGGCCAGGCCGCGCAGCTCCTGCCCAGCGACCAGGGGATCGACGTGGTTGAGCCGGCGGTAGTCGCCATTGGTCATATCCTGGTTTCCTTGCTGCCTGAGGTAAACCAGCGCGAGACGTTGGCGGTCATTGATCGGATAGTCCACAAATTGCTTGAGCCAGCGGATGGCTTCGGGGTTCATCAACGTATGGTTGAAGAACTTGACTCGAAATGAGTTTCGCGTTTCCTCCTGCGCATTGCCGACAGCGACAACCCTGAATCCCTGCCTCTCGTCCAGGCCCAGCAACAAGACACCACCTCCCGGGCGGTTGCCGAAGGCGGAGAGCGAGTCGTAGACCTTGGGTGTGTCGACGTGAGCCGCCTTGACCTCGACCGCGTCCGGCTCCATTTTCCTCTGGCGGACCTGGTCGACCAGCCTTCGCAATTCCTCAAGCTCCATGATCGCCGCTCCTCGCGTCCCGGTCCTCGCGGAGGAAGAGCTGGAGCCGATCCTTGGGGATCTCGAACGTCGCCAGAAGTCGCCGGATCGTGTCGCGGATCCCGTTGGCCGAGAGGTTATCCTCGGCGTACAATCCGTCACCAATCGCCCAGGCGTTTCTAAGCGCTTGAAGCGCTTCGGTGCCGTGACTGAACGACGGGTGCCCCCGATTGCTGATGAAATCCGGATTCTCCGGCAACTCCGCGAACCTCTGTGGATCGCGCCGCTGAAGTTGCTGACAGACGAGCTCGAACACCCGACGCCAGGTCGTGATGCCGGTCGTCGCCTGCCCGTCGAGGATGAATCCGTATGGGCGTTTGAACGTGAAGTCCTCGTCGATCGAGTGCGGTTCCTCCTGGTTGAGCGCCTGGATGATCCGGACGTTCTCGCTCTCGTCCTCGCCTCCGATCTCCTCATGCTCCCCGAGCCGCACACTCGTGAACTGCTGGACCATGGCCGAGAGCTCGGACGCCAGCGTATCGAAGGCCGCCATCTTCTCGTTGTACGCTCGCTTGAACCGCACTCCCTCTTCCAGTCCCTCCGGATCGTTATGGTCGATGCTCTGCCAGATCTCGTCCGAAAGGGCGAGTAGGTTTTCACGGACGGCCTCGAGGTCCTCCAGAATCTCGCGAGTTCGATCTGGCATTGCAGATCTCCTAGCCTTGAATTTGGTCCCCATGAAGCCCTAGGCATCGTCACTATCGTTATCATCTTGTCCCATGCGATACTTGATGTCGTAATTGACGATGAAGTCAAGTTCTTCCTCCGAAAAGCCATAGTGCGAAGCGAACGCCTGGTCAATTCGGTCAATTAGCGTCTTTGAAAGTTTGGGAATGATACACTGCACGGTCAGGCTATCGTGCTTGAAATTCATCTGCCGCTCTACTGAGTTTCTCTTGAGCTCTTCCATGAGCTTGCCAGCCAGGGACACCAGAGTATCGCTGAGCTTTCCCTCCGAGACTGCGCTGAGGTTGATTGGGAAAGCATCGACCTCTCTCTTATTAACATGGCGGCAGTCGGAAAAGGCGGTGACAAACCAGTAGAAGAGGCTCGAGTTCAGGCAGCAAAGAGCTGTCTGGGCATCCCGCTTATCATTGAAAACCAATTCCTTGAATTCTGACGGGGGTCGTGGGCGTCCCTTTCCATCCAAAACCTTTGGCTGGAAGCTCACGGCTTGAAGGAAGTACCCGACTTTCCTGGAGTAGAAGATCTTATGGCTCCCTCTCTTAGCGAAGTGCGCTTGCAATCGGGTCTTTTGATGTGTAAGTTTGTCAATTATTCCAGTTTCAACGGAGGATGTCAACTTGGGAAGACTGTTTTCAACGACCGCGCCGCAACCTAAAACATAAGTGAGTTGGGTAAATAGATGAGAACGCTCAACCGAAGTCCATTTGTGATATTTCGTGCTGTACGAGAAGGCTCCCGTTCGTGGTTTGCCAATCAGGTGTATTGTTAGGCGGATATGCTCTAGTCCGTCGAAGAGTCTTGAGGGGCGATCATCGTAGGACGAGTACCACAAGTCTCGTGCGCACAGTAACTCCTGGAGGGACTTGTATCGGTCCGTGGAAACAGACGAGACTGGTACAATGAAACCCTGTCGTCCGTTTCTGCTGACCAGAAGTGTAGACCGTTCAAGAACCAAAGGGTAAAGGTTTCCCGCAGGCTGGCACTTATACCCTAGCGTTCGATAATGAGGGACCTCCTTAAGTTCTACATACGGGGGATTCCCAATAATCGCATCGAAGCCACCGCTGCTTACGATTCCGTAGAACTCTGCAAACCAATGGAAAGGTTTATGGCCTTTCTTCCAATTCTCAAAGGCACTCCTGTCCTTGGCCTCGATACCATAGTCCTCTGCCAGAAAATTGTCGAGTCTAGCTGACAGCCTCTTGAGGCGCTCTCGCAATGCCCCCTTCGCCAGGGCGAATTCCCGGGCATCAATCCCAAGCCCGGTCTGCATTTCGTGGAACTTTTCAAAGGCTCTTTCAGTAACTTCCGCGTCTTCCGCGATCCGGTCGACCTTCCCCCGGAGCTCCTCGTCCGCCAGCATTCCCTTAAGGGTCCTCTTAACGTCGTCAAGGGCCGCATAACCGACCAGCGTATTCCCTGCCCGGATGTTGAAATCGATATCGGGAAGGGGCTCCAGCTCCTTGACCTTGTCAACCTGGGCGACCAGCTTGAGGAAGAGCCGGAGCTTGCAGATCTCAACGGCCTCCTCCATGATGTCGACGCCGTAGAGGTTGTTGACAATGATCGACTTCAGGATGAAGTAGCGGGCGTTGGGATGCTTCTCGACGTCGGCCAGAATCCGGCGGAAGTCCGCGTACTTCTGTGGCGAGTGGGGCTCACCTGAGTTGTCCATGTCGTCGACGAACGCCCGCATCCGGGTCAGGCAGGCCTCGTACAGGGGTTCGAGGATGTTGAGTGCCGCGAACAGGAACGCTCCCGAGCCGCAGGTGGGGTCAAGAACGCTGATCCCGGGCTCGAAGTGCTCGTTCGACTTCTCGGGTACTCGGCCGGCGAGTGTCGTGTAGAAGGCTCGGAGAAGGTCAGGTCCCTCGCAGGTCGTGATCGCGTCCTGGGCGAACTGGCGGATGTCGAGATTGTAGGTGATCAGGTCGTTGATCTGGTGAATCTCGCCGACAGCGAGCTTTTCCCGAACCTCAAGACAGCGGTCGCGGCGTGCGACGTGTTCGCGCCAGGTCTCGGTGGGCAGGGCAAACTCCGTCTCGGCCGCGCGGTTCCAACCCTCGCGCTGGCCGACGTCCTTGACGCCTTTGGCGATTGGCGTAGGCAGGGGTATAACCTCGCCCTGTTCGTCGATCACCCCTTGCGCATGGCCGGATAGATGTATCGGTCAGGGTCGTCGCGCAAGAGTCGCCAGAGGGCGGAATCCGGCTGGAATGCGATGGCGCGTCTCTTCTCGGTTGCGTCGAACAGGTGGGGGATCACCGTGTTCTTGGTGATATAGTCGGTGATGTCTTCCTTGGTGTAGTAAGCTCCCATCTGTTTCTGGTTGATGTACTTCTCGAAGATGTAGCCGAGGACGTCGGGATTGACCTCCTTGTCGTTCTTGAGCGGACGCTCGTCGAGATGCCACCTCCAACCATCGAAGAACGCAAAAAGCCGGTGGAATGCGTCGTCGGGGATGTCGATGCCCGAGTAAGTTTGCTCGAGTTCGTGAACTTCGAACAGGCCGCCGTTCAGGTAGGGCACCTGACCCAGGATGGCCTCAAAATCTGCTGATCGCTGCGCGGTCTGCCGCCCCAGGCCCTCGTGAAACAGGCGCAGAAGGAAGTAGCGGTAGAAGCTCAGAAACTTGTCCTTGCCCTTCCGCTGTAAGACCATCTTGAGCCGGTTTTGAAGGTACCGAGTATCACCATCAAGGAATCCTTTCTCCTGAATGAAATAGATGAACATCAGCCGGTTGAGCATGAGCGAGGCATACCACTCCCGGTCAGCGTCAACCGGAATGCCCTTGATGAACTTCAGGAAGTCCGCGTGTTCCTTCTTGAACTGGTCGTAGAACTTCTTGGTCACCTTGTCGCGGTCGAACGCGTCGCGCAGGGCGAAGACCACCCCGGTGATGGCCAATCCCTCCTCGGCGCTCAAGGGAAACGAGATCAACTCGAGTTTCTGAATCACGGAGTCACCGGATTGAGTGGCGGGGCAGAATGGGTACTCGCGGTACGCGATTGGCTGACCGGGCTGGCGCGCGACCCACTGCCAGATCTGGGTTGATTTCGCGGCATCGACGAAGATGATCAGGTGTTCGTGGGCGGACTTGGTAACTTGCTTGTCGATCTTGCGACGCGTGGCATAGTCGGGAACGCCGCCATTCGCACCCGGCGGGCACTGGAGGATCTGCACGCCGCGCTTCTGCGCTACGGAAAGCAGGCGATACTGCTGTCCCGACACCGTGACCGTGAAGCTGGCAGCCGGAAAGTCCCAGCCCAGCTCCTGGGTGAAGATGCCCGTAAGGTCAAACTTCGACAGCCGATCGCGAACAGCGGGTTTATCGATACTCATGGTAATGAACGGCTTACGCACGCGTCCTTGTTGTCGACTTGCCCGGGAGGGGTCGGGGCGGTAATATATATATAGCGACCAGTGTGGGCCGGCGTCAGTCGACCCTGGACAATGTCCCTGGCCGCTCTTTTATTGCGCTCCCGGTGTCCGCTGCTGAGCGAGCCAGGCCAGGACGTCCTGGAGGGATTCGTTTCCCCGTATGATCAGTGATTCGAGCAGCTTGATGCCGCTGTCGTCGATGGTCTTGCCCGGGATTCCGGCCTTCCTTTCCTCTTTCTTCCTCGCGGTCAGCGCACAGACATCGCAGAGCTGAAGGGGACGGCTCTTCGACGAATCGATGAAGAACCCCTTCTCCACGATCTGCGACAGTCGCAAGGTCCCTTCCGCGCCCCGCAACACCTTGATCGATTTCTCCACGTCGCGAACGATTTCCTTGTTCTCGTCGGAGATGAACATGCCAAGCGGCTTGCCCGGCAGCCCGGCCAGGTGTTCGTCGATGACCCGAGCGACCATGGGAAAGGCGGCCACGTGGGGGTTAATGACGATTCCCGTACCAAACGTTGAATGCAGCCAATTCTGGTACCTTTTCTTGACGATTGCCCTGTAAACCACTTTGAGACCATGGTTTGCAGCGATTTGCAACAATTCGTCCCATAAAGCAATGCGCGCGTCGACAGAGACCCCTTTGAAGGCTCCTCTACCCGATCGCAAATCGGTGGCGTGGACTTCCTGCCCGTCGGCCATCGTGGGAACGTGCTGAGCGATCGCCTGCTCCAAGTCGCCTTCGAGGGGCTGCCAGACCGACTCGGGCACGATCAGCGCGGCGAGCAGGAAGATCGGCTGCTCGGTGTCAGTCAAGTTTGTGCCGGTGTTACCGGACTCGTCCAGGTAGACCAGATGCATGGCGGGCCTCTTCAGGAAGAGCGAAGTCCGAGAGAGCAAATGATCCGCGGTTCCTGAGCCTCGTCACCCTCGTGGATCAAGCACAGCCGCCCTTCCTCACGCAGCTCGACCACCCTCCTGGCGAGCTCATCGTCCTGGATACCGCTCCGGAGCTGGCGGTTGAGTGTGTCGACGGCCACCTGGCGGAGGGGGTAGCTGTAGATATCCTCAATGGCTCGCCTCAAGGACTGGCTGTCGAAGAGCGTTCCCTGGACCTCTGCGGCATAGCGTTTCAGACGCTCGTAGGTGCGGAACCTGGCACCCGAAGGGCGGCCGAGCTGGCCGCCGACGGTCTTCTCCTCGACGGCGATCGACTCGACGCCCTTCCTGACGAGGACGTGATGATCAGGCCGGCGGGGCAGCGCGGGGGTGTTCGGCTCACAGGCCGCAGCCTTGAGGATGGCGAACTGTGATTCGGTGATGCTCTGGCCGTTCGGGTCCACCCAGGCCAGGGCGTCACTGCTCTGCGCGGTGCGGACATAGAGGAGCACTCCTTCAGGCTCGCGCTCGGTTGGAGTGTGGGATCGGGTCCCGTAAACCACGTCGGGCAGGTCCTTGATGATCCGCTCCAGGGCCGGGTCCTGATCGATGGCGTTCTTCCAGATCTGGTAAGCGTGGGAGCCCAGGTCGACCTCGGTCTCGGCCTCGCCGTCGAGGATGCCTGCCTTCTCGGTGAACAGGTCGCGAATGGCCTGATCGTTTCGATCATCCTCGAAGAACGCTTCGTCGGTTCCCACAACCTCGGCATTCTCCTTGAGCCGCTGCCTTACCCGGGCTCGGAGCTTGATGATCCGCTCAACCCCCTCGGCCGGCAGGAAGGAATAACAGACGATCCTGTCTGCCTTCTGCCCGATGCGGTCGACGCGGCCCGCCCGCTGGATCAAACGGATGATGGCCCAGGGAAGGTCGTAATTGACGATGATCGCCCCATCCTGGAGGTTCTGGCCCTCGCTCAAGACATCCGTTGCCACCAGCACTCTCAGCTCCCTGTCGACCGGTACCTCGTTGCGCTTGCCGTTGCTCTCAGGGCTGAAACGCCAGGCGACCTTCGTCGGGTCGTCAGTGTCGCCTGTGACCCCAGCGACCCGGGCGATCCCGCGGAATTCGAGCTGATCCTTCAAGTAGGTCACCGTGTCTGCGAACTGGGTGAAGATGATCACCTTCTCTTTGGAGTGTTTGCGGGAGAGAAGGTTCGCCAGCCGGTCGAGCTTGGCGTCTCGTTGCGGGTCCCACTCGCCACATTGGTTGAGAACCTTGAGCATGAGCGAGCAGTCGTCCCTCAGGTCCTTGCCGAGCTGTTCGAGAAAGCGATTGGTGGGCAACCATTTGAATCGGTTCTTGTGAGGGCCGGCATAGGTGGAGTAAACCTCCGCCGCGCGGGCACGAAAGTCGTGCTCCGTGCGCAGGGGCTTGTTGATCTCGTCGTTTTCCTCTTGCTCCTCGTCGTCTTCTGCGGCGAAGAGATCCCGGTCCTGATCGTTCAGACGGGAATCGAGCAGCGCGGTGTCCTGGGTTCCGATAGGGAGTGGAAGGTCGTTCTCGATCGCGTGAAGACAGATGAAGTTGCGCAGGATGTGCCGTTCCACCGATTGGAGGAAGGCCTGACCGCTGCTCTCCAGCCGCTTGAAGAGGTTGGTGCGGCAGAACCCCATGAGCCGCTTGCCCGCTCGAGAAAGGTCGGCGATCACCTTCGCTTCACTCGTGGTGGGCGGCTCGTGCGGCTTCTCGTGGATGTAGTTGCCCAGCCCGTAGCGCGGCAGTTTGAGCTTGTTGATGGCATCGACGACGGGCACGGAATAGAGTGCCGCGTACTGGTCGTCCGGGTTCGTCTCATCGATCTTGAAAGTGACCGTCTTGGGCTGGCGTGATGGGAAGTACGACCGCGTGCCATCGGCAAACGTCAGGTACTTTCGACCGGTGGCTTGATCCGTGTCCGCGTAGTTTTCCTGGATGAAGGTTCGAGTCCGCCGGACCATGTACAGCCGCATGAGCTCGCGCCAGTCGTCGGCGAAGGTGCTTTTCTCGAACGCGGCCAGCGAGCGAACGGGGCACTGGTGGCGGCGGATGAACTCGGTCTCGCCAAGTTCCCGGAGGAGTTGCTCCGGGCGAATGCCGACGTCGAAATCTTCGTGGATAAACAGCCGGAGCTGGTTGGCCAGGTCGAGGTACGTCTTGTTGTAGGGGGTCGCCGAGAGCAAAATGACCTTGCTCTCGTTGGCACGGATGTATTCCTGGATCGCCCTGTAACGCTTCCCTTCACGATTGCGCAGGTTGTGGCTCTCGTCCAGGAGCACGAGCCGGTAACGTCTCAGGTTGGGCAGGTCTTTGGAGACGCGGCTGATCGATCTCACCTGGCCCCGGAGCCGATACCGCGTCCGGTGGTCTTCCCACATGGGGACCAGGTTCTTGGGGCAAAGAATCAGGGTTTCCAGGTCGTGATCGTCTTCGAAGATCTTGGCCACCGCAGTGGCCATGAGCGTCTTGCCCAGCCCGACAACGTCGCCGATGAGGACCCCGCCTCTCCTGTTCAGGTGGTGAGCCGCGATCTTGACGGCCGCGATCTGGAAGTCGAACAGCATCTTGCCGAACTCCTTCGGAATGCGGAATTCGGTCAAGCCCACCCTGGCCTCCTGCGACAGGTGGTAGGCCATCTTAAGATAAATGTGGTAGGGAGGGACGAGCTCTTCGCGGGCCCAGCTCTCGTTGATGATGTCGACCAGTTCCTTGGAGATGTCAATGCACCACCGATCGTCCCAACGGTCCTCGAACCACCTGGCCAGTTTCCGGCTGGCGTCATTATCGACCACGTCGACATTCAACTCGCCCTGCTGTGAAAGTCCGGCCAGCGTCAGGTTGCTGCTGCCAAGGTAACCGACGATGGGACTGACCGGGTCCGGCCGGAAAAGCAAGTAGAGCTTGGCGTGCAACGGGTGGCGCAAGAACAGCTTCACGACGACCTTCCTGGATCGGATCTGTTCGGCGAGCCGGCGAAGCCCCGCCTCGTCGTCGTTGGTGGGAACGCCAACCATCAACTGTTCGCGAAACTCTTCGGCGAGCTGCTTCTTGAGGTGGATAGCCGTCGCGTTGTCGATTCCATCGGGGCGTCTAACCAGGCTGAGAGCCTCTCGCAGCGTGTCCTGCGGCAGCCTCTGCATGCCGACCAAGAGACGGCAACAGTTGTCCGGACCCCCCGCCCATTCCTTGATCCGGGCGTCGATCTGCTTCCAGCCGCGCAGGTTGAAGTAACCGACACAGAAATCCGCGTGGTCGGAGAGGTCGAGCGTCTCCTTGAGCGCGGGGAGCAACTGCTGATCGATGTTATCAAAGATACGGGGCATGTCATCGCCGCCCGTGAAACTCGCCCGTCCAACCGGCAGAACGCACCGCTTGGAGCGTTGTGAGATCAACCACCCAGGCCATTCTGCAAGGATAAGCGGGCGGTGAACCTTTGTCACTACAGTCGTGGTCGGCCACCCACGGAATCAACACTCAGGTCTGTTCCGGGCGGAAGGGGCGATCTCAGATCCTGATACATCGCAGGAAGGCGACAGCGTGTCCACGGGCGGAAAGGACCGTCCACATTTCCTGGTGGCCGGAAGGCGCGTGGCCCGTTCTGCCTCTTCCATCCCACGACTGTGCGTGGCCTGTGGGGAGAAAAGTATGATGTACCCGAAACGATCGCCCGGTCCGGTGACATACTGAATAGGGAGAGGCCGATCGTCGAGATCGGGCCCCGTTCGCTTTTTGAAAACTTGACGGTGCAAGTCAGACAGTATCCAGCGGGAGAGCGTCCGCGCGACCCGTCTCCCCGGTCCGGAGGACGGCTCGCGCGAATTGTGGTGACTAACGAGTGGCGAGAGAACAGTGGTCTGTGGCCAGTGGCTGGTGGTCAGTGAAGCGCCGAAGAGAGAACTGCCGGCGCGCAAAAAGCGCCGAACGAAGCCAATTTGGAATCGACGCAAGATAATGATTCACATAGGGTTGAAGCAAGAAACTCCGAGCCGCAGGCGCGCGAACGAAGCCAATCCGCGGCGGGTGGCCAGGTGGTCCACGGCGAGGGCAGACACGATCCCCTTCGCGCCATTCATCATTCGACGAAAAGTGCGGCAGGGGCCGCCCATTCTCCGGCATCCGCTCGGAGCGTCTGCACAGCGGCCGCGGTGGCGTCGCTGAGAGCAAGATTCAGCCACTCTTGCGGGATCAATGTCTCGCTGGCCAGTTTGGGCCTCTGCGCCAGA
>JBEKTN010000079.1:0-24971 GCA_049516015.1 Isosphaeraceae bacterium | reverse complement strand
CCGAACCCCGGATCAAACTCCTGGGTCGCCCGGATCAAGCCCAGGTTTCCCTCGCCGATCAGGTCATCGATCAACATTCCCCGGCCCAGATAATCGCGGGCGATCTTCACCACCAGCCGCAGATTCGCCTCGATCATCCGGCTCCTTGCATCACGGTCTCCGCGTGCAATCGCCTCCGCCAGGTCGCGTTCCTCCGCCGCGGAGAGCAATGAAACCTGATTGATGTCCCGAAAATAGGTCTGCAGATCGTTTGCGACGCCGTATCCCTTCGCTGTGGTGCCGTTCATCAAAGTGCTCCCTGATCACAGTCGCCTTCACTGGAGAAAAACTATTGTCGTCCCGGCCACATCAGAGGCACTCCTTTTGCGCCTTGGAGAAATCGGATCGACCTGTCTGTCTCATTCCATGAGACCACGCGAGCTTGCAAAACCGTGCAACCCTGCCAATCTTTCTCCGGTCTTCCCACCATGGAAGCGAGCCTTATGCCAGGCCAGTTGCAGAGAGCAACCAAAACCGGCAGGAAATTTGATTTTTTTGGCGATTATTTCTGACTTGGCCTCATTAAGAGCGGCTTGGGCGGAGCCTGCCACGATGGATCGGTCACTCCGTTGAGGACGTAACAGACCCTTCTTAACAAGAAATTGAAGAACTGGGCTCCTGTCGGCTGTTTCGGGTTGCCGACTATCAATCTCGCTGGCGATGATGTTTAATTAATGTCAGCCCCGGATTCGATGTTGGGAGTCAGGGAGCTTGGGTAGCGGCCGATTGAGGGCGACCCGTCGCGGGTTGGTGAACTGGCGGGATCTTCCGGGAGCGGGCGGCGACCCAAGCATCGACCCGTCACGGGAGGGGAGGCGGTGATGCCCAATGAGCCGGACATCTCCGATCTGATTGCGCGAGCCAAGGCGGGAGACGATGCGGCGATTCGCGAGTTCCTGACCCGGTTCGAGCCCGAGGTGCGCATCATGGTGCGCGGCCGCCTTCCCAGAATGCTGCGGTCCCAGTTCGATTCGATGGATTTCGTCCAGGCGGTCTGGCAGAGCTTCTTTGCCGATCTCCGGAGAGGTACTCGGCAATTCGAGAACGTCCATCATCTGCGCGGTTTTCTGGCCGGGCTCGCCCGCAACAAGGTTTTCGAGGAACATCGCCGGCTGACCAGGACCAAGAAACACGCCGTGGCGCGCGAGCAGAGTCTCTACGTCCGGCGCGGGTCACGCGAGGTCGAGCTTGAGCTGATCTCGCCAGAGCCGACCCCAAGCCAGGCCGTCCAGGCCAGCGACCGGCTGACGCAGCTCGTCGCGGGGTGCAGCCCGCTCGAGGCGCAGGTGATCACAATGCGCGCTCAGGGAATGACTTTTGCTCAGATCGCCGGGCGCACGGGAGTCAGCGAGCGTTCGGTCCGGCGGATCATCAACGATGCCCGCAAGCGCATGGAGGCCAGGGGATGGCGGTGATTCCTTGGCGCGCACTGCCGGTGGGTTCTCAAGACGCTCAGGTTCCTGGAGAGCGCATGGCCCGCCGCGACTCACTCGACCACGATCAAGGAAGCAGCCGACGCCCTGGAGGAGCGAGCTCACGCCTTCGTCCCTTTGAGGCCTTGCCGGTCGCATCGACCGTGTTACGGGAGCCGTCGCATCGACCCGGCTTGCCGGCCGAGCTCACGTCGCGGTCGCTGGCGGAGTTGGTCGGATACGCGGCCGGTTCGCTCTCCCGGGAGCACCAGGCAGCTCTGGACGACTTCACCGAGAAATGGACAAAGAAAGAGATCTCCGACGCGGGGGCTTACCTCGCTAGCCTGGGCCAGGTAGCCCCAGCGCTGGCGGTCGAGCTGATCTACCGCGAGTATTGCCTGGCCGAACTGGCGGGATTTCAGCCGGACCCAGCGGTATTCCTTGACCGGTTTCCCGCCCATCGCGAAATGCTGGAACGGCTCTTTTCGGTCCATCGCGCGTGCTCCTCCGCTCAACTGGAACACTGGATCGAGCCGACCGCGGGGACGGCTGTCTTTCCCGAGGCGGGCGACGAGATCGGTCCCTACCTGCTGCGGCGCGAGCTCGGGCGAGGGGCCTTCGCGCGGGTCTTCCTGGCAGAGCAGGGCGACCTGGAAAACCGGCTGGTGATCCTGAAGCTGTCAACGAGGCCAACGCGCGAGCCATGGCTGCTGGCCCGGCTACGGCATTCCCACATCGTCGAGATCCTGTCGCATGCCGTGGTCGATGACGGAGCTTTCCAGCTCATCTGCATGCCGTTCCTGGGAGGCGCGACCCTCTCGGCCGTCCTCGACCATCGCCGCCGGTTCCGCCGGCCTCGTGGCACGCGTGGCGATCTGCTCAAGGACCTCGACGCCGTCGCTGCCGCCGAGTACTCCGGCGTCAATCCTGCGCGCCCGGCGCGCGAGATCCTGAACAGTCTGACCGACTGCCAGGCCATGGCCTGGATCACGGCCCGGCTGGCCGACGCCCTGGACCATGCGCAACGCCGCGACGTCATCCATGGCGATGTGAAGCCATCGAACATCCTGCTGACGGCCGACGGCAACCCGATGCTTCTGGACTTCAATCTGGCCCGGAACTGTGCGTTCGACAAGACCAACGGTCCGCTCGAAGTTCCGGGAGGGACCCTGGACTACATGGCGCCGGAACGCTTGGGGGCGCTCGCCTCCGTGGGTTCCACCGCCCTCGATAGTTGGCGTTCGAGCGAGGTCGAGCCCTCGGAGCGCGGCGATCCGCACAGGGCCGACATTTATTCCCTGGGGATCGTCTTGCTGGAAGCCCTCACGGCCGCGTCGCCGGCGGAGGCGATGCGCGATCGGGACGCCCCGGCACGTGCGGCACAGGAGCTGCGCGACTTGGCGGCGGAATATGGCTCGTTCCGCGAGCGCGGGGCTCTGACCGTCATTCACGCCTTCGAGTCCGCCGCCGCTCGGACGATTCCCCCCGCCCTTCGCGCCATTCTCGAGGGTTGCCTGGCCGTCCGCCCCGCGGCCCGATATCGGCGGGCGCTCGAGCTGGCCGAGGATCTCGACCGCTGGCGGGCCGACCTGCCGCTGGCTTACGCCGCCGAGCCATTCTGGACTCAGACCCTGCCCCGCCGGGCGCGGCGAAGCAAGAAGCTGCTCTTCGCCGGGGGGCTGGCACTGGTGATCTGCCTGGTCACGACGTATGTGGTGGCCACCGGTATCCAGTCGCGCTTGACGCTCCGGGAAATGGCCCTGGACAAGCTGTCCCGAAACTGGGACGACATCGAGTCCCATGCGTTCCAGTTTCAGCGCCCCGGCAGCCCCCGGCTGCAGAACCTGGACGCCCCGGAGACACTGGCAACGGCCACTCACGCACTGAAAGAGTATGGTATCATCGGTCGTGGCGACTGGCGGCAGCGAGCAGAGATACGGAACCTGCCGGAGGGAGATCGCAACGACCTTGCGCTCTGGCTGATGGAACAGACCTTCCGCTACTGCCGGGCTCTCGGGGACCGTCCCAACTCACCCGACGACTGGCGCCGGGCCATCGCAGTGCTCGACCGGGTGAGTACGACACCGCCGCTTCAAGCCTTCGAGCCCTTGCGCCGGCGGCTTCATGACAGGCTGGGGCAGAGCGGAACGCCCCACTCTCAGGCTCAAAAGCAAGTCGCGTTGCCCCCTGAACCAGACGCCGTGCCGGAAAGCCTGGCGAAGCGGCCGCCCGAACCCTCATGGCTTGAAGACTACCTGCTGGGCGTGGCTGCGGAGCTGGAAGTCGCCCCCGATCCGGACGCGGCCGTGAAATTCAAGAGCCCGGTCCCGGCACAGGGTCCGCGACGTGCCGATTCGAGCACCGATCAGGGCGAGGATGCTCCGCCTCTCGTGCTACGTACCGCATCCCGGGCCTTGCAGCATTATGACCGCGTTCTGGCCCGTAGTCCCGACTCATTCTGGGGCCACTATCGTGCCGCGGTCGTCTGTTTTCAATTGCATCGATGGTCCGAAGCGGCCAGGCATCTCGATTGCTCCCTGAAGCGGCGCTCTGAAAATGCGACCCTGCGCGGCCAGTTCGTCTCTTGCCTCGGTGAACTTGGATTGCTGGATGATGCCTTTCGCGAGTGCAGCCGCGCCCTGGACTCGGCTCCGGATCACGCGGAGTTCTACCGATCGCGCGCCTGGATCCGAGTGAAGCGACTCCAGACCGAGGGGCTGGAGGACGATCTGCGGCGGTTCGAGTTGCTCGGCAGGTTCCTGACACGAGGATTCTTCCGCGACCCCCCCGGCCAGCGTGAGGGCAATCCCCTACCGGCCACGGTGCCAGCCTCACAGCGGGCCCTGGATCTTGACTTCAATCCAGGCTTCACGGCTCAACCAGGCGACCCGCTTGTGGAACCCGAGGAGATCCAGCCGGATGATCTGGACGCCCGCTACGCGCTGGCTCTGACCATCATCGACAAGGCGGGCACAAACAGTCTTCGCGATGACGCCTCCGAGACCGACCAAGCCACGCCAGGGGCACATGTCAGCACGCTGGATGCGCTGGTGATCTCGGCGGCCGAGCTCGACAAGATCCTCACTCTCGATCCCCAGCACATCACCGCACGCATGACGCGGATGTCACAGTCGCTGGAGCAGGGCCGCATTCAGGAGGCCAGGAACGATCTGGACTTGATCCTGAATCGCCCCGTGCTGATCGGTTATCTGCGAAAGGATCCTGATCATAACTTCTTGTTCCTTTGCCGCATGGCCAAGCGGTTCGTCCTCCACGATCTGATCGACGATGCCTTGAGAATTGTCGACATGGCGGTTTCTTGCAGCATCGAGCTCAAGCAATCCCAGGGCCTGACTCACTACTACAAGGCAATGGTCCTCAGCGTCGCCGCCCGATCGGACTGGACCCAGGTCGCTTTCGCCGCCAAGCACCTACAACTGGCGTTCCCTGCCAACGACAAATTCAAAGTCTGGTACCAGCGCGACAAGCTCTTCGATCCGGTCCGGACGCGGATCAACGCGGAGCTCGATCAGTTGCCGGACCTCAGCCGGAAAAAGGACAGCAGAACGGCTCGAGAATCAGCGATGGAAGATGGCAAATGACAGATGACAGATGGCAAATGACAGATGACAGATGGCAAATGACAGATGGCAGATGGCAAATGACAGATGGCGGGATCTTGCGGCACCGGGCCTACGGCCGTTTCCCGGTGCGAAAGCCGATCGGCTCATCACCTGCCGGTCCGTCGCTTGTCGGCCACCCACTTCGAGACTCCGCAGCTCGCACAGCCGGAATGGCTCGAGGAGACTTGGCATGATCCTGGTGAATCGCTTTTCGGCATCGCAATCGCCGTTGCGGAGAGCTTCCATGCAGAGGCAGTCCCTCCACAACCACCATCTGAGCAATCACAGTCTCCGCACCGCCGGACCGGTTCTTGAATCGCGGGGAAATGCTCCCGCGCCAACGCGGGCCCCCGGGCGAGGCCGGGGCTGGTACCGGCGGGCTCGAAGAGAACGTCAAAATCAGAGCGGCTGCGAAACTCTGAGCGGAGAGAGGCCAGGTTGAGATCGAGGGAGCCGAGAACGTGCAGCACCGTCGTGTTCTGATCGAGCAGCGGCTCCACGTCGATGAGGTCGATGGTCCAGCCTCCATCTCCCAGGATTCGCTGGCAAAGCGCGAACCGCTCGGCACGGAGCGCCTCGGAACGCCGGGCATCTTCCAGGTCCGCCGGCGCGGCCAGTCGCAGCAGCCTCGGCCGGTCGGGATCAAGATTCAGCTCAGCGTCGGCCGCACGGTTCAAAGAGCCAGGGGCTTCCCCCTCCCGTGATTCGCTGGCGTCATCACGTGGCGGGGATGAGAGAACAGGAGCAACCAAGACCTCGCCGAGCTCCACGCCCCGATCAGTCAGGATCACAACCGCCTGACCACGCTCGATCTTCGCTTCGAGTCTCCTGCCGAGGTCGAGGGGGAACCGTCCCACATGACCCATCAGTCCATAGCGAACCAGGTACGCCGGATCCTGTTCCATCGTCTCGTCTCTCGACCGACTTGGGCCCGCCCTCGGCCCCAGGTACCGGATGGTCGAACGACCTTGGCCCTTTCATCAGACTCGATATCCGCATCCCAAACAAGACGCCTGGTCGAACATTCAATGCCCGGAAATCCGCTCCGGAACCGCAAGGCACACATGCGTGCGTCCACACGAAACCGGGGTCGATCGTGTTCCCCCAAACGCCGGTTGCTCCTATAATTCTCAGAATTGGAAATCACCCAGATCGGCGCCCAGCCTGCGGAGTTCGCGCAGTACGTTCAGGTCGCACCATACGGCGCTCTCGGTGACGAGCGTCAAAATCGGACAAGGCAAAGATGATGAGCCAATCTCGGTGCACGCTGAGCGTGCGTGGGCTTTGTTGCCCCAATGAAGTCGAGGTCCTTCGCGCCGCGCTGGAGGGCTCGCCGGGCGTGACCAGGCTGGGCTTCGACCTGATTCACGGTTTGCTGACCGTGGATTACGAGACCGGCGTAATCGATCACGAGGGGCTGCTGCGCCGGGTCCGGGAGCGGGCGGGGATGCAGGCTGACCTGGCGGGCCAGCCCGCAACGGCGAGTCCCGCTTTGACGTCCTGGTGGTCGCGGCGTGGGCGCTGGGTTTCGACCGTGAGTTCCGGGCTGGCACTGGGAATCGGCCTGGCCGCGGCCTGGCTGGGCCCGCTGCTGGACCTGGAAAAAAGCAGTGGCAAGAGGCTGGCCCAGGGCTGCTTCGCGCTGGCGGTCTGTTGTGGGGGAGCCTGGCTTCTTCCCCGCGCCGTTCGAAGCCTGAGGCGCTTCCGGCTCGATATCGACGTGCTCATGGGACTGGCGATCCTGGGGGCGATCGGGCTGGGGCAATGGGACGAGGCGGCCACCGTGGCCTTCCTGTTCGGCCTCTCCGAGTCGCTCGAGTCTCTGAGCCTGGAGCGTGCCCGCCGGGCGATCCGCAACCTGCTGGAGATCGCGCCCCAGACCGCTGAACGGATCAAGGCCGATGGAACCAAAGAGCGCGTCCCGGCGGGCCAGATGCGGGCGGGCGACCGCGTTCTGGTTCGCGCGGGCGACACGATCCCGATCGATGGCAATGTGGTCAAGGGCCACTCCAGTGTGGACCAGAAGACGATCACCGGTGAATCGGTGCCGGTGGAACGCGGACCGGGCGATGCCGTGTACGCGGGGACGGTCAGCGGCGAGGGCACGCTCGAGATCGAAGCCTGCGGGCCGGTGAGCGACTCCTTGATATCGCGGATCGTGGCCCAGGTTCGCGAGGCCCAGGCCGGTCGGGCCGCCGTCGAGCGGCGGATCAGCCGGTTCGCGGCCATTTACACGCCCGTCGTGGTGGTCCTATCGCTCCTGGTCATGGTCGTCCCGCCGCTTTTGATCTGGGCCGCCGCGGGAGCCGGGTCGATGCCCGCCTGGCCGCTCTGGCACGCTTGGTTTTACAAGGGGCTGGTCATCCTGGTCATCGCCTGTCCGTGCGCCCTGGTCATCGCCACGCCCGTGGCCGTCGCCAGCGGCCTGGCGGCGGCGGCGCGGTGCGGAGTGCTGATCAAGGGTGGAGAATTCCTCGAGGAGATCGGCCGGCTGCGCGCCCTGGCCTTCGACAAGACGGGAACCCTGACGCTGGGCCAGCCCGACGTGGTCGAGGTTGTCTGTGCTCCCGGCCAGGATGATCAGGCCCGGGTGCTGCGGATCGCGGCGGCTCTGGGAGATCGAGGCGGACACGTCCTGGGCAAGGCCATTGCCCGCCATGCCCGCGGCCTGCGTCTGGATGTACCCATCGCGGACGATTACCGCGCGATCCCCGGCAAGGGCGCGCTGGGCCGCGTCGACGCGATCGAGTATCACCTCGGCAGCCACCGCTACATCGATGAGGCCGGCCTCTGTCATCCGGCCTTTCACGACGAGCTGGGCAAGGCCGAGGACGCGGTCGGCACGGCAGTCGCGATCACCGCGGAGACCGGACCACTGGGCTGGATTCGCCTGGCCGACCAGCCGCGGCCCGAAGCGGCCCAGGTTCTGACCGAGCTGCACGACCTTGGCCTCCGGACGATCATGCTCACCGGCGACAACGCCCGAACGGCCTCGGCCGTGGCCAGCGCCTTGGGCGTCGGCGAGCAGCGCGCGGAGCTGTTGCCGGCGGACAAGGTCACGGCGATCTCAGACCTCTCCTCCCGCCACGGCCCGACCGGCATGGTCGGCGACGGCGTCAACGACGCACCGGCCCTGGCCGCCGCTCGCGTGAGCATCGCCCTGGGCGGAATCTCCAGCGGTGCCGCGCTCGAGACCGCCGACATCGTGCTCATGGGTGACGACCTCCGCCGCCTGCCCTGGCTGATTCGCCACAGCCGCGCCACCCTCGCCCGCATCCGCCAGAACATCGCCCTCGCGCTCTTCACCAAGGCCCTTGTCCTGATCCTGGCCGTCTTCGGCCTGGCCAACCTCTGGATGGCCATCGCCGCCGACGTCGGCACCACCCTCGTCGTCATCGCCAATTCCCTGCGGCTGCTGCGCGGGGCGAAGTGCTGAAATCGTCGTTCCGCCCGCGCCCTTCTCGCGAGGATCGGGTGCCAGCGATTTCGTCCTCGTGGCGGCATCATTTTTCCAGGCGTAGTAGAATGATTCTGCCTCGGACCGGACCGACGAGGCTCACTCCTTGGAAGCTTGCATGGACCTCCTCAACCCTCGCGAACCGATCAACACCTGGAGCCATGGATTGTGGCTGATGATTGCCCTCGCTGGAATCATCATGCTGTGGCAGCGAGGCCACGGTGACCGTGCGAAGCAGGTCAGTCTCTTGATCTACGGGTTGAGCCTGATTTTCTGCTCCGCTTGCAGCACGCTTTATCACGGCGTCCGGCTGCCGGGTGAGAGGATCAAGCCATTCGAGCTCTTGGACCATGTCGGAATCTACATGTTGATCGCCGGCACCTATACCCCGATCGCCTGGACCTTCCTGCGGCGGCACTGGAGGCGAGGCGTTCTTGGCCTGGTCTGGTGCTGGGCCGCGCTGGGGATCACGATCCGCATGACGTACGAAACCCAGCCGCTCTGGCTGTCCACCGGGTTCTACCTGGGGATGGGGTGGGGCGCTCTTTTCTGCTACTTCGAGATGGCCCGCCGTCTTTCGCACAGGGCCATGATTCCGATTGTCGCCGGGGGCGTGCTTTACAGCCTCGGAGCCATTTTCAACCTGCTGCGCGGGCCTGTCCTCTGGCCGGGAGTTTTCCAGGCGCACGAGCTCTTCCACCTGTTCGTGGTGGCCGGAAGCATGTGCCATTTTTACTTCATGCTCACGGTGGTGGGTCCGTCCGAGCTCGATTCGCAACTGTCGCCGCTGCCCGCGGACAGCCCACCCTTACGCTCCACGTTCGCCGCCCAGCCGGCGCCGGGCCAGATTGGTGGCTGACGCCTGCGCGCGGTTCGTCGGCGCGCTACGCGCCGCGAGGGAGCAGCTCGGCGCGCACCCAGGCTCTCAATCGCCTGGCCCATGCCGTCTCGTCCGAGCTGTCCTCGTGGATCAGCCAGGGCGTGACCTGGTCGGCCCGGATCTTGAGAAACGGACTGGCCTCGACCGGGAGATACCGCCCGTGATCGTCGAGCCTCTCGATCGTGAGGATCTGCCCATCGAACCGCCAGAGCTCCGCGACCCGGAGCTTGGCGTAGATTTCGGGCCGGTCCACCTGCGAGGGCGAGATGTCCACCTCGATTGCCAGGTCCGGGTTGGGGTAGTCGGCGATGTCGTTCGATCCCCGGGCCATGGCTACCTTGGCCGCCGCCAGTTTCTCGGGGAGAAAGTAATACGACTGATCGGCCTCCAATCCTCGCTCGATATCGGGCCGGATCCAGGTCGTCTCGCCGTTCGAGGACATGGGAATCGCCAGCTCCTGAGTGATCGCACGGACGATCTCCCCCAGCAGTTCGCGGTAATTGTCGTGCTTGCGGCCCTTGACCATGAGCTCCATGCTCCTCCCGTCATAGGCCATCCGGATCGGCGTGCTTTCCGGAAGTGACTGGACCCACGACTCATAGACCTTGAATCTCACGCCCGGAACCCGGATGCGCGTCTCACCGTCGGTCGAACCCACGATCACGCGGCTTGGCCTGGTCATCGTCGTCACGCTCATCACTCCTTCCCGTCGCGCTTCGCCACCGGTGACTGGACCCAGACCAAGATCTTTTCCAATGACGGCCGGGTCGCGCTGGCGTGTGAGGTATACCCGAGAGCGGGATGCTTCCGCCGGAGAATGCCGGGGGATCGACGGTCAAGTACCGCAAATGCACACACCACCCCGGACTGGACCAATGCCTTGGCCAGTCTAACACAGGTTGTCGTTCACGGGGATCGCATGCCCCGAAAGGAGACCATCATGATCCACCAAAACACACTCTCGTAGGGTGGGCACCGACCACTATCTCATCCGGCGGGTGCGGTGCTTCCCGATCACGTCCACTTTGTCTGGACCCTGCCATCCGGAGATTCTGACTTCTCCCGCCGCGTGGGGCGAATGAAGGCCCTGTTCAGGCGCTAGACAGACATTGCAGGCAGGTCGGCGCCGCCCCGACCGGACTCCGCCCCAAGGAACCGAGCCTGGAACGAGCACCTTGCCGTTGCCCTGGGCCAGCAGGCTCCAATATAGTTCGGGTGACGCCCCACTTTCCTAACCCCAAACCAGCCGGAAACCGATGGCCACCGATACTCGAAGAGCGAAACGACAACACGCCGGGACCGCCATCCTCGATCAACTGGCGGATCTCGACGTGCGGAGTATCTCCCCAGATACGGCGAAGACCCTGCTGAAGCTTCGATTCGACGAGTTTCATCACGAGCGGTTCAACCTTTTGACGGCGAAGGCTGGCGAAGCCAGCCTGACTCTCTCAGAACAAGAGGAGCTCGACGAGTACATCCAAACGGCGGATATCCTGGCGATCGTGCAGTCCAAAGCCCGCCAGGCCCTCAAGAGCGCTGGCGTGGCTGCTCAGTGACGGTTCATCACGGTGGCTCACGACCTGGAACAGCGTGTTCGTATCCGTGCCAGGGGGTTGTGCGAGTACTGCCAGTTGCCCCAGGCGACTTACCGATTGCCCTTTCAGATCGACCACATCATCGCCCGCCAGCATGGTGGGAAAACCCGACTCGGCAACCTGGCCCTGGCGTGCCCCCGATGCAATCGGAACAAGGGCCCGAACCTCGTTGGAATCGACACAAACACATGAGATTGTCAAGATCTATCATCCCCGTCGCGACCGCTGGGCCGACCATTTCCAGTGGCATGGCCCGCGACTTCGGGGTCTTACACCCACGGGTCGAGCGACGATTCGGGTACTGGCGATCAACGACTCCCTGGCGATCGCGCTCCGTCGTGAGCTGATCCTTGAAGGCGTGTTCCCCCCTCGAACGTGAGAGCTTGAGCGTCGGGCCTTCCCCCCGCTCACCTGCGCTACTGGCTCCGCATGTTCGTCTCCCGGAATGATACCCGCGTCAGGCGTTCGCGGTCTGCCCGATGAGGGGGGCATACCAGGCGGAGCCATCCAGTGGATACGCCGACAGACATCGGGATGCCCGCGCTCGGCCAGAGTCAGAGTGTCCGTATCAAGAACATAAAGGCACATCACCGGTCTGGATCATTCTCGACACGGCGTCGATACGTCTCGATGGCCTCTTGCCACTCGTCCAGGAGTGGGTCGCCTTCGGACCACCCCGGCACGGGGGCAAGCGGATGTCCCATGGTTTCCACGTCCAGGCTGATCAACTCGGCTCCGACGGCGAGACGATCCGCGATCAGGCTCTTCAGCCGAGCGATGGCTTCGTCGCGCGTCGTCCCCTCTGCGCTGAGGGCGAGCGGTTCCCCACCCCTCGCCCGGAATCCATTTCCGGAAAGACTCTCGATCAACACAGGAGTCCGCATCGATAATCGCTCTCCTCATCGCGGGTCGGCCCACTCCCGCATGCTACAGTATCGCGGTTGGAGCACGCAATGCATCCCAATGCAGAGCGGGTGGAGCCTGGAGAAACGAAAGAGCTCGGCTCACTTTCCGCAAGGCTTCATCCCTCCGCAGCGAACGGCTCTCTCGGCCCGGGGTTGACGGTCGGTTGGCCCTGAGACTGCAAGATTTCGATCTCGGACTCGACCGCGGCGACGGCGTCAGCCGTAGCGAGAACCTCGAGCGTCGTCTCGACCACGTAGCGGCCGTCGACGGGCAGGGTCACGATGCGGTTCCTGGCCTTAAGGAAGGCGATATCGGCAACGACGACGTCTAGGACATCTGGAAGCTCGAAGGTCCCGCCTTCTCCTGGTACTTCCGCGGCTCCCCGCACGTCCACACCTGGCTGAACGTGGCGCGGAGAGCATGAAAAGGCCGTGAGCATTGGCCAGTCACTGGGGGCTCGAGCGTGCCGTGGCCCGGGGCGAACGCCTATTTCGGTTGAAAGGGTGACTCCGCCAGTACCGACCGAACATCGAACCCGTGCAATTCGGCGCGAGACGGCTCTTGACGGCAGAAGTCCCGGCTCAAGAAAATCAGCCTTTCCCTGCTCGAAATCTATCGTGCACTGATCGTTGCGAAACGAGGTGCGGTCCTCAACGTGAGCGAGGCGGCCCCATGAGAGCGACCCCTGTTTTGATCGGAGCCTTGGCACTGGCCGGCACCGGCCTTGTCGTGGCTTCATCCAACCCCCGTGAGCCGGGTCCCATCCAGGCTCAGGCACAACCAGCGGCACCACGGCAGGCCCCCGCCGCACCTGCACCAGCCGTCGCGCCTGCACAGCCCGCGGCTGCGCAGCCGGCAGCAGCCCCGACCTTCACGCCCGAACAGAAGGCCGTCGCGGACACGGTCGGCGCGTTCGCGAAGGCTTACGGCACCGCGGACGCCAAGGCGCTTGCCGATTTCTTTACCGACGATGTGGTGGTGACCGATCCCGAAGGAAGCGAGACCCGCGGCAAGGCGGCCGTCGCCGAGATGTATGCGGGAGCCTTCCAGGAGAACCCTGGATTGAAGCTCGAATCGGAGGTCGCGGAAGTCCGGTTCATCACGCCCGACGTGGCACGGGTGGAAGGACAGTCGCGGCTTTCCTCGGCCAAGGGCGATGCTTCGGAGTTCACGCGCTTCAGCTCGCTCCTGGTCCGCAAGGACGGCAAGTGGCAAACGGCCGAGATCCGAGAATTCACGGCCCCGGCCGAGGATGTCGCCCCCTATGAGCGGCTCCGAGAGCTGGAGTGGATGGTCGGCCACTGGGTTGATGATAGCGGCAACAACAAGGTCGAGGCCGATGTCCGCTGGGCCGACAACAACAGCTACCTTGTCCGGACCTACAACGCCCAGGTCCAGGGTGAAAAGCCTTCGTCCGGCACGATGTTCATCGGCTGGGACCCCCAGTCAGGCCAGATCAAGTCCTGGACTTTCGACTCGGAGGGCGGCCATGGCGAGGCCCTCTGGACTCGCACCAACGAGAACGAGTGGGTCGTAAAGGCGCAGGGTGTGCTACGGGACGGCCGGCCAACTTCGGCCACCCAGGTTCATACGATCCTGAACAAGGATTCGGTCAAGACCAACTCGATCGACCGCATCATCGGCGGCCAGATCGCCCCGGACATCATCGACGTCGTGATGGTTCGCAAGGCACCCCAGCCCGGCGTAGCCGCTCCCAGGCCGGCCGCCGCGGTGGAAGCCCCGAAGTAATACCTCCGCGGAAGATTCTCCGCGCGGGTTTGATTCTTGATACACACGGCTCCTTCGCCCTCTCCGGCCTCAATTCAGCGTTCGAGGATATTCATGTTCAGGCGACGACAACTCATCCCCCTCATGGGGTTACTCACTCTCTTGAGTGCCGCGGAACCGGCCCACGCCCAGCGCGGCAGGGGCGGCGCACGTCCTGGGGGCGGCGGCATGGCACGACCCGCGGGCGGCGGCATGGCACGACCCGCGGGCGGCGGCATGACCAGACCCGCGACGCCCCAGAACCGGCCCGCCATGGCGCGGCCGTCCATGCCCATGAACCGGCCAAGCATGCCCCAAAATCGCCCCAACATGGGAAACATGGCCCAGAACCGGCCCAATGTGGGAAACTTGACGCAGCCCAATTTGCCTCAGAACCGGCCCAATGTGGGGAACATGACGCGGCCCTCCACCCTTCCCGGTGGCATCGGCGGTAATCGACCGGGGCTCGGTGGAAACCGACCTACCCCGCTTCCGGGCCCGATCGGCGACAATCGGCCCGGACTTGGCGCTGGTAATCGGCCCGGACTTGGCGGGGGAAATCGACCTGGGCTGGGCGGTGGTAATGAATCCGGCTGGGGCAATAACAGGCCCGGCTGGGGCAATAACAGGCCCGGTTTGGGCAACGGTAACGGCAACAATTGGGGCAACAACAGGCCCGGCTGGGGTAACAACAGGCCGGGGTTTGGCAACGGCAACAATTGGGGCATCGGCAACGGAAATGGCAGCGGCAACTGGGGAATCGGCGGCGGTAATATTGGCGGCGGCAACACCATCGGCTCCGGCAACACCGTCATCAATAACAATGGTGGTTGGGGCGGCGGATGGGGAGGCCGCGGTGGCGGCTACTCTTCCGGTTACAACGGCGCTGTCATCAACAACATCAACTATGGCGGCGGTGGATATGGCGGTGGATATGGCGGTGGCTGGGGCGGCGGATATGGCTCGCGCTACTACGGGAACTGGTACCGTGGCGGCTGGGGAGGCAATGGCTTCTGGGCCGGGTTCGGCACGGGAGCTCTCACCTCCTTCGGCATGGGCGCTCTCGGCTCGGTGCTGGGTTACGGCGGCTACGGTTACGGCGGCTACGGCTCCGGGTATCCCTCTTACTACTCAGGCTACGGAGTCTATGATTACTTCCCGACCTGGGGTGCGAGCAACTACACCGGCTGGGGACTGGGCTCGATGGCCAGCAACTGGCTGTACAGCGGATACACCAATCCCTACTACGCCACCCTCGTAGCGGCACAGCCCGCGCAGACCACCGTTGTGTACGACTACTCACAGCCGATCAACGTCACGGCGGAGGCTCCCAATCCCGCGACGGAGTCCAGCACCGAGCAGGTGTTCTCGGCCGCGCGCGACGCCTTCAAGGCGGGCGACTTTCAGCGTGCTCTCGACCTGACCGACCAGGTTCTCAAGGACACGCCCAATGTCCCGGTCGTGCACGAATTCCGGGCGCTCTGTCTGTTCGCGTTGAAGCGTTTCGACGAGGCGGCGGCTGTTGATTACGCCGTGCTCTCGGCCGGACCTGGCTGGAACTGGTCCACCCTGGTCGGCCTTTACCCGGACGTGGACACCTATACCAACCAGCTTCGCGCCCTCGAAGCCTCGGTGCGGACGAACCCGAACTCGCCCTCGACGCAGTTCCTGCTCGGCTACCATTACCTGGTCCAGGGGCACCAGGAAGCGGCGGCCAGCCAGTTCGAGAAGGTCGCGAAGCTGCAGCCTACCGACCAGCTCTCGGCCTCGTTTGTCAAGGCTCTGAGGAAGGTGTCCGAACAACCGGCAGGGCAGCCTGCCCAGGTGAATGTCGCGGCCGCGGGGCAGCCCGCCGGCGCCCCTGCGGCACCGGCACAGCCGGCAGGCGCATCCCCGGCACAGCCTCCGCCGGCAGAGCAACCTCCGCAGCCCGAGCCTCCTCCACCTCCTCCGGCCAGCCTCGTGGGTACCTGGAAGGCTCAGCCCTCCGCGGACCTGTCGATCGCACTGACTCTCCAGGCCGATGGCCAGTTCGCCTGGGAAGTGGACAGCAAGGGCCAGAAGCAGACGCTGACCGGTCAGGCAGGCTACAAGGACAACACCCTCGCGCTGCTTCAGGAAAATGGGCCACCCCTGGTTGGTAGGATCGCCGAAGAGGGCGGCACCAAGTTCGTCTTCACACCCACCGGCGGCCAGAAGGCACCCGGGATAACGTTCACCAAGTCGTGACAGACCACCAGCCATCGTCCAGCCATCGTCTTGGCGGGCGGATCGAGGTGCCGCGGCACCTCGATCCGCCCGTTTCGTTCTCACTCCTGAACCGGCAATCCAGGCGGCGAACAGAAGACGCGGCCGCTCATTTCGGTGGCGCCGGCGTGAGAATCTGCCGATCACGCAACCACTCCTCGCAGCGCTGCGTCCAGGTGCAACAGGGATGGGCGCTGGGGCGGAGGCCAAAGCCGTGGCCGCCGGAAGCGTAGATGTGCAGTACCGCTGGGACCTTGGCGTTCTTCAAGGCCAGGAACATCTCCACGCTGTTCCTGCAATCCACAGGGTCATCACCGGCTTGCGCCAGGAACATGGGCGGGGTGGTCGATGATACGTGGGCGATCGGGCTCGATGCATCGCCCTTCCTGTCCATGCCTCCCGGGTAAACCAGCACGGCGAAATCAGGACGGCAGCTCAACTTGTCCACGTCATCGATCGGCGGATAGGCGCGCTCGTCGAAGTGAGTCGCCGCCCAGGCGCTCAGCCAGCTTGTCACCGGGTTTCTGGTCGAGGACTTTCTCGGGACCGATGGAACCGGTCTCTCCCGGTGCCTTGCCGGGCCAGACATCCAGCGTGAGGGTTGGCTCGGCCGCGGCCGCCGTGAGTGCGAAGGCAAGCGAGATGAACATCGCGGAGAGCATCAGGGAAGGTCGCATGATTCGGGGTCTCTTCAAGGCTGCTGATGGCAGATGACAAATGGCAGATGGCGAATGGCAGATGGCGAATGGCAGATGGCTCGAGGTGCTTTGCCCGTCTGTCATTTGTCATCTGCCATTTGCCATGCTTGACACAATTATCGGGTCAACAGTCCCGTATTATGTGGAGGCACGAAGCCCGGGCGGTAGGGGCACGGTGATCCGGACGGCGAATTCCGGACGAGCGCTCGGATCGAAGCCTACCTGGCGATCCAGACATGGTGACGGGCATCTCATCGACCCTGCTCAGCGGGTCGCGGACCCTGGGATCGATGGGGGGTTTTCAGCGTTCGCCTCGGCATCGCCGAGCTTGTGAATCGTGTTGTGAATCACCCCGTCCACCGTCTCGCCCCCCCTGCCGCGGATGCGGTAAGTGATTTCCATGCACCGGGTCGGCCGGATGCCGGGGATCTTGAGAAAGACGGTGTGCCCGTCGGCCGAGAGGCTGGCGGCCGTGATCTTGAGCGATCGTTCGTCATAGTGGTCCGAGCCGTAGTCGCTGGTCCGCTTGATCGACCAGATTCGGGCACTGTAGCGGGACACATCGATCGTTGCTTGGGGATCAAGTGCCGCGGTAAAGCGCAGCACCATGGGCTGGATCTCGACCGGCTCGGCACCGCGGCTCTTTCCTCTGGGCAGCCGCTTAGGTATGCGGGATCGACGCGTCCATACTGGCCGGGATTATGCGGCCGCAGGTAAGCCTCCCGGATGTAGTGGATCACATCGTACTTCTGCTCCGGCACCATCCAGCTTTGCGAGGTCATCTGGCCGAAACCGAGGGTCAGCGTGCGGTACATGCTGAACGGGTCTGCGCCGTTCTTGAAGACGCCCGTGGCAAAGCGGAGCGAGGTCGGCAGCGACCCAAGCCGGTCCCTCGTCCCGTGGCAGTTGATGCAGACACGGTTATAGATCGCCTCGCCTCGCTCGAAGCTCGCGTGATCGAGGCCGGTGATGAACCCGGCGTGATCGATGTCGCGCTCGGACTCCGGCAAAGTTGCAGCAATCGTCCTGTCCAGAGGAAACTACAGGGTGAGGAACCAACACTGCCCATGATGGGCTCGGCGTCATCCGGGGAGCAAATCGTCTCTTTGCAAGAGATTGACTGTATTGCAAATCGCTATACAATGGGGTCAAGAAGGAGACATCCATGGCTGCGAGACGCCCGTCTCATTCGCCGAAAAAGCCACCATCAACGCGTTCTCTGATGGTTCGCCTCGATGAGGAGAGCAAAGAATACCTCACCCGGGCAGCGGACCTGCGGCGGATCAGCGTCAGTGATTATGTGCGCGTGGTGACGGTAGCCCAGGCGCGGCGCGAAGTGGAGGCGGCCGGCGAGCAGGTCATCGCTCTGAGTGCCGAAGAACAGGTTGCCTTCTGGAACGCCCTGAACCGGCCGACTCGACTGACCGAGGCCCAGCGACAACTGGGAGCGATCATGCGAGGCGAGGTGTGAGCGGAGTTCGATTTCCAGCAGGCTTCCGGCTCGAGGCATGGTGCCGTGCACATCCTCGACGGGCGTTTCGATCTGGTGTGCAAGCAGTCGACGACTGGCTCGCGACCCGGGCGCTCCAGCATCAAGAGAAACACCTCTCCGTGACGAAAGCGCTCATCGATCAGACAGGAGGGATCGCTGGTTTTTTTACACTCGCCACGGGCCAGGTCGATTTCAGCGACTTGCCGACGGATCTGGCTCGGCACCTTCCACGCCGAACGCTGCCTGTGGCGATTCTTGCCTGGCTAGGAGTCAGCAAGGCCTATCAAGGCCAGGGATTGGGGCGGCTTCTGCTCGCTCAATCCTTGCTCGACTGTCATGAAGC
This sequence comes from Isosphaeraceae bacterium, assembly GCA_049516015.1. Lineage (GTDB taxonomy): Bacteria > Planctomycetota > Planctomycetia > Isosphaerales > Isosphaeraceae > Aquisphaera. The sequence goes on along the minus strand of JBEKTN010000079.1, from coordinate 6,512 downwards.
CGGCAAGACGTTCGCGTTCATCGCGGTGATCCTCGACTGCATCAATGACGAGTCGAGGTCGTTCTACCAGAAATGGGATTCCCAGGCTCTTCCCGGTTCGCCGTACCGGCTGTACCTCAGCGCGAAACAACTGGAGGCCATGATCCAGGGAGCTTGATGAAGGCAGCACGGCAGATGGCAGATGGCGGTGGAGCAAGGATCCTCTGTCATGTGTCATCTGCCATCTGCCATCTGCCATCTGCCATTTGCCATGCTTGCCCAATGACACGGGCCGAGAACGGTTGCCTGGAAAAAGGCCCGGCTTGAGTTTTCACGAGCAGCCCATGCTGTTGCCGCAGTTGAAGCAGCGGTAGCAGGTGCCGCAACGGACGGTGAGAGCGCCGCAGTTGTCGCAGGCGGGCGCGTCGCTCTGGAAGTGGGCGAACTGGCGGTCCTGCTCGCTCAGACCGTCGGCGAGGGGAGTTTCCGTCACCGGCGGCCGCGCGGCAGCCTGCTGGTAGGCCTTGGCACCCATGACGGCCTCGGCGTGCTCGAGGTCGGCGATGGTGGCCGAGCGCAATCCGTTGACCTTGAGCATGGGAGTGACGGCCGGCGCCGGTTCAGGCTCGTCGGCCCCGGGTCGCCTGGGAGCGTTGGCCTCGCGGTAGCCGGGGATGAACTCCATGCCCATCCAGCGGAAGATGTAGTCGGCGATGCTCTTGGCGATCGGGATGTCCGGGTTCTGGGTGAACCCGGCAGGCTCGAACCGGCTATGGGCGAACTTGTTGACGAACACCTCCAGCGGCACGCCGTACTGCAAGCCGATCGAGATGGCCGTCCCCAGCACGTCCATCAGGCCGCCGATCGTCGAGCCCTCCTTGGCCATGGTGATGAACAGCTCGCCAGGCCGGCCGTCGGGATAGAAGCCGACGTTGATGTATCCCTCGTGACCATGGATGTCGAACTTGTGGGTCACGCTCTTGCGCGTGTGCGGCAGCCGCTCGCGCCGGGGCTGGTAGATGATCTGAGGCGCTGGCGGCGCTGGCTCGGCCACAGCCACCGGGGTCTCCTTCTCCTTGGACTCATCCTTGGTGGAGACGGGCTGGCTTCCCTTCGAGCGGTCGCGGTAAATGGCCAGAGCCTTGAGGCCCAGCTTCCAGCCTTCCAGGTAGGCGCCGCGGATGTCTTCAACGGTGGCCTCATGGGGCACGTTGCAGGTCTTGGAGATCGCGCCGGAGAGGAAGGGCTGCACGGCGGCCATCATCTTGAGGTGGCCGCGGAAGTGGATGCTGCGGCCTCCTTGCGGTGGAGCGAAGGCGCAGTCGAAAACCGGCAGGTGCTCGACTTGCAGCCCCGGCGACTGTTCGATCGTGTCGTGCTCGTCGATGTGGTCGAGGATGCCCCGGATCGTGGGCTCGTCATAGCCCAGCTTCTGCAGGGCCATGGGAACGGTCCGGTTGACGATTTTGAGCATGCCGCCGCCGGCCAGTTGCTTGTATTTGACCAGGGCGATGTCCGGCTCGATGCCGGTCGTGTCGCAGTCCATCATGAAGGCGATCGTGCCGGTCGGGGCCAGCACGGTCACCTGGCTGTTGCGATAACCGTGCTTGCGGCCGTGATCGAGGCACTCGGCCCAGACCGCGCTGGCCGCGGCCCGCAGGTCGGCCGGGGCCGAGGAGTCGATCGCAAGGGCAGCGGCCCGGTGCATCTCCATGACCTTGAGCATTGGCTCGCGGTTCAGCGCGAACCCGTCAAACGGGCCGACGTGCGCCGCGTGCTCGGCGCTGGTCAGGTAGCACTGACCGTGCATGATCGCCGTGATCGCCGCGGCCAGAGACCGGCCCGCGTCCGAGTCATACGGCAGACCGCTGCCCATCAGCAGACTGCCGAGATTGGCAAAGCCCAGCCCGAGCGGCCGGAACCGATGGCTGTTCTGCGCGATCTTCTCGGTCGGGTAACTGGCGTGGTCAACCAGAATCTCCTGGGCCGTGATGAAGATTCGCACTGCCGCCCGGAATCGTTCGCCGTCGAAGCTGCCGTCCTCGCGGCAGAACTTCATCAGGTTCAGCGAAGCGAGGTTGCAGGCCGAATCGTCGATGAACATGTACTCGCTGCACGGGTTTGAAGAGTTGATCGGCGCGGTGTTGGGGCAGGTGTGCCAGCGCTGGATCGTGTCCTCGTACTGGACGCCGGGATCGCCGCACAGCCAGGTCCCCAGGGCGATCTTGTCGAGCAGCATCTTGGCCTTGTAGGTCTGCATGGGACGGCCAGTCGTGACCGCTCGGGTCGTCCATTCCTGGTCGTTCTCGGCCGATCGCAGGAAGGCGTCGCTGCAGCGGACCGAGAGATTGGCGTTCTGGAACATCACGGAGCTGTAGGCTTCGCCGTTGAAGTTGGCCTCGTAGCCCTCGCGGATCAAGGCCTGGGCCTTGGCTTCCTCCTTGGTCTTGCACTCGATGAATTCGAGGATGTCGGGGTGCCAGCATTTGAGGGTCTGCATCTTGGCGGCGCGGCGGGTCTTGCCGCCGGACTTGACGACGCTGGCGATCGCGTCGTAAACCCGCATGAAGCTGACCGGGCCGGAGGGTTTGCCCCCGCCTGAGAGCTTCTCCTGGCTGGAGCGGAGGGTCGACAGATCCGTGCCCGTCCCCGAGCCGAACTTGAACAGCATGGCCTCGCTGTGGGCCAGCCGCATGATGCTTTCCATGTCGTCGTTGACGCTTTGGATGAAACAGGCCGACGCCTGAGGCGTCTGGTAGGCGCTGGTGGCCCGGACGACGGTGCGGGTCTCTTCGTCCCACCGCCAGTTGTTGGCTGGCCCGGCGATCCCGTAGCGGTGATACAGCCCGACGTTGAACCAGACCGGAGAATTGAACGAGCCGTACTGGTCCACGCACAGCGCCGTCAGCTCATCGTAGAACCGCTCGCCATCCTCGGCGGTGGCGAAGTAGCCATCGCCTCGCCCCCAGTCGGCGATCGTCCGCGTCACGCGGTCGATGAGCTGGCGAACCGAGTACTCGCGCTTCCCCTCCGAAGGACAGCCGTTGCCGCTGGCCACGTCGCCGTAGAAGTACTTGCTGGCGACCACGTTGGTGGCAAGCTGGCTCCAGCCGCGGGGAATCTCGCAATCATTCTGCTGGAAGATCGCCCGCCCATGCTCGTCCTTGATTTCCGCGGTCCGGAATTCCCACTCGATCCGGGCAAACGGGCTGACCCCCTCGGTGCTGAAAACCCGGGGAACCTCCATGCCCGTTCGTTTTCGCCCGCGCTCCTTGGAACCCTCCGTCTCGGTCCCCACCTGTCCCGCGGCGGTCACCAATCCTGCCCGTTCGCCTACTGTTGCCATGTGCTCCACTCCATCTGAGACTGAGACGATAACCCGTGCCAGTCCTCCAAAGCAGACCAGTCGCGAGTGTACCCTGTTTGTGTCCAAAAGTCCAGATGTGCATTTCCGTCTAGTAACAGTCGGCATCCTGCGCCGGTGTCATGAAATCGAAAAGCCTGGATTGCTCTCGCTCTGCGAGCGATTCCCCGAGCATCAGTGGTCGCGATCCATCGACACATGAAATGCACTCAGCAAACGCGATGCCGGCTCAAGCTGCTGCCACACTGCTCTTACCGTCGTTTCGAAGAGTTTGCCGCAAGGCGACTCGATCGATCGCGCGCGTTGCTTCTCTTGCCGGACGAGAAACGCGGAATTCCGAGTTTCCAGCTAACGCCGGCCGGCAACAGACAGGGTTCGTGTTCCTCGGAGCCAGAACTCCGCAATTCACCTGGTAAAACGACGCCAGGTTCGCACGGACAGTTTGACTCGCCCCTGTATCGGTCGCCGAGCCAGCCGCAACGGTCGTCCCGCCCCATCATGGTAAGCATTGGCCACCTGATTGGAAGAAAAAAACCGCTTTTTTGCCCGAAACGGCGGCAAGTTAAAGCGGTTCGTGCGATCTGGCAAACCCCACCTTTTGAAAAGGAGGGTCAGTGGGCCTGGACCAAGCTGGTGATCCGGACCGTGGTGTAGGGCTGACGGTGGCCCCGTCGTCGCCGCATGTTCTTGCGCCGACGCAATTTCTGAATGATAATCTTCTTGGTGCGGAACTGGTCCACAACGATCCCAACCACCTGGGCGCCATCGATCTGGGGGGTCCCGATGGTCGGACCGGCAGGAGTGCCGGCAATTAACAAAACCTTGGGAAAGACAACTTCATCACCTGCTTCCCCGTCCCGCCGGTCGACCCGAACATGGTCCCCTTCGCTGACTCTGAACTGGTGGCTGCCGTCTTCAATAATTGCATACATCCGCCAACGCTCCTCGCGAGGACCAAAACTCTTCCGATCAGGACAATCCCATCGCCCCGAGCCCAGCAGGCCTCGCAACCGGCATGAATGCACCGGGTGGGTCTGACTCGCTTCCTGGCCTGGTGGGCAAAGCGGCGATTGTACTGGCCCTCGCCGAAAAAAAAAAGAGTCCTGCCCGCAATCAATGCTGGTCCATCGGGGATCAGCCTGTGCTGGCCTTCTTGGCGGAAGTGTCTATGCAACAAAGGTTTGTCACCACAATTCGAGAGATTCCATTGACCTTGACGTGGTTCTTGACCTGGAGTATCAACCCCTTGATCTTCACCCTCTTGCAACATCTTGGCGCGCGAGCCTGGAAGACAAGAAATTCCGCTCGGTCCATCTGAAGCCAACTCTCCGACAAGTTGCGCCTCTCTGGCCGCCGATCGGCCTCGTTCCTGCTGGATTCCTGTCAATGATGAGGAAATGCCGTTGGTGATATTTCTTGCGGTGATCCAGATCGCCGGGCTGACGATCCTCTCCCCGGACGGGGAACCGGGCGACCCACCGGCAATGGCTCGCCCGGACGTTCGCGGTGCCAGCCAGAGTCAGGTTCCCGCGCTCGGGCATTCTGCTGTCGAGACTGCCCCCTCCATCGAGGCGGAGGTCCAGACCGAGCGCCTCGATGTTTTCGACCGGCCCGATGACGCAGGTTTCATCACAGGTCGCGTTCGCCGCGGCGATCGGCTCCGCATTCGCGCCGATCGCTCTGCCGGCACCGGCTGGCTGGCCATCGAGCCTTTGCCCACGGCGATCTGCTGGATCGAGCAATCCAGCCTGGAGATTGACGAGGAGGAGGTCGAACACGACCGCGGGTCGCTGGCCTGGGTCAACCGCCCGCAGGCGTCGATCCGGTCGGGGCATCCACAGGCCAGGCTCCCCGGTCCACCGCGGGGAAGCTTGCCAAGAGGAACGATGGTGCAGCTCGTTGACCGCCCTCCCCTGAGCTTGGGCCAGGGACCGGAAAAGTCGCGCTGGTTGGCGATCGTGCCTCCGGCGGACCAGGTCTCCTACGTTCGCGCTGAGGGGGTCCGCTGGTTGACACCGACCCCGCCAGTTCCGCCAGCCGCCGAGGTCCGCGCATCGTACGAGGAGCCGATGCCGCCCAATCAGGCGGCCAAACAGCGATCCAACCCGCCAAGAGCGCCCTCATCCTGGCCCCCGGGGACCTCCGCTGAGCTGCAGCGGATCGACGGGATCTACCAGGTGATCATCGCCAGCCAGCCGATCGAGCAGTGGCGGTTCGAAACGGTCCGCGCTGGTTATCAAAACTTGCTCAAACGGGCCAGCGATCAACTTGAGCTGGAAGAGGCCTTGCGGACGCGCCTGAACCGGCTCACCCAGCACGAGCAGGCGGCAAGGGCCGCGCGGACCATCGAATCAATCCTGGCGAAGAGCCATCGCAGGGACAGCGAGGTGGCCGCGGTGCGCAAAGACCTCGCGCGGCTGGAGCGGACCCGCGCCCGCAGCTACGACGCCGTCGGTTTCATTCAGCCTTCAGCCCGCAAGGTCGACGGCCACAAGGTCTTCGCCCTGATTGGCGGCCGGGGCTCGACGATCGCCTATCTCGACATCCCTCCCGGCCTCGACCCCGAGCCCTTCCTCGCCCGCCGCATCGGCGTCCGCGGCCAAACCCACTTCAGCGAAGACCTCGGCACCCGCCTGATCACCGTCCGGGACATGGAGAGCATCGACGCCAGGAAGTAGGCTCGTCTCGCACTGGGGTCTCACGGTCGGGTAGCCTGCGCTTGCAGAAATCGACATACTGGATAAGCGGAACTTCGCCGCCCAACCGAGATCGGCCAACCAGACGTCACCGGGGCGCGGGTTCATCGATCAGATCCACGACCTCTTGTTCCACTGAGCGGGAGCGAACCAGGTCGAGCAGATCTCGGTCGGCGAGGTCGATCATCTCGGCGATCTGTCGACGCACCTGCTCGGCGATTTCGGGCCCCCACTCCCTTAGCTTTGTATCGAGCTTCTCAAGCAAAGCATCCACGAGAGGGCTCCGTTCAGAACTGGAGTCACGGGGAGGGCCTGCCTGAGACGCGATCCGTCGGCGAAGATATCCCTTGGTTAGTTCTACAGCGCCGGGTCCACCACAAAGAACGCCGTAAAGCATTAAATCTGAGTACGTTAGAACGCATCGATCATTTTGAATAACGAGCCGTCGAAATCCAGAGAAACGCCCAGTTACT
>JBEKTN010000078.1:0-30139 GCA_049516015.1 Isosphaeraceae bacterium | reverse complement strand
GACGTCGATTCGGCTCACGATCGGTTCCTGGCCTCCTATCCGTTCCACCCCGCTCTGCTGTCGGTCTTCGAGCGGAAATGGCAAAGCTTGCCTCGCTTCCAGAAAACGCGCGGCGTGCTCCGCCTTCTGGCACTCTGGGTGTCGCAGGCTTATTCCCAGGGCTTCAAAGGGGCACACGCTGATCCCCTGATTGGCCTGGGTACCGCGCCGATTGAAGACCCTTATTTCCGGGCCGCGATGTTCGAGCAGCTCGGCAACAACGACCTGGAAGGCCCGGTCACGACCGACATTGCCGGCAAGAAAGAAGCCCACGCCCTCAGGCTCGACCGTGAAGCCGCAAACGGGATCAAGAAGCAACGGCTGCACCAGAAGGTGGCGACCGTGGTTCTCTTCGAGTCGAACGGAGGAACAACCCGCGCCGAGGCGACCTTGCCCGAGATCCGCCTGGCCGTGGCTGAGCCTGAACTGGACATCGCCAACGTCGAGGCCGTTATCGATGGCCTGAGCGGAAGCTGTTACTACCTGAAAAGCGTCAACAACCGCTATTGGTTCAGCCTGACTCCCAACTTGAACAAGTTGTTGACCGATCGGCGGGCAACCATCGCGAAGTCAGCCATCGATGAGAGGGTCCAGCAGGTCGTCCAGGAGGTCTTCAAGGCCGGTCCACCCTTGGATCGCGTCTACTTCCCCGACAAGACGGGCCAGGTTGCCGATCACGCCGCCTTGAGGCTTGTGATCATGGCCCCCGACCAGGTCCACGGCGACTCTGCCACAGCCAAGCTGATGGACCAGATCGTTCGCGAGTATGGTCAATCCGGGCGAACCTTCAAAAGCGCCTTGATCTTCGTCGTCCCTGAGGCCAGCGAAGCACTCCGGGACGAGGCGAGAAGACTGCTCGCTTATGAGGACATCAGCGGGGACATCGAGACCTCCAAGCGGCTCGATGAAACACAGCGAAAGCAGCTTGAAATCGACACAAAAAAGGCTGGTCGGGAACTGAGGGAAGTGGTTTGGCGGACCTACAAGAACGTCGAGCGACTGGTCAAGGACAACACACTCCAGGGGATCGACCTGGGTCTGATCCACTCCAGCGCAGCAGGCTCGCTGACAGAGCTGATTATCAACCGCCTCACCTCCCAGGACGAGATCACCCAGGCCGTCGGCCCCAGCAAGCTGATCAAGTACTGGCCCCCTGCGCTCAAGGAGTGGACGACCAAGGCCGCCCGCGATGCCTTCTTTTCCTCGCCCGCCTTGCCCCGATTATTGAAGCCGGACGCCATCAAGAAGACGATCGCCGATGGGGTCAATCAGAAGCTGATTGCGTACGCGGGCAAGACCGCGAGCGGCAGTTACGAGCCGTTCATCTTCGAGCCAAGCTCCGGAGTCGATGAGGGCGACATCGAGATCTCGGACGAGTTTGTCCTGCTGCGGGCCAAAGACGCCAGCGAACACAAGGAACCCCGGCGATTGACCCGAATCGAGCTCAGGCCAGCCAGTACCACCATCAAACCGGGTGATTCGGTCAAGTTCTCCGCGATTGGTTACGACCAGCACGGTAGCCTCTTCGAAAGCACACCTGTGACCTGGTCAGCCACCGGGGGAACGATCGACCAGGAGGGACGATTCTCGGCCGATCAGCTCGGGAATTTCCGCGTCGAGGCTCGGTCAGATTCCTTCGTGGGAACCGCCACGATCAATGTCCAGACAGAACCGCAACCCTCGCGAGTACCTGGAAAGGGATGCGCTTGGCAAGGCACGGTTCCACCCCAGAAGTGGATGAACTTCTACACGAAGGTACTCTCACCGCTGGTCTCGACCACCCCAAGGTTGAAGTTGCAGGTCCAATTCGAGGTCCCTCCAGGTGACTCGGCCATCGAAACGAAGGTGGAGGCCGCCAAGGCTGCGTTGCGCGACTTGGGCTTACCGGAAGACGTTCAGATGCGATGACACTGATCTTGATCTGACGGAGGATCGATCAAGAACCAGAAGGAGCCGATGCGACAGCTCTCCGATAGACTAGGAAACGACTCCCGTCCTATTATCGGTCGCCCCGGCCCCTTATCGGTCGCCCCTTATCGGGCCCGGCCCGGCCCGCGGGACGGAAACTGGGACGCGATTAGTATTGACAGCAATCCGCTGCTCAGGCGCCCGAGCAAACTATTTGCGACCCGGTTTCCGACCCCCCGTCCCGGTTTCCGACCCCCGGTGACATACTGACAGAGACGGAACGCTCGTCGAGATCGGGTTCCGTTCGGTCTTTCCCAATTCGGATGTCGGTGGATGGCAGTAGCCCGCGGGGGAAGGTCTGTGCCCGGCCTGAACCCGCTGGTCCTGGCGTGGAGCGAAAGAAGAGTGGCCAGTGGTCAGTGGCCAGAGAATGCGAAACGGGGGAGATCACGTGGTAAGTGCCGATCTCCGCGGCCTGGCTACCGGGCCCCCGACAGGGGTGGGCGGAGGGCTCGGACAGTTTCCGACTGCTGGAGCTTCGTGTTCCTCGGACTTTGGCAGACAAACTAGACAGATCATCTGTTCAGTATACGGATACACAACCCAAGGTTCTGTAATTACTTATGTCATCGCACCTGGCTTTTTGTCTGTTTCAAATCCGCGTTTTCTAGACAAGTCTAGACAATTTATGGTCCATCTGTTCAGGCTATGGATGCTCAGCTCAACGCTTCGCCAACGCTTGCTGTCCTCGCTCGGGGCGTTTCTGGCTGCGTGAACTCCGCGTTTCTCCGACTTTTCTGGGCGAGTTGGGGCGCTCTTTCTCAGGCCATGGATCCCTAACTCAATGCGCCGCCAGCACTTCCTGTCCTCGCTCGAGGCATGTCGGCTGTTTGTACTCTGCGTTTCTCGGACTTTTCCGGACTTTTTCGGGGCATCTGTTCAGGCCATGGACACCTGCCTCGGCGCGCGGCATCCAAGGCGGCCCCCGACGGTTCACGGAGGTAGTACCCACGCCCCACGCCCACAGTGACCGGTGGCCAGTGAGGCCGAAGGGAGGGACTTTCCAGCGACACGAAGATGTTTCACTCATGGCCGCGTAAGGTACAGCAAGTCAATCCGACCGACCTTGGTCAGAAGGATGAGCGGCGAGGCGTTGACGATGCGCAACGTAGGCACGCTCCACCTCCACCACCACCTCCAGTTCCTCCGAACTCACCTGGCAGGCGGGAACCTCGGCGCGTCCAAGAGCCTGGATGAACTCCCAGCGACTCAGACCGGCGATCTGCGCGCCCCTCCCCTGCGAAACCAGGCCGCGGCTGTAGAAGTGGATTGCGGCGACACGAAGGATCTCTCGACGGAGCTCCTCCGGAGTCTCGCCGAGGTCCTCCAAGAGGGAATCAGGCACGTGGACTGTGATGGTCATCGTTTCTCTCTCGCCCAGATCTGTCTTTATCGGGAACGGATGGCTGCCAACACGCCAGTCCGACGAATAGTATACCAGAGTCACAGCCCTCGGGGCAGCATACGCAGACTGATTCCCGAGGCAGGCATACAATAAAGCGGTCATTCCGACCATCGGATCAAGTGTCCAGTACCCCCTATCCTCCGAGCCCGGTTTCTCCATTTCACGGTGGACCATTACATCTCACGGTCAGTCAGCGTCCGGTCTCTTGGCCAGGGGTCAGCGAACTGCGGATAGAAGAAACTTCCGGCAATGTTCGAGGGCATGAGCACCGTTCCACTTGAACTGTCGCTGATTCCCCTTACACAATGTATCGGAGATGCAGCGCTTGCTCGAGCGAGCGCGTCGGCTTCTCGACTATTGGGTTCGCAGCATCCCGCAACATCGCACGAGACCGTCAGGCCATGACCTCTCCATCTTGCTCGCGCCTGTTCTGGCTCTGCGCGGCCATGGCAATGCTGCCTGGCTGCGCGCGGAAGCCTCCGCAGATCGCTCCCGCCGAGGCTGTCACGATCCCGGTCAGCAAGCCCGTCGTCCGCGAGGTGACCGACTTCGTCGACTTCACCGGCCGCACCGACGCGATTCAGTCCGTCGACATCCGCCCACGAACCACGGGCTACCTGGTGAAGATGCCGTTCGAGGAGGGCGCGGAAGTCAAGGCGGGTGATCTGCTCTTCGTGATTGATCCACGACCCTACCAGGCCCAGCTCGATCAGGCGATCGGGCAGGTCAACCTCTACCAGGCCCAGCTCAAGCTGGCCCGGACGACCCTGGCGCGGGACCGGGCGATCAACCACATGACCCCCAACTCCATCAGCCGGCAGCAGATCGATCAGGATGAGGCCGCGGTCGATGAGGCCGATGCGCGGGTCAAGGCGTATGAGAAAAATAAGGAGGTTTACAGGCTCAACCACGAATTCACCAACGTCGTCGCGCCGATCAGCGGCATGGTGAGCCGCTATTACCTGACCCTGGGCAACCTGGTCAACCAGGACCAGACGCTGCTGACCACGGTCGTCTCACTCGACCCGATGTATGCCTACTTCGACGTGGACGAACCGACCCTGCTGCGGGTCCGCAAGGCGATCAACGATGGCAAGATGAGGGCCCGGCGCGCCAACGGCCTGCGCGTTCCCGTGTTCATGGGCCTGCAGAACGAGGCCGGCTTTCCTCACGAGGGAACCATCAACTTCGTGAACAACCAGCTCAATCCGACCACCGGAAGCATCCTGGTGCGGGGCATCTTTCCCAATCCCAAGCCGCCGGGCGGTACCCGGCTGCTGTCGCCCGGGATGTTCGTGCGGATTCGCCTGCCAATCGGCGAGCCCCATCCCGCCATACTGGTGATCGACCGGGCCATCAGCTCTGACCAGGGAATCAAGTTCGTCTACGTGGTTGACAAGGAGAACAAGGTCCAGTACCGCCGAGTCACCACGACCTCGCTCCAGGACGATGGCCTGCGCGTGGTCACCGAGGGGCTGAAGCCCGATGAATGGGTCGTCGTTAGCGGCCTGCAGCAGGTCCGGCCCCGCATGACGATCCGCCCCGAGCAGGGGCCCATGCCGTCGCTCGGCCGGGACACGGGAGCCGACGCTGCCACGGCGCAACCCGCCCCGACGCAAGCGACCCCGGCGCAACCGGCTCCGGCGCAACCGGCTCCGGCGCAACCGGCTCCGGCGCAACCGGCTCCGGCGCAACCGGCCCCGGCCGCCGACCAACCAGCTCGGCCGTCTGCGCCGCCTCAGGACCAACCCAAGCGCTGAGCGGGCCCTCGCCATGATCGCACGATTCTTCATCGATCGACCGATCTTCGCGGCGGTGCTGTCCATCGTCATCACCTTGATTGGCGGGATCGCACTCTTCGCGCTGCCCATCGCCCAGTACCCCCGGATCACGCCGCCGGGCGTGTCGGTGTCGATCAGCTATCCAGGCGCCAGCGCTGCGGTGGTGGCCGATACGGTGGCCGCGCCGATCGAGCAGCAGGTCAACGGTGTCGAGGGCATGCTCTACATGTCCTCCCAGATGGGCAACGATGGCACCTACACGCTGACGGTCACCTTCGACATCGGCACCGACCTGAACTCGGACCTGGTGATGGTGCAGAACCGCGTGACGCTGGCCATGCCGCAACTGCCGACCGCGGTCCAGAACCAGGGGATCACGATCCGCAAGAAGACCCCCGACATCTTGATGATCGTCAACTTTTTCTCTCCGGACGATCGCTACGACGATATTTATCTGAGCAATTTCGCCACCATTTACGTGCGGGACGAGCTGCTGCGGGTGTACGGCGTGTCGGACATCAATTACCTGGGCCAGCGCGATTACAGCATCCGTGCCTGGCTCGACCCCCAGAAGCTGGCGTCGCGGAACATGACGGCCATGGACGTGGCCCAGGCGATCAGCCAGCAGAACCTGGATGCACCCGCCGGACGGATCGGGCAGCCCCCAGCCCCCCTGGGGCAATCAGCGCAATTGCCGATCGACACGCTGGGCCGGTTGACCGAGCCCGAGCAGTTCGGCGACATCATCGTCAAGGTCGATCCAGCAACGGCATCGAATCTATCAAGTCTATCGGCCGACTCCGTGAACGGCGGCTCCGCCCAGGCGAGCCAGCCAGGCTCGGGCTCGTCTTCGAGCTCAGGCTCAGGCGGCGGTGCGGGCTCCGCGGCGGACGGAGGTCAGATGCAGGTCGATGCCATCGGGGGGGCCTCGACCGTCAATGCGACGGCAGGGACCATCAGCCCGCCGACGATCGGTCCGACAATACGACTTGGAGCCGTCGGTGGCTCGGGGACAACGAGCACCGCGACCAGCACGGCGGCGATCACGATCACTGCCCCCACGACCGTCGGATTCACGGGAGGAGGCACGACCGGCGGAGGAGCCACGGCCGGGGGAGGAGGCACGACCGGCGGAGGAGCCACGACCACGGCAGGCACGACATCCGGTGGCGCGGCGGGCGGTGGGGGGGGCTCCGCAACCGCGAACAGCCAGCGGATCGGCAGCGCCCTGAGCACGACGTTGTCCGGCTCCTCGGCGACCGCCGCCCCACCCAGCCCTTCGGACGCCGTGGTCCGGCTGCGCGATGTCGCCCGGGTGGAAATGGGCGCCCAGAATTACAACCAATCCTGCACCTTCGACGGCCACCCCTCCGTCGGCCTTTCCATCTACCAGCTCCCCGGAACCAACGCGCTCGACGTCGCCGAGCGGGTGCAGGCCAGGATGAAAGAGCTGAAGTCCCGCTTTCCCGACGGAGTGGACTACAGCACCGCCTACGACACCACGCCTTTCATCCGCGAATCGGTCGCGGACGTGTTCAAGACCCTGCTGGAAGCCGTGGTACTGGTCGGGATCGTCGTGCTCGTGTTCTTGCAGGACTGGAAGGCCATGATCCTGCCGATGATCGATGTGCCCGTGTCGCTGATCGGCACGTTCGCCGTCATGGCCGCCCTCGGGTTCAGCCTGAACAACATCTCCCTGTTCGGCCTGGTGCTGGCGATCGGCATCGTGGTCGATGACGCCATCGTGGTGCTGGAGAACATCGAGCGGTTGATGGCCACTGGCCTCGAGGTGCGAGCAGCCACCATCAAGGCGATGGATGAAGTGACCGGGCCCATTGTGGCGGTGGCCCTGGTGCTGAGCGCCGTCTTCGTGCCCTGCGCATTCATCGGCGGCATCACCGGCCAGTTCTTTCGCCAGTTCGCGGTGACCATCGCGGTCTCGACGATCATCTCGGCCATCAATGCCGTCACGATGACCCCTTCCCGCGCGGTCATGATCTTCAAGACCGGAGAGGGCCAGAAGCACGAGGACGTGCGCGAGGCTTTGCCATGGTGGACCTTCGGCGTGCTGGGCGGCCTGCTCACCGTCTGGCTGAGCCCGCGATTCCTGGAGATCACCGACCTCGCGCGGCAGGCGGAGGAGATCTTACCGGCTAACGAGTACCTGCGATGGGCCATCTGGTTCATTCCCGGCGCGGTGGCCGGCGGGGCGGCCGGGCGGTTCCTGATCCGGCCCGTCAACGCCGTGCTGCGCTGGTTCTTCCGCGGCTTCAACCGGGGCTTCGATGGTGTGACCCATGTGTATGGCTGGGCAGTCGGCAAACTGCTCCACCTCAGCCTGGTCGTGCTGCTGGTCTACGGCGGCCTGCTCGTCTCGACCTACTGGATCTTTCAAAAGGCCCCCACCGGATTCATACCGCAACAGGACCAGGGCCGGCTGATCGTGAACATCCAGTTGCCCGATTCGGCGTCGCTCCAGCGTACCCAGGAAGCCGCGGCGCAGCTCGTGGCAATCGCGCGCGAAACGCCGGGCGTGGCGCATACGGTCGCGATCTCGGGCTTGTCGTTCATCATGCAGGCCAACAGCCCGAACTTCGCGTCCATGTTCATTGTGCTTGACACCTTCGACAAGCGCCAGAGCCCCGAGCTGCGCGACACGGCCATCATGGCGAGATTGCGCAAGGAATGGGCGCGGCGCGTCAAGGAGGCCAAGGTGACCGTGTACGGCGCATCGCCGATTCCCGGGCTGGGCGTCGCCGGCGGGTTCAAGATCGTCGTCGAGGACCGCGGCAGCATGGGGATGGATGCCTTGCAGCAGCAGACCGACAACCTCGTCCGCAAGCTCCAGGCCGTGCCCGGGCTCACCAGCGTGGCCACCCAGTTCCGATCCAACACTCCGCAGCTCTGGCTGGATATCGACCGGACCAAGGTCGCGAGCCTGGGCGTCTCTTTCGATGACCTGAATCAGACGCTGTCGATGTATTTGGGCTCGCTCTACGTCAACAGCTTCAATTTTTTCGGCCGGCACTGGCAGGTCACCATCCAGGCCGATGATCGGTTCCGCGACCGGGTCGAGGACATCAACCTGTTCCAGGTCAGGAACAGGTGGCAGCAAATGGTTCCGCTGGGTACGCTGCTCCAGCCGCGTGAGATCGGCGGCCCGATCTCGGTGACGCGGTATAACCTCTACCGGTCCGCGACCATCAACGGCAACGTGCAGGACGTCAGCACCGGCGTGGCCATCGCCGCGATCGACGACCTGGCCGCCGAGACCCTGCCCCTGTCCATGAGAACCGAGTGGACCGAGCTGATGTTCATGCAGATCCGCGCGGGCAACACCGCGATCTACGTCTTCATGCTGTCAATCCTCTGCGTGTTCATGGCCCTGGCCGCCCTGTACGAGAGCTGGACTCTGCCCCTGGCGGTCATCCTGGTGGTCCCGTTGTGCTTGCTTTGCTCGGTGGCCGGCGTTCTGTATTCACAGCGTGACGTGAACATTTTCGTGCAAATCGGGCTGGTGGTGCTGGTCGGGCTGGCCTGCAAGAATGCCATTCTGGTCGTCGAGTACGCCCGCCAGTTGCACGAGCAGGGCCGGCCGGTCTTCGAGGTCACGCAGGAGGCGTCGCGGCTGCGGCTGCGGCCCATCCTGATGACTTCGTTCGCTTTCGTCTTCGGTGTTCTACCGCTCGTCTTCGCCTCGGGGGCCGGGGCCGAGATGCGGCGGTCGCTGGGGACCGCGGTATTCAGCGGGATGCTCGGCGTGACGCTCTTCGGCATCTTTCTGACCCCGGTTTTCTTCTACGTGATCCAGGGCCTGAGCGAGACCCGGCTGTTCGCGGCCGCGTCGACGCGCTGGATCGGTTCGGCGGTCTTGGGTGGCCTCGTGGGGCTGGCAAGCGGCTACCTGCTGGCGCGGCTCGGGGTCGTCGCTCGCCAGTCCTGGGCGCTGGCGATCGGCGGCATGGCGGGGGCCCTGGGCGGGTTTGCGGTCCTCGGGGTCCATCGCCAGATCATGCCGAGGCGGGCGGACGTCGAGATCGATCAAGCCTCCTTGCACGACACTAGCGCACCCAGCGGAGCTGAGGATTTATGATTCCGCGTTTCTTCATCGACCGGCCCGTCTTCGCCATCGTGCTCTCGCTGGTCTTCGTGCTGGCCGGCGGCGTGGCCGTGTTCACCCTGCCGGTGGCGCAGTATCCCGAGGTCACGCCGCCCACGGTGCTGGTGACCGCGGTTTACCCGGGGGCCAACGCCATGACGGTGCGGAACACCGTCGCGGCACCGATCGAGGAGCAGGTCAGCGGCGTCGAGAACATGTTGTACATGTCGTCGACGTCCACCAACGACGGCACTTACAACTTGACGGTGACCTTCAGGCTGGGCATGGACACCGACATGGCCCAGGTGCTGGTGCAGAACCGGGTGTCGCTGGCGCTGCCGGTCATCCCGGCCCTGGTCCAGAACGAGGGGATCACCGTCAAGAAGATGTCACCCAACACGATGATGATCGTGAACCTGGTGTCGCCGGACGGACGGTACGACAGTAATTTCTTGAGCAATTACGCGACGATCTACATCAAGGACGAGCTGGGGCGCCTGGACGGCGTCGCCGGCATCACTTACCTGGGCCAGCGCGACTACAGCCTGCGAGCCTGGCTTGATCCCGAAAAGCTGGCGGCGAAGAACTTGAGCGCCATGGACGTGGTCAATGCCATCAGCCAGCAAAACGTGCAGGTCGCGGCGGGGATGGTCGGCCAGCAACCGGTTCCCAAGGGCCAGCAATTGCAACTGACCATCAACACGCTGGGCCGGCTCACCGAGCCGGAGCAGTTTGCCGACATCATTCTCAAGGCCGGCAGCGATTACTCGCCCAGCCAGAATCCCGCGGGTGACACCGGCAGCCAGTCAAGCCAGGGCTCGCAGCTTTCCACGACCAGCCCGACGGGGCCCCAGCCGCAGGCCGTCGGAATCGTTCGCCTGCGCGACGTCGCTCGCGTCGAGCTGGGGTCGCGACAGTACGACCAGTCCTGCACCCTGGACGGTAAACCTTCGGTCGCGGTGTCGATCTACCAGTTGCCGGGCTCGAATGCACTGAACACCGCCGCCGGCGTGTACGCCAAGATGCGGGAGCTGAGGACGCGTTTTCCCGACGGGCTCGATTACCGGATCGTTTACGATACCACGCCCTTCATCCGCGAGTCGGTGAACGAGGTCTTCAATACGCTGCGCGACGCGACGATCCTGGTCGGGATCGTCGTGCTCGTGTTCTTGCAGGACTGGAAAGCGATGATCCTGCCGATGATCGACGTGCCGGTCTCCTTGATCGGCACCTTCGCGATCATGGCGGCCATGGGCTTCAGCCTGAACAACCTGACGCTGTTCGGCCTGGTGCTGGCGATCGGCATCGTGGTCGATGACGCCATCGTGGTGCTGGAGAACATCGAACGGCTGATCGCCACGGGACTGGACGCGCGCACCGCCACGATCAAGGCCATGGGTGAAATCACCGGCCCGATCCTGGCCATCACCCTCGTGCTCAGCTCGGTATTCGTGCCTTGCTGCTTTCTCGGCGGCATCAGCGGTCAGTTCTTTCGCCAGTTCGCGGTGACCATCGCGGTCTCGACGATCATCTCGGCGGTCAACGCCCTGACCATGACTCCGTCCCGGGCCGTGCTGATCTTCAAAACCGAAGAAGGAGAGCATGGGCACGAGCTCAAGCGAGAAGCCTTACCCTGGTGGTTCATCGGCGTTCTGGGCGGAATCCTCTCCGCCTCGCTGGGGCAAGACCTGGCGGCAGACCTGGCGGCCAGTCACCTTGGCCTGGTGCAGACATCGGCCGGGGCGGCTGCCGGCGCGGCTTCCGGCTGGCTCTCCAGGGCCACCTGGGTTGCCGCCTTCACCCCCGGCGCCCTGGCCGGCGGACTGGCCGGGTGGTTCCTCATCGGGCCCGTGAATGCCGTGCTGGGCTGGCTTTTCCGGGGCTTCAACCGCCTCTTCGACCGGATGACCGTGTTCTACGGACGCCTGGTCGGCAGATTGCTACGCGTCAGCCTGGTGGTCTTGATTGTGTACGGCGGCCTGCTGGTGCTGACCTACTGGCAATTCATCCGTACACCCACGGGCTTCATCCCCCAGCAAGATAAGGGCTACCTCATACTGAACGTGCAACTGCCCGACTCTGCGTCGGTCGAGCGCACCGAGAGTGTGATGGCCCACATCGAAACCCTGGCCCGCAAAACGCCGGGGGTCGAGCACACGGTCGGCGTTTCCGGCCAGTCGCTGATCCTGGGCGCCAACGCACCGAATCTGGGCTCGATGTACATCTTGCTGCAAGAGTTTGACCGGCGGCGCGGTCCCAACCTGACGGCCGACGCGATCGCGGAGTCCCTTCAAGAACGCTGTCAGCGCGAGGTCCGCGATGCGATCGTCTCGGCGTTCGGGGCCCCGCCGATCGACGGCCTGGGCGCAACCGGCGGCTTCAAGCTGATCGTCGAGGATCGTGGCAATTACGGCCTGGGAGACATGCAGCGCGTCAGCGATCAGATCGTGGCGCGGGGCAACAAGACACCGGGGCTCCAGGGACTCTTCAACAGCTCGCGGGCCAACACGCCCTGGCTTTACCTGGATATCAACCGCACCAAGTGCATGGCTCTGGGAGTGCCGGTCAGCGAGGTCTTCAATACCCTCCAGGTTTACCTGGGATCGTATTATGTGAACAATTTCAACGAATTCGGGCGGACCTGGCAGGTGAACATCCAGGCCGACCAGGTCTTCCGGGAACACGGGCGCGATATCCGGCAGCTCAAGGTCCGCAACAACCGGGGAGAGATGATCCGGCTGGGCACCCTGCTGGAACTACGAAGTATCAGCGGGCCGGTGATGGTGATGCGTTACAACATGTACGCGGCGACCGCCATCACCGGCAACACCGCGCCGGGAACGAGCTCCGGGCAGGCAATCGCGCTCATGCAAGAGATCGCCTCCCAGGAGCTGCCCCCGGCGGCGATGGCTACGGACTGGACGGAACTCGCCTACATGCAAAACCAGGCAGGCCAGGCGGCGATCTTCATTTTCGCACTGGCCGTCGCGTTCGTGTTCCTGGTCCTGGCCGCGCAGTACGAGAGCTGGTCGCTGCCGCTGGCAGTCATCCTGGTCGTGCCGATGTGCCTCTTCTGTTCGCTGGCCGGACTCAACCTGGCGGGGATGGAGGTGAACATCTTCACCCAGATCGGATTCGTCGTGCTGGTCGGCCTGGCCAGCAAGAATGCGATCCTGATCGTGGAGTTCGCCAAGCAGCGCCAGGATGAGGGCATGGACGTGCGCGACGCAACGCAGCAGGCATGTCAGCTCAGGCTGCGGCCGATCCTCATGACCTCGTTCGCATTCATCTTCGGCGTCCTGCCCCTGGTGGCCGCCTACGGGGCAGGCGCCGAAATGCGCCACGCGCTGGGGCTGGCCGTGTTCTGCGGCATGCTGGGCGTCACTTTCTTCGGCATCTTCCTCACGCCCGTTTTCTTCTTCTCCATCCGACGCTATCGATCCACGAAGCCCATCCCGCATGAGAAGCCCGCCCCTCAGGATTTGAACGGTGCGGGTTGGGAAGGACACTGATCGAATGTATTCTAATGGGTGTTCGAACAGATTTGATCGGGAGCAGTTTCCGAGCAGGAACGGTCGCGCAATCGATTCGCAAGTGAGGCTTGGGCGGGAGTGAATTCGGGATCAGGACAGTACAAGAACTCGAAAAGCAGGGACGACCGGAGAATCTGCAAACTCGGCAGCTTGCCATTGCCCCGGGCGTGGGGTAAATTTGGGCAAGCCCGAGCCACGATTGACGTGGAAAGGAATCTTTCGCGCCGGAGTCTTCCATGTTCCGATGTGGAATTGGCTTGCCGCTCGCGGGCACGCAGCGTTACAGTTGATCAAGGATAGTCGACCTTGCGGGGAGCACGACCAAGGCAAACCCGCCTCATCTCCGGGACAGACACGGTCCAAGCCCCATCCCTTCTTTGACTCGTGGCGGTGACGCCGCGAGGGTGGTCGGCCGGCCGTCTTACTTTGAATGGTAGGATGGGACCATGACCTTTGTAGGTAAAATCCTCGTCATCGTCATCATGGCCTTCTCCCTGATCTTCTTGGGGATCTCCACGGTGGTCTTCACGACCGCAAAGAACTGGAGAACCGCCACGGAAGAGCAGAAGAATAAGGTCATCGATCCTCTCACGAAAAAACTCAATGACGCCCGGGCCGCCGTCGAAGCAGCGAATAAAGACCTGGACTCCGCCAAGGCCAGTTACGAGGCCTTGAGCAAGAACTTGAACAATCAGATCCAGGCGCAAGAGGCCCAGATCGCCGGCGCCCAAAAGCAAATCACGCAGGTCAGCGGCGAGGTGGCCACAGCGGAGATGAATGCCAAGACGGCGCTCGAGGAAGCCGAGGCTCGGCGCAATCTTTCGATACAACTTAACAATCAGAAGACAGCCGTCGAGAAGCAGGCCAACGAGTTCAAGCTCAAGCACGCCGAACTCAACGATCGGATCCGGGAACTCGAGCGCATCCTCGAAACGGCCACCAAGCACAACACGGACCTGCGCGAGCGCGTGGCCAGGTTCTCCGCCCTGCTCCGGCAGAACGGCCTGTCCGACGACATCAGCCAGATCAAGGGGATCGAGAGCCCGCCTCCGGTCGTGGGCGAGGTCAGGCGGGTTGACCCCTCGAACCGACGCGTGGAGCTCTCGATCGGGTCGGACGATGGGCTGGTCGTCGGTCATGAGTTGTTCCTCTTCCGGCAGACTCCCCGGCCCGAATACCTCGGCAAAATCACGATCATCTCCGTCGATCCCGATCAGGCCGTAGGCCGGGTCAATGGGACGACGTACCAGGGCAAGAAGATAAAGGAGGGCGACCTTGTCTCGTCTACGATCAAGCCGCGGATCTAGCCCGGCCGCCAGGACCGCCCGTCCCGCGGCGGCAGCAGCAGGTCGCCGGCCCGGTGTCTTTGTTCAGGCCCCCAAGAGTGACATCTTCGTCGCCATGCTGGGCGTGGCCCTGGGAGCCATCCTGCTGGCTTGCCTGCTGATGCTGCTGATCCTCTGGCGGTACGACTTCAAGGTCAACTCGAAGCTGGCCGCACGGGATTCCGGAGTCCAAAACCTGACCGTCCTGGCGCGATCCGCAGTCAATGCGGGCCCGGCGGTTAGCTCCTGATCTGGTTGCGATCACTCCTCCGTCCGTTCGACCGGGCCCCATTTCCCCGGGACGAACGGACGGCGGCTTTTTTTTGCTCGCGGAAGATCACGGCCCTTCGCTTGATCTCCTGTCCCACGAGAACACCATGGATCAACAACTGGAACTCTTCGCAGCCCTCGCCGCTCCCTTTGCGCCCGAAGAAGTCCGGGTTCGCCCGCAGGGAGCGCGCCAGCTTCAGTACATCACGGCCCGCACCGTGATGAATCGCCTCGATGACGTACTCGGCCCGGCCAACTGGTGGGACGAATACATGCCTCTGGAAAACTCGGTGATCTGCCGCTTGACCATTCGCCTGCCTGATGGCACAGCGCTGACCAAGTCGGATGCCGGCGGCTACGCGGGGATGGCGGACTCGGGTGATGACGACAAGAGCGGCTTCTCCGACGCCTTCAAGCGCGCGGCGGTCAAGTTCGGCATTGGCCGCTACCTCTACCGCGACGGGGTGCCGCGGTTCGTTCACGAGCGCGTGCGACATCCCTCGCTGGCCGCCGACCCGACGCAACATGCCCATCCTTCGGCGCACGCACTTCCCCAAGCAGAGCCCGCTCCGTCGCACTCCCGGCCCGCCGGCGATGGGTCCGGCGCGCCGCAGTCTGGCAAGGCCCTCTTCGCCTGGATCAAGAAGCAGGATGAGAAACACGGGTTCGGCCTGCTCAAGACGGTCAGCGACTGGGCCAAACGCCAGGATTTCCCGGCGCGGATGGTCCAATGGAATGCCGAACAGGTGCAAAAGGCGTTCATCGAGGCCCAAGCGGCGATTCAGGCGACCCAAACCACCCAGACTGAGCCGGCTCCGCTACCCTCCACGAAGGGGAATGGAAGGAACGGGTCCAAAGGTCGGGACCGCGTTGAACCTGCCGAGAGTGTGAGTCCCGGTGCTGTTACCGAGACGCCGCCGGCCTCGGTTCCCAGACGGGAACGGGAACCTTCCCGGCCTCGGTCCAGCAGGAACCGATGAGTAACAACGACCCGACACTGAGCTAAGGCTACGAGTTCGAGAGACGACTGCCATCATGGAGACTTGAAGCAGCCGGGTCAATCCGGCGACACAATCCATGATTTCTCGCCGGTGTCAGGTCGTTGTTCTTTTTCGTGTATTTCGCGGTTCGATCGTTTCGCCTTCCTGGGCTCTGCCTCTCCACCACGCCGAATCCCGCTGGGAAGCCATCGAGGTGGCTCTGGCAACCTGGCCCGACCGGGTTGTCTGGGAACAGTTGATCCGCAATGGCATGAACGCTGACTGGTCCTGGAAGCATAGCGCCGCGGAGTACACGCGACTGTACGAGGAAATTATTCGTCGTGTTCAGGCCTTGCCGGCGCAACCCGTCGTCGACGAATCGGCGGCGTTGCGGTGAGGGTCAGAAGCTCTTAAGTTGGTTGCTCGATGTTCCGAGCATATATGGAGTAATGCGTCGTGCCTTTCTTGACTGTCGCGTCTGCCTTTCGGCCCAAGGATGAGCGATGGCATCAGTATCTCTGGCCCTCATGTGGCATCAGCATCAGCCCTATTATCCCGACGACGTGGCCGGTGAAAACCCGATGCCCTGGGTCCGGCTTCATGCCACCAAGGATTACCTGGGCATGGCGTTGCACCTCGAGGAAGTTCCCGAGTTCAAGTGCACCATCAACCTGGTCCCCAGCCTGCTCACCCAGCTCGAAGGCTATGTCGAAGGCGCGACGGACACGCACCTGACGATGTCGCGCAAGCCCGTCGACGGGCTGGAACACGACGACGCATGTTACCTGCTGGACAATTTCTTCATGGCGTTCGCCGATTCCATGATCCGGCCGCACTCGCGATATCACGAGCTGTACATGCGCCGCGCGTCGTGGGCAGGACCGGCCGACCAGGCCCTGAAACGGTTTCGACCCCGTGATCTGCGGGACCTTCAGGTCTGGTCGAACCTGGCCTGGATCCACCCTCTGCTTTTCGAGAAAGACCAGGAACTCGCCGAGTTCAAGGCCAAGGGACGGCACTACACCGAGGATGAGAAGCAGTGGCTGCTGGACAAGCAGCGGGAACTGCTCGCCCAGGTAATCCCCTTGCACCGGACCCTGGCTGAGCGTGGGCAGATCGAGCTGACCACGACGCCCTATTACCACCCCATCCTCCCCCTGCTGCTGGACAAGAAGCTCGCTCGTGAGGCGATGCCCGACGTGGCCCTGCCTGCCTATCGCGAGGGTTATCCCGAAGACGCCGAGATCCATGTCCGCCGCGCCGTGGAAAGCCACCTGCGGCGATTCGGATCGCCTCCACGGGGCATGTGGCCCAGCGAGGGCTCCGTCTGTCAGGCCCTGGTCCCGCTGCTGGCCCGGCATGGCATCGAGTGGATTGCCACCGATGAGGAAATCCTGGGCTGCTCGACCTGGGGCAAGGTCGGGCGGGATGGCCGCGGCTACGTCCGCCATCCCGAGCTCCTGTACCGCGCCTGGAAGCTGCGCGAGGGCGACCAGGACATGGCGATCATCTTCCGCGACCATTCCATGTCGGACCAGGTCGGCTTTCACTACCAGCGCAGTCCCGGGCCGAACGCCGCGGCAGATTTCTTGGGCAAGGTGCACGCCATTGGCGACGCCTGCCGGCACAACCCGGCAACGCTCGTCTCGGTCATTCTGGACGGCGAGAACTGCTGGGAATACTATCCCGACGGCGGTGTGTCGTTTCTGCGCTCGCTCTACCAGAGCGTGGCGCGTGATCCGCGCATCGAGGCGGTGAAGGCCGGCGAGTTCGTCCGCCAGCACCCGCCTCAGGACACCTTGCCGCGGCTGTTCGCGGGAAGCTGGATCAGTCACAATTTCGCAATCTGGATCGGTCATCCAGAAGACAACCGGGGCTGGGACGCCGTGCACGCGACCCGCCAGTTCCTGGTGAGCGAGGAGCGTGCCGGCCGGCATGATCCGACCGTCCTGGCCCGAGCCTGGGAGGAGATCTTCATCGCTGAGGGCTCCGACTGGTTCTGGTGGTACGGCGACGACCACAGCAGCGCCCAGGACAGCCTGTTCGACCACCTCTTCCGGAAGCACCTGCGCAACGTTTACACCCTCCTTGGCTGCGATCCTCCCGGGAACCTCTTCACGCCGATCTCGCAGGCCGGTAGCCACCGGCCGATCAACGACCAGCCAACCAGCTTCCTGAATGTCAAAATCGACGGACGGGCCACCTATTTCGAGTGGATTGACGGATCACGATACCACTGTGGCAACGATCGGGGAACGATGACGCTGGTGACCAAGGGCCTGCTCCAGTGCCTCTGGTTCGGGTTTGACGCCGAGCGTTTCCTGCTCCGGATCGATACCGAGGGGGGACCGGCCGCGGAACGACTTGCCGACGTCGATCGACTTCGCGTGGGATTCGTCGATCCGGCGGAGCGTGAGATCGTGGTGGTGCAGCCGGCGGTTCGCCATCCCGTGGCCTACCTCAACCACGCGGGCCGGCCCCTGAGCAACGGCACGACAGTCGCGGTGGCAACCGGACAGATCCTCGAGCTCGCCGTACCGTTCGCCCGCCTCGATCGCCTGCCCGGCGAGTCGATCCGGTTCTACGTCGAGCTACTCAAAGGAGAAACCAGCCTCGATCGAGCCCCCCGCGAGGGCATCTTCGAGCTCTCCGTCCCCTCCGCCGATTTCGAGCGGATCATGTGGCAGGTGTGAGTGAAGGATGGCGGGTGGCAAGTGATGAGAGAAACGAGGGAAGTGAGGCAAGTGACGAGGGAACGGTGAGCACGGCTTCTTCAATGGGAACGGGCCACTGACCGCTGGCCACCGGCGGCTGACCACTGACCACTCGCCACTCGCCACTATTCACACGGAGGCCGAAGCCATGCCCGAGCTGAGAAGAGATCCGATCGTGGGCCGGTGGGTGATCATCGCGAACGAGCGAGCCAAGCGTCCCTACGACTTCAAGTCCGATGGCCAAGGACTGGGCGAGCCCCGGGTTTGCCCGTTCTGCGAGGGCCAGGAGGACAAGACTCCGCCGGAGATCATTGCTTATCGCGACTTTGGCAGCCGCCCCAACGGACCGGGCTGGCGGATCAGGGTCGTGCCCAACCGTTTCCCTGCGCTGAAGATCGAGGGCAACCTCAACAAGCGGGGCGACGGAATCTATGACATGATGGCCGGCATCGGCGCGCACGAGGTGATCATCGAGAGCCCGCGCCATCATACCAGCATGGCTACTCTCAGCGAGGACAACATCCGGGAAGTCCTCTGGGTCTACCGCGACCGGCTGGTTGACCTCAAGAAAGATTCCCGGCTGGTCTATGGCATGCTGTTCAAGAACGTGGGCGAAGGCGGAGGGGCCACCCTCGAGCACACTCACAGCCAGTTGATCGTCACTCCGATCGTGCCGGTCTCGGTCTGGGAGGAGATGACCGGCGCCCTGGAATTCTACAACTACCGCGGCCGCTGCATCTTCTGCGATATGGCCCAGCAGGAGCTTGCCGTCGAGAAGCGGATCGTCCTGGACTCGACCCACTTCACCGCGTTCTGTCCGTTTGCCAGCCGCTTTCCCTTCGAGACCTGGATCGTTCCCAGGACCCACGCCAGCCACTTCGAGAATATCCCCAAGCCGGGTGTGGACGACCTCGCACATGTCTTGCACCAGGTTCTCAACAAGCTCGAGCTTACGCTTGACAACCCGTCCTACAACTACATCATTCACACCGCACCCTTTGACCACATCGAGCTTCCGCATTATCATTGGCATATCGAAGTGATTCCGCGGTTGAACAAGGTCGCGGGTTTCGAGTGGGGGTCGGGGTTCTACATCAACCCGGTTGCTCCCGAGCTTGCGGCGGCTTTCCTCCGTGAGGTCGAGGTGGGACTGTCCTATCCCGCTCTTCCGCTGTTCGAGCGGGGTAGTGCGAGCCGCCTGCAAGCCGCGGCGACCCACGGTTCCTGAACCCCGAGACGGAAGGATCGACGTCGAGCCGCCTCTCTTCTAGAATTCGCAATGTTTGCGCGTTCCGATCAATCGCCCCGCCGCCGCTGAGCGTCCGTGAAAGCGGGCTTGGGTTCACGCCCGGTTTGGGAGACAATCGAACCTGGCCCCCGTTTTCCGCACTTGCGTGCGGGAAGGCGATGTCACTCCCGGCGGGGGCCAAGGGCTCACACGAGGCTCGCTTATGTCCACCGTGCGCTTGATCCTCGCCCTGCACAACCACCAGCCGGTGGGCAACTTCGACGGCGTCTTCGAGGCGTCGTATCGCGACAGTTACGCCCCCTTTCTGGAGGTGCTGGGAAGCTACCCGGAGATCCCGTTCGCCCTGCACACCTCCGGACCGCTCCTGGAATGGCTGGCCGAGCACCACCCCGAGTACATCGCCCAAGTTCGCGGCCTCGTGGAGACGGGCCGGGTCGAGATCCTGGGTGGAGGATTCTACGAGCCGATCATGACAATGATTCCCCATCACGACCGGGTGGGGCAGATTTGCGACTTCTCGGCCTATCTCGAGCAGCTCTTCCCCACCAAGATCCGCGGCATGTGGATTCCCGAGCGGGTCTGGGAGCAACATCTGGTCGCGGCCATTACCGAGGCGGGCATCGAGTACACAATCCTTGACGACTTTCATTTCCAGCGCGCGGGAATTACCGGCGACGACCTCTTCGGCTACTACCTCACCGAGGACGAGGGCCGCCTGCTGAAGATCTTCCCGGGTTCCGAAACCCTGCGCTACACGGTCCCGTTCCAGGAGCCGCACGCCACCTACGAGTTCCTCCGCCGCCTGGCTGAGCGCCGGCCGGGAGCGACCGTCGTCTTCGCCGACGATGGCGAGAAGTTCGGCTCATGGCCAGAAACGTTTGATCATGTTTACACGCATGGATGGTTAAAACGGTTCTGCGACATGATCGTGGGCAACCGCGACTGGCTGGAGGTGACGACACTGGCGCGGGCGGTGGACGCCACGCTTCCCCTGGGCAAGGTCTACGTGCCGGACGGGTCCTATCGCGAGATGACCGAGTGGGTGCTGCCCCCCTCGCTGCACCAGGACTACGAGCGGGCAAAGGCCCTTGTGGCTGCCACCGGGCTGGCCGATGAGATCAAACCGTTCTTTGGTGCCGGCGGGTTCTGGAGAAACTTCAAGGCGCGGTATCCCGAAAGCGACGAGATGTACGCCCGGATGCTGGGCATCTCACGCCGGCTGGCCGACGCCTCGGCCCGGGAGGGCGCCGACCCCGACTACCTGGAGATCGCCCGGCGCGAGCTCTATCGCGGCCAGTGCAACTGTCCGTACTGGCATGGTGCCTTCGGCGGGCTTTATCTGCCGCATCTTCGCAACGCGATTTATCGCAGCTTGATCACCGCCCACAATGCCCTCGACGATGCCCAGGCCAAGACCAGGCCCCGGGTCGTGCTCGAGGTCGGCGACTACAATCTGGATGCGCGCCAGGAGGTCAAGCTCGAGAACGAGGGTCTGGTCGTTCTGGTTCAACCGGCCCAGGGCGGGCACATCTACGAACTCGACGTCCGGCAAACCGCGATCAACGTGCTCGCGACACTCCAGCGCCGGCCGGAAGCCTATCATCAAGCAATCGCCAACGCCATCCACCCGGAGAACCGCGAGCGAGCGAAGGGGGATGGGCCAGCAAGTATCCATGACCGCGTCATCCTCAAGCACGAAGGGCTCGATCGACTGCTCGTCTACGACCGGCATCCGCGCAAGGCTCTGGTCGATCATTTCTTTCCCATCGACGTGACACTCGATGACCTGGCCGCTTGCCGCGATGTCGAGCGCGGTGATTTCGTCACGGGCACGTATCTGGCCAGGGCCCAACGCGACTCCAGGCGGGTTGCCTTGGTGATGGAACGCCCGGGCCATGCCGACGGGCAGACGGTGCGAATCAAGAAGTCGATCGCGCTGGCCGCCGGCTCGCCGGTGCTCGAGGTCCGTTACGAGCTTTTTGAGCTGCCCCGCGAGACGTGCTTGCATTTTGCCGTCGAGCTCAACCTCGCCGCGATGGCCGGACACGCCGACGACCGCTATTATTCCGATGCCCACGGCGCCAGGCTCGGCGTGCTCGATTCCCTCATTGACCTTGCCCACACCGAGGGAATAGCGCTCAACGACGAATGGCTGGACCTGACTGTCGGCTTGAGCTGGTCGCGACCGGGCGGCCTCTGGTGCTATCCGATCGCGACCGTCAGCCAGAGCGAGGGCGGCTTCGAGGGCGTCTACCAGTCCTCGGCAGTCGTTCCCCACTGGCACGTGACGGCCGACGAGACCGGCCGCTGGGACGTGCTGATTCGCGTGGCCCTCGAGCCCTTCCGGCCCGCGGTAATGATCCTACCCCGGCAAGATGGGAGCATGGCCCGGGTTTGACGAGTTAACCGAGCTGCCCATGTTCTGGCCCTTCCGCCGTGGCAAGAAACCGAAGGAGCCGTCGAGTCCTTCCATTGACGCCGCGCAGATCGTGCGCAGAGCGCGGCGGCTGCGGTTTCGGGTTCGTCCCGAGGCCGTCACGCAACTGGCCGGGGCCTATCACGGAGCGCGGCCGGGCGTGGGCTTGACCTTCGCCGAGCTGCGCGCCTACGAACCCGGGGATGACGTTCGCCATATCGACTGGAATGTCACGGCCCGCCAGGGTAAGCCATTCGTGCGGCGATTCGTCGAGGAACGGTCGCTCACACTCTGGCTGGTGCTCGACGTCTCCGCCAGCATGCGGTTCGGGATGGAAGGACGCACCAAGGCCGACCGCGCCGCGCAGGCGGCGGCGCTCCTGGCCACGGCGGCCGTGCACAACGGCGACCGGGTTGGCCTGCTCATGGTCAGCGATCGGATCGAGGTCGAGCTGGCGCCCGCCGGCGGCATCCGCCAGCTCTCGCAAATTGTCCGCGCCCTGGTCGCGACGCCGACGACCTCGCTCAAGACCCAGCTCGGTATTGGCCTCGCGCGCGTGCGACGAACGGCGCGGCGGGCCATGATCATCGTCCTGAGCGACTTCGACTCCGACGAGCCGATCGGCCTCTGGCGCCGCGCCGCGCGGAGGCATGACGCGATTGCCATGCGAATCGTCAACACGCTGGAGGAACGACTCCCGGCGGCCGGACTTCTCTCCCTCGAGGAGGCGGAGAGCGGCAAGACCCAGGTGATTGATTCCTCCTCGAAGCGGCAGCGTACCGACTACGCACGCAGGGCCCAGGAGCGCAAGCAGGCGTTTCATCGCTGGTGCGCCGGCGCCGGGGTGGATGGGTTTACCATGTCCACCGAGGTCGAGCCGATCCTCTCCTTGATCGAGCTATTCTCGCGACGATCGGCCCGGCGAGGTGCCCATTGAACCAGGAGAATCCCCGCGTCCTTGTTCCTCCCCGCCCCAATCTCGGGCCCGAGCCATGGTCGGAGGAACGCCTGAGCCTCTGGCCGCTGCTGGGAGTCGGCCTGGTGCTCGCCGCGCTGCTGGCCGGGGCGGTCTGGATCATCAGCCGTCGCCGCCGCAGGCGCCGGGCAGTCTCGACGCCTCAGCCCGTCACATCTCTGGATACTCCCGACGCCCAGCTCTTGAGCCTGGCCGTCCAGGCGAGGGAAACCCTGGCGACCAGATTCGGCCCCTCCCTTCGGGCCCGCACGACCGAGGAGATCGCCGCCGACCCGCAGGTCAAGGAAGCGCTGGGGGATGATCATTTCGCATCTCTGATCCGCCTGCTGTCGACGGCCGATCACTGGAAATTTGCCTCCCCGCCCGAGAACGGCCGGACAGCGTCGCTCCTCGAAGAATTGCCGCACTGGTCGGCCTGGCAAGGGACCTTGCCAAGCCGCCCCCCGGGCGAGCGATGAGGCGGTTCATCTCGGCCCCGGATCGTGCAACGGATCACACGGAAACTCGGCATCGAAGAGCAGGGACTCGGACTCGCTCTGGAGCAGGGCAAGCTCCTGGCGCGACCCGTCCATGCGAGCAACTCGCCAAGTGTCACCGCCGAGAGCTGCAGCCGCCCACCATGCTGAATAAACCGGCCATGAACGCGGGCATTGGCCTTCATCTGTGCAGAGCAGATATCCGTATCCAGGAGGAAACTCACTCCTCGATCCCCCGACGGCGCACCTTTCGCTGCTGGCGCGTCCAAACAAGGTACTCGTCCAGCTCCTTCTCGTCCTCAGCCCAGCCGCCGAACGAGCGCCTCAGCGCCTCGGGCACTCGCGCATACTGGCGGACGGCCTCCACGTCGTCGGCCGTCAGTTCCGGGTAACTTTGCCGGAGATCCTCTTCGCCGCGGCCTTCCTCGCCCCGTTCAACCAAGTTGTCGACTAGCAGCCCAGTCCCTTTGATCACGAACTTCCCAGGCTGTACCGAGGGGTCCACGACGAACCGCTCCAGCCACCCCGGGGGCTCGTCCAGCGGACGGACCTCGACGGTGACTCGCTGCCCCTCGGGGAGCCCGGGCTCCTGCTCCAGTTCAATGGTTTTGCCGTGAATCACACCCTGTAGCGCTGACATGCATTGCCTCCTTCCCTTTTACATATCCTATCCCGGCCGCCCCGAGCTCGAAACAGCAACCCCTGGGTTTCTTCGAGCGTCTCGCGCTGGTTCAGGGACACTTGAGCCAGGGACACTTGAGCCAGGGACACTTGAACACTTGAGCCATGCACCTGCAATTGGGAAATATACGCGGCTTGAGGCCGCTTCATGGATGAGGTAACGTTCAGTGAGAAGGGCAACCAGATTACTCTGGTCAAGCGCCGTAATCCTGCGTGCGCGCAGGCGTCCTGAGAATCCTGTTGGAGAACCTCCAGGCATATCCTCAAGAGGTATTGAGAACATCGCGGATGAGCATCGCAGTCCTCCCCGCCCAAACGGGCGCGCCCTCGTGGTTTTCGGGTTACCCGCCGAGATACCGCCACCGACGGGTGGATGATTGACGCTCACTCGACCTTGATCACGACAGCCGTCATGTCATCGACCTGGACGTTTCGGCAGAACGTGCAAGCCTCACGGATGAGGTGTTCGATGATCACGCTCGGCTCTTCGCGACGATGCGCGAGAACCACCTCGATCGCACGCTCGGCACCGAACACGACGCCCTCGACGGAGCGTGCTTCGAGGATGCCGTCGGTCATCAGCAGGACGAGGTCGCCGGACTCGAGCATCGTCGCGCGGTCGTTGTGAAAGGCCCATCCCGGCTCGATTCCCAGGGGAATGTCCGTGCTCTCGAGGGATGTCCTCAAGTCCCCCTTCCGGTCGAAGATGTATCCGGGGCCTTGGCCTGCGTTGCTGTAGAGCAGCGAGCGGCTGAAAGGGTTGAGCAGGGACAGGAAGAGGCTCACGAACTGCTCGCCGTTGGTATCTTCGAGCAGGCGTTTATTGGCGAAGTTGAGGATCGTATCGATGTGCATCCCGGACAAGGCGAGAGCGCGGAGATAGGCCCGGGTCTCGGCCACGATCATCGCGGCGCCGAGCCCGTGTCCACTCACGTCGCCGAGGGGGATCATGAGCTGTCCGTTGGGTAAGTGGATGAAGTCGAAGTAGTCGCCGCCGGTCTCCTGGGCTGGTCGCGAACCGCCGGCGATCGTGAGCCCCTCCAGCTTCGGCTGGGCTTTGGGTAAGAAACCGAGCTGGATTCTCTGGGCGATGTCGACTTCCGCCTGCCTCTCGACGATGCGCCGTTCCGCGTCTCGATGTTCGATGAACCGGGCGATCTGATTGGTGATGCTCTCGAACATCCGCAGCATTAGGTCGTCCGGCTCTTCGCCCTGGCGTCTGTAGAAAGCGATGACCCCGAGCGTCCCCTCACTGTTCTTGATCGGGAAGGCGATGCCCCAATGCAGACCGTCGTGGGCCGCTGCGCACCCACGTGGAAAATTGGCATCTTCCGCGAGGTCGGGGATCCATGAAACCCCGCCGGACTCCCACACCCGGCCGGGCAACCCAACACCGGATTTGAAGGTTATACGACGGCTCACCGCCTCGAATTCCGGGCACGCGAACGAGGGTGCGCGCCAGAACTCGACGCAGCGGAGGACCTTTGCCTCTCGATCGATCTGCCAGAGGTCTCCCGCCTCCCAGCCCAGGTTCCCAGCGATGGCCTCGATGAGCTGGAGAGCTGCTTCGGCGATCGACCGGGATTCGGCGAGGACACGGGACACGTCATGCTCGGCGGCCACGCGCTGCCGCCTCCGCTTCCGATTCGTGATATCGCGGACGACTCCGGTGAACATGCGGGTGCCGGCCAGAGAATATTCGCTGACCGACAGATCCAGCGGGAAGGTCGTGCCGTCCTTCCGTCGCCCCTCCACCTCGCGCACCAGGCCGATGACCTTGGGCTGGCCCGTGCGGAGGTAGTTGGCGAGGTAACCGTCATGCTCGCCGTGGTACGGCTCCGGCATGAGGATGTTCACGTTCCGGCCGATCAACTCGTCGGCCCCGAAGCCGAAGAGCCGCTCCACCGCGGGGTTGACCGACTGGATCATCCCGGTCGCGTTGAACGTGATGATCCCGTCGACGACGTGTTTGACGATCGACCGCGTCCGCTCCTCGCTCTCCTTCAGTGCGTCCTCGGCCTGTTTCCGCTCGCTGATGTCACGCGTGACGCACTGGATCTCGAAGATGCCGCCCGTGTCGGGGTCGCGCACCGCGCGCGTGGATGACTCACACCAGGAGCAAGAGCCGTCTTTGTGAAGGCTGCGGAAGGAGACCGTCGCGGGCTCCGGACG
This sequence comes from Isosphaeraceae bacterium, assembly GCA_049516015.1. Taxonomy (GTDB): domain Bacteria; phylum Planctomycetota; class Planctomycetia; order Isosphaerales; family Isosphaeraceae; genus Aquisphaera. Next base: position 4,055 of record JBEKTN010000078.1, on the reverse strand, counting down.
GGCGAGAATGGCGGAGAGCACGCGGGCCACCTCGTCCCGGTCGTCGGCATGGATGAACTCGTAAGCTGAATGAGCGACGAGCTCCTCGGGTTCGAATCCCAGGAGGCTCCGGCAGGCCGGCGAGGCGTACAGGTAGATCCCCTCGGGGTTGTGCCTCGAGATCATGTCGGTGGAGTTCTCGGCCAGAAGGCGGTACATGGATTCGCTGTCGCGCAGCTCCCGCATCAGCCGCTCGCGCTCGCTGACGTCGCGTACGGCGGCCACGATGAGCAGGCCCTCCTCCGTCTCGACGGGGCTGAGGCTGATCTCCACCGGAAACTCGTGGCCGTCTCGATGACGGCCGGAGAGGTTCCCTACGCGCCCCATCGGCCGTACGTGTGGATTCCCCACGTAAGCGCCGCTCTGAGCGACGTGCTTCGTACGGACCCGATCAGGAACCAGGATCTCCACGGCCTGCCCGATCAACTCCTCGCGCCGGTAGCCGAAGAGCTTCTCGGTCTGGGCGTTGACCGTGGCGATGGCACCACGCCGGTCGGTGATGACCAGGGCGTCGGGACTCGCTTCCACGAGCAAGCGAAAGCGTTCCTCGGAGCGCTTGCGGTCCGTGATGTCGGTGACAGAACCAAGCATCCGCGTGGCCTTCCCGGCCTCGCTCCAGATCGCCTGGCCGCGGGCGTGAAACCAGCGGTATTCGCCGCTCCTGGTGCGGAGCCGGTAGTCCACGGCATAGGGGACGCGACGTTCCAGGTGGTCCGCGACCGCGGCGAGAACGAGGTCGTGATCTTCGGGGTGGAGACGCGTCTCGAACGAGGCGAGAGTATCCTCCATCTCCGCGACCTCGTAGCCGAGCATCTCCTTGAAGCGAGGCGAAAAGTCGACCCGGCCCGTAAGCACGTTCCAGTCCCAGAGACCGGCTCCCGAACCCCAGAGGGCCAGGTCGAATCGTTCCTCGCTGGCGTGCAGCGCCTCCACTGCTGTCCAGTGCGCGATGCCCGTGGCGATGATGTCGGCCACTGCGCCCAGAGCGTCCAGGGTGGCTCGCGTGAGTTCATGGCGGCTGAACAAGGCCATCACTCCCTCGACGCGATCAGCGCAGATCAGCGGGTGCCCCGCGAACGCGATCATCCCCTCGCGCCGGGCCCACTCCTGATCGTTGACGCGCGGGTCGCCGATGACCTGGTTGATCAGGTGGGGCTCGTGATCCCGGACGATCAGGCCGACCTTGAGCTGCCCCACGGGTATCCGGCTATGAGGGCCGTCAAGGTGGGTGTACATTCCCGCGCTGGCCTGGAGCTCAAGGACGTCCTGAGCCTCGTGTAGTGTCCAGATCCGCGCGAACGCTGCATCCAGATGGCGAACCAGGGCCTCGGCACATCGCCGCAAACAATCGCCCAGTCCAGCACCTTGGATCAGGGCGACGGCAATATCCCGGGTCAACAGCCCAAGGCGATTTTGTTCGTCGAGTTCCTCATCGATGCGACACATAGAGCATTCTCCGTTCCGCCCGTGAGGGTTGGATCGGGACTATGCATCGTGTCAAATTCCATATTCGCCCCCGTCCCCGAGAATTGCAACTGGACGCTTCCGCTCGAGGACCTCGGCGCGTGGGAGGCCTGGTGCAAGCGGCTGGCGACGGCATGTCCAGCGAGACGATGAGTCGGTTCATCTGGGCCTCGGACCGTGAAACGGATCACTCGGAAACTCGGCGTCGAAGAGGAATGGGGAACCCCCCCACAATGTCGTGTCAAGGTCCGGGAAATCAAGCCTGACGGGACCTCGGCCATTGAGGTGTTCGGGGTCGAAAACCCTGAGTATCATAGTTCATGAAGAGACTGCGGATTTCATCGATCGAAAGGACGTGACGCTCATGGCCGCAATCGCCACGCCGCTCTGCATCGGACCTGCCGATCATGGTCGTACCATGACCCTCGAGGAGTTTCTGGAGGCCGAGGCCGAGGAGGGATACCGGTACGAGCTGGCGAGAGGAGTTCTCGAAGTGACCCAAGTTCCGAACGACCCGCATCGGCAGGTGGTGACGAACCTCTATGACGCGATCAGCCAGTACCGCCGCGCGCATCCGGGCGTCGTCTTGAGCTACGGAGGCGGCTCCGAGTTCCAATTGGTGCTTCCCGGCATGATCACCGGCAGGAATCCGGACCTGGGGGTTGTGCTCCGCGGCGCCTCCAGGGATTGGCGAGGGCGCACTGGCCCGTCGCTGGTTGCGGAGGTCGTCTCGGACAGCAGCGTCAAGCGCGATTACCAGACCAAGCGCGAAGAGTACCTTGCCTACGGCCTGCTCGAATACTGGATCGTCGACCCCTTGAAACGACAGGTCACCGTCTTGACCCGGCGCGGCGATATCTGGGACGAGACCGTCTTTCGCGATGACCAATCAATCGTCAGCTTGGTCCTGCCTGGCTTCGCCGCGACCGTTGCCGAGCTCTGGATTGACGTCGCAGAGGACGACGCGGTCGAGCCCGGCGTCAACGGTGCATGAGCACGACCGCCTGGAGGCTGCGCCAACGATCTCTTGAGTTGCTCTACCGCCTCGTTCGAGTAACAAATCTCGTCTTGCGGTTGAACTCGGGCATCTCGTCGAGGAATCAAACGCCTTTGTTCGCCCAGGCTGATCTCGCCGCCGACAGCGCCTGGCCGGCCTCTTACCGCGAGTCGGCGAGTGTCCGATCGTTCGCGGGGGCGGCGCCGTCGACGGGCTGGGTGGCCAACGATCTTCCGTTCCGGGCCGAGCCAGCATCAGGTATCGTTCGAGGAAGATCGCCTGGGCGACGTCAGGGCGGACTTCGCCGCGACCGACGATCGGACCGTGATTGGGGAGCGCGGTGGACCATGCCCGAACCGACCAGGGAGAAGGACAAGGACAAGAGCGCCAAATGGCTCATCGAGCACCATGGCGACGCCATTCTCCGCCTTGGCGGAGTCACCGACCTGGTCCGTTGGAAAGCGGCGCCGGCCGAGCTGGTCCTGCCCGCGAAGCTACCCGATGGGCTGATCTTCGCCTGGCGCGCCGGGCGCGATCACCCTGAGCCGTTCGTCGTCGAGATCGCGACCTACCCCGAGCTCCGCGCGGCCGAGCAGGCACTTCGCGACTTGCTGCTGGTCTACCTCGTTCGCGGCGAGGTCGCCAACGTCCTCGTCTTGGTGCTCCGCCCGAAGGGCCAGCTTCGTGTCCCCGACCAAGCCCACCGCCCGGGCTCGGACGGCGTGACGGCGTGACGGCGCTGGGAGGTTGGTGGCACGTGGTCGAGTTGTGGACGCTGCCCGCCGAGCCGGTCCTGGCGGCGGCGGACCCAGGGATGATGCCCTGGGTGCCGCTGATGCACGCGGACGAACCGCCCGAGTCCGTGCTGCTGCGGTGCCGAGAGGTGATCGACCAGCACGCGCCCGCCGAGGAGCATGAAAGCCTCATCACGGTCACGCAGGTGTTCACAAGGCTGAGATACAAGGACCCCAACTTACTGTCCATCTTGGGAGGGAAGTCCGTCATGATCGAGTCGCTGTTGATCCGAGAGATTGTCGCGGAAAGGAGACACAAGGACATCCTCAAGGTCCTGGCCATTCGCTTCGGTCCCGTGCCGGCCGAGCTGGAAGCCGAAGTGAAAGCGATCCTCGACGAATCAGTCCTGGACGCCGTCGTGGCGCTGGCGGCGGCCAGCCCCGACCTGGAACACTTCGGGGCGGAGCTGAGGGCGATCCCCAGGCCCCCTGAGCCCTGGGACCCGGCGGACGAGCCCGAACCGAAGGCTTGAAGGAGGCCGTCCTGGCCGAAGGGGACATGCCTATTTCTCGACGCGAACCGGGAATTCTGGGTAAAACACTACGCGATACTTTCATCGGGGAGCTTGGCCCCACTCGGGGATACTCTGGCCTTTGACATCGACGGGCTTGAAAACAGGGACGCGGCTAGTTCTTGATACTAGCGCGGTTTGCTCGCGCGTTGCATACAGCGATCAAGAAAGGCCGTGGCGATCCTACCTTCTCCCCGCGGGAGAAGGTGCCCCGCAGGGGCGGATGAGGGATGAGATGCTAGCCTTGGC
>JBEKTN010000077.1:0-25086 GCA_049516015.1 Isosphaeraceae bacterium | reverse complement strand
GGTTTGATGAGCGGGGTGTGGAAACGGAGCATGGCGAAGCTAGTGAGGCACCGGCAACCGAAAGGGCCGGACACAGATATGCCGAGCCTAAAACCACCGCGCCACACCTCGACTCTACAACTTTTCGGAGTTAGGGGCACCAGGTGGACACACGTCGGCCGTGTCGATAGACTGTGTGCATCATCCCAGGAGATGCACCCATGACGATCGCGCGTGCCCACCTCGTTGACCCCGCCGTAACCCGTTGGTATCACTGCATGACTCGCTGCGTGAGGCGAGCCTTTCTGTTCCGAGGTCTGGGTGTCAGACTTGGTTTTTGGTTTCAGGTCTGGGAGGTCTGGGAGGTCTGGGTGTCTGACTTGGGAGGTCTGGGTGGGGAGGTCTGGGTGTCAGACTTGGTTTTTGGTTTCAGGTCTGGGTGTCAGACTTGGTTGTTGCTTTCTGGCTCGATCCGTGCCATGATCTGCTGAAGTTCATCGGCCAGTTGGGGACGGGCTCGCACTGGCCATCACTTGATAGATGGCGCCCTCAAATTGGATGCGAAGTCGTCTAGGCATCTCCCCAGTAGAGCTTATTGAAGCGAGGGACACAACAAAAACCAAAAACCAAGTCTGACACCCCTCCACGGAACCTGGAGAGGAAACTTGCGCGGATCGCCAGGAGAAGTTCGAAGAATTGATCGATCGATTGGAGCGGACTGCGGATCCGATTCGCCTGCACATGGCCACGGTGATGATTTGGGCCCGTAAATTAATAATCGTTACAAATGACGCGCACTGTGTTACACTATCAGTATGGGCACAACAGAAGAACTTGAGCAGAAATACGGCTTGTTGTTTCCGCACCTGAATGAGCGACAGCAACACCTTGTCGCTGCCGTCGATGCACAGCAATTGGGACGAGGGAGTGTTGCCCGCATCTCCCGTCTTACCTGATTCTCTCGTCCGACCATCTATCGGGCTGTCGAGAGCCTTACTCAACCACCGCTCCCCGTTGAGCGAGTACGGCACTCTGGAGCTGGACGGAAGACGTTGGTCGAGCACGACCCCCAATTGGTCCAAGCGTTGGAAGCTTTGATTGACCCTGATACCCGAGGCGATCCCATGTCCCCGCTCCGGTGGACCTGTAAGAGTACCCGCCAATTGGCCCGCCTGCTGACGGCCGAGGGGCATCCCGTCAGTCATATGACAGTCGCTCAGCTCTTACATGGCCTACGCTACAGTTTGCAGGGTAATGACAAGACCAAAGAAGGGAAGCAACATCCCGATCGCGATGCTCAGTTTCGCTACATTCAACGCCAGGGCAAGTTGTTCTTGAGCCGAGGCTGGCCGGTCATCTCGGTCGACACCAAGAAGAAGGAACTGGTGGGAAACTACGGGAAATCCGGGCAAGAATGGCAGCCGGAAGGCCAACCTGTCGAGGTCGATGTGCATGATTTCCCCGACCCGGACATCCCCAAGGCAGTTCCCCGTGGTGTCTACGATCCGGAACTCAACTTGGGGTGGGTGACCGTAGGCTGCTCTCATGACACGGCCAGTTTTGCCGTGGAAAGCATTCGCCGCTGGTGGCGAGAGATGGGGCATCCCCTGTATCCTCAGGCAGAGAAGGTGTTGATTTGTGCCGATAGCGGAGGCAGCAACGGGTATCGCATTCGGCTTTGGAAGCTCGAATTACAACGGTGGGCCAACGGGACAGGACTGGATGTAACTGTCTGTCATTATCCGCCAGGAACCAGTAAATGGAACAAGATCGAGCATCGCCTGTTCTCGCACATCACCATGAATTGGCGGGGCCGACCCCTGGTGAGCTACCAAGTCATTGTCAATCTCATCGGGGCAACGACAACTCAAGCAGGGTTGCGAGTACAGGCAGACCTCGACACCGACTTCTATCCCACCAAGGTGAAAGTCACCGACAAGCAACTGGCAAACGTGGATCTGCATCCCCATCGCTTTCACGGAAAGTGGAACTATACGATCAAGCACCAGATAATTAGTATGTAACGATTATTGTTTTACAGGCCCTTAGCTTCCTCGCCGGCCTTTTCGTCGGCGAGGGGAAGTTTGAAGAGATCAAGGACAATCTCGATCTTGAGCGATGGTTCCGCTTACCCAAGAGTCACGAGCGGCGGATTCACGGTCATCGCCACGCGGGGGTTCGAATCGTACAAGACGGGCCGACATTAGTCCTCGCACTGGACGCACACGCTGCGCACCCCGGGCCATTCACCGCCGGGGATCTGTTGGCCTATCGCACGGCCCGAGAACCACCCTGCCAACGTGACGCGCTGAACCGCCGCAAGATCATGAGAAAAGCGCGATCCAAGAAGAAACGGCCGATTCTCCTGGCCGAACTGGAACGTCGCCATCGCGAATCGCCCAACTTCTAGCTCGGTGTCGGGTCATTGTTTTTTTTCTGTATGGGAATCCAGGCTAGGGTTCCCCTGAGATATGCCCGCCATGAACTAAAAACCGATCTTTTCACTTTCAGATAAGATAGAATACAGATTACCAGGGGGGGTCGCGGGGGTCGATGGACGTTATCCTGAATGGCGGACCACTCGACGAACGAACTGATCGAGTGAGCGCTGCCTCACGGCGCTACGGTGTGATCTCAACCTTCGGCCGAATCCGAGCCCGCACCTCGTTAAATATTCTTATGTCAACGGGTTCCGCAATTTCCAGCGTAACGGCGATCGCATAAGGGATTGATTCCGTAAGTCTGCCAGCGTCTTCCACGCAATTTACCTTCACGCCGATCATGTCTCCGTTCCCAAACGCGCGCGCTTTGTCGCCCTCGAAAATCTGGTGCTGCAAGGTTCCGCGCTTCGAGCTGTCGTAATCGAGGTCCTTCTTCGCCAGGCCCAGCGGCTCCTTCTCCGGCGAGAACCAGAGCGAGGCTTTCCGGTAATTCTTGTGCCGCGGGTTTAGGGGCGACATCCATGCCAGAGAGACAGCAAGCCTTCGCTTAACCTTCTTGCCGCTCAAAGACGGCGGGAGCGGCACACTATAACGGTGCGCGTGATCACACAGAAGCGAATCCCAGCCGAGCATCACCACCCGCTGATCGGTAGAGAAAATGGCACGGTTCGGTTCCACTTCGCCATAGCCGAGGAATCTGCTCTTAAGACGGAAGCTCTCACGCCATTCACTGGCCGTCCCGCCAAAAACACGGTCGAGGATGTCTCCAGCCTCGCCCCAAGACGCTCCATGCACGAGCAGAGCCTTCAGTAGCACCGGGAGGTAATCATCTGAAAGCCGGTCACCGCCCGGCTCATTTCTGAGCGATACGAGGCGCTCGTGGATGAGGGAGGCTGTTCGCGTGGCTAGCGCCGTGGCGTTGCTCGAACCCCGGCTATAGACGGTCCGATTCAGTTCCATTGGGCGAACGCCCGGGGAAGCGACGCGCAAGCCGGGCGCCTGCGGTGAGGCCGCGACGCTGAAGAACGGCGGAATTTGGTTACCGGGCCTCTGCAGATAGAGTTGCCTGCCGCCCGGGAAGAAGAGGTCTGGTTTGACGGAACGATTAAAACCACTGGCGATGGTGCTCAGCGGGCTTGGGAACCGCGCCCCCTTCAAGAGGTCAATGCGGCGGTCGGACCCGTTCCATTCAGATGCATCGGCATGGATCGCGCCGACGGTCAGGACATTCAACGCTTCGGCTGGCGAGAACGGGCGGCGGCGAAACTGATCCTTGCGAAGAGCTTCAAGCGTCTTTGAAATCATCTCGTTGTCTGTGAGACTTGAGATATCGGGGGTGTCAAGCGAAAGCTCAATCTCCTGGGACTGGTTACCGACGCTCACGATGAAGAGAATTTGACACTCCCAAGCCAGCCAATCGAGCAGGCGGGCGAGCGGACTAAGCAAGCGGTCGAAGGGCTGCCAGCTATTCCCAATTGACAGGTTGATGACTTTGACACCGCGCGCGGCTCCTGGCTCACCCGCCGTCCCCTTTATCCTTCTGACCGCGCGGTGAATGACATCGACAAGCAGGCGATCATCGGGTGTCTTCTCGTAAACCGTCTTGTTCAGACCCTCGTAGGGCATTAGGATCGGCCTGACGTAAATCGGACGTGCGAGAGGTTTGCCCGCCGCTCCCAAGTCCCCATGTGCGATGAGCGAAGCCATCGCGGTGCCATGCTGCTGCTGTCCGGGCTGGTAGTGTTCTGCGAAATCGTCCTCGTCATCAATCCGGAGCCGCCCCTCCAACAGGTCGTGGTGCTCAAGCGGCATTCCGTCGAGTAGCGCCACGACTGGTTCCCCCCCAGGCTGCCGGCCGTTGCGTCCTCGATTGGGGGCACATCCTCATCTTCTATCGCGTAGCCAGGAAAGGCAGATTGCGCTAGCGGGCGAAAAAACATCACATCCTCGCAACGGAGCAATTGGGTGTAGCTCTCGTCAAGGATTGCCGCCATCGTCTGACGGACCTGGGCAGCCGGAAGTTCGACGAGCACGCCTTGGTAAAGGATCTGGGGGACAAACGCTTGCGACACGCACCGTCCCCCGGCGGAGGCGATGTGGCTTGTCAAGGTCTCGTAGGCTATCCGCCGCTTGGCTTCATCTTCACGGCACCAGAGTTCCACCTCGAACCTGATTTGACCGCGCTCGTAGCTGAGGTTTTCCTCCCAGTATTCGACCACCCGCGTTTCGGCCAAGCGGTCCTTCACGTCCCAGCGCCTGATGTCCTTGAGATGCACGAACACATCCTTGAAGGGGCCGAAGTTCCGCTTCGCTCGCTCGCCGGGATTGGCGCACCAATTTTTCCACAGCGAGAGGAGCTGGGTCATTGCTTGCTGGTTGCTCATGACCGCGTAGAGGCGGCAAGGCAGCTTCTTGTCCGCTTTCTCGGGGTCACTAAACCCATCGGCAGGATCGGCGTCTTCGAGATCCATCTCGGCAAGCCATTCCAGGTCCGGCACTTGTGCCACCGCCTTCGCGAACTCCTCAATCGAATCGCCGATCGTTTCCAGGACAATAACCTGCTCCGGCTCCATCCCTTGCACGGACGCCTGCATGTCTTGGATACATTGCGCGATCTGACGAAATCTGTCATCCAGCCGCGCTTGCTGCTCGGCAGCGCTCGGCGTCTTGACCGGCTTGCCCCCGCCGCCACGGCGGCTGGGAGGTTCTGCTAGGGCCTTGGGGAAGAAAAGCAAAGGGTACTCGACCATCGAATCAACCTCATCGGCGCCGGTCAGCTAGTCTGGCTGATCTTGAAGCGGCTCTGCCATTGAGCTAGCCGTTGCTGCACGATCTTCTTGACATTGGGTTCCGGCAGCGCGAGGACGTATCTGCGCGAGACGTCGGAAACGAAGTCCTCAAGCTCGGAATAGCTGGCCCCTTGAAGTTTTTCGGTCAAGGATTTCGACGAGACTTCCAGCGAGAATCTCAGGCGGGACCCCACTGCGGCGAAGTAATCCTCGATCTCCTTGGCCGTAGGGCGCGGTAGTTCGAGCCGCAGCTCGAATCGCCGCCATACCGCACGGTCGAGGAGTTCCGGATGGTTGGTGGCCGTCACCACCACCACGTGGCTTGGCAAGTCGTCGATTTGCATCAAGAGTGAGCTGACCACCCGCTTGATTTCGCCTGTCTCGTGCAGATCTCCTCGCTCTTTCCCAATCGTGTCGAACTCATCGAAGAAGAGCACACAGGCCCGAGTGCGCACGTAGTCGAACAGCTTTCTCAGGCGGGATGCGGTCTCACCGAGATAACTCGCGATCAGGCCATCGTACCGAGCCGCCACGAGCGGAACCATGAGAGCGTGGGCCAATGCCTCCGCAAGGGAGGTCTTTCCGTTTCCTGGCTCACCGGCGAGCAGGACCCGACTCCTTGGCTGGAGATCATAGGATCGCAAGAGGTCATGACGGTGCTGCTCTTCGATAAGTTCGTGGCAAGCAGTGACCACGCCCTCGGGCAGTATCAAGTCCTCAAGGGATCGCTTCGGCGTTAACTCGAAGAAGAGGTCATGCGCGAGCGACGGGGATTGAAGGCTCGACGGCGAGCTCTCACGGCCATTGCTCCGCTCCGATGACACTGCCTCAGCCAAGCGCTCAGCCAAAACGCCATGATTCTTGCCTCGCTCTTCGGCAATGACCGCGTCCACGGTCTTTCGGAAGAGAGGCTGGTCCCCCGAAGCCCCTGCCTTCACAAGTTTTACGAGCAGGTCAGACCTAGCCATGGTATAGCGGATCAAGTTTCCGGGTGGATCTAGCGCCGACGCGGCACATTGCCAGCAATCACCGTTAGGGGCAAGGGGAAATACGGCCCGATGGAAGGACGCCGCGGACACCGGGTAACCGTCCATGCCTCATGTTCCATGATGCCAACTACCCATCATATCGGATTCGCGGGCCGAATCACTGTACGTTGACCTATGTACCGTATAGCATATCAGGCAGCGGAACCTCTTCCAAGCGGTTCCTTTTCGCATATCTCGTCTGCTCGGGCGCATCGAACCCCAACAACTTGTCAGCATGCGTAACACCAAACGGAGGGCCACTTCCCTAATTCCTGACCGGTTGAGCCGGGACCACGCCCATGTCCAGGGCATTCACCGCGATAGGAAAAAAGGGACATCACTGATATTGACGGTAAGGGGACCATCGGCGAATCGACCTGAATGCCACGAACCGCTCGGTCGATCGAGGTCGATCGGAAGGGGCCACCCACTTTCTGGCACCCGGGATACGTGGGTGGCGCCTTCCGAACCGCGGAAGGTCCTCCATGATGCCGCCAGTCCCGCTCCGAATAAGAAACGGCACTGTCTGACAAAGCCGTCAAGGGAGCCTGCTCAGTGGTCCGCCGACCAGCAACCGGTCAATCAGAAGCAGTGCCAGTGCCAGGCCCGCCCAGGAGGCGAAATGCTCGTCGTAGCGCGTGCGGATCGTACTCTTGATCGGGCTTTTCTCGAGGGTGCTGATGGTCTGGAAGACCTCGACCAGGGCGTCGGCGTCAGTGGCGACGAACGAGCGTCCCCCCGTGATGCTGGCCAGGCGCTCGAGCAGGGGAATGTTCGGCCCCTCAACCTCGGCCATGACCGGCAGCTTGGCGTCTGGATCGGTGCCCCGGACGATACTCCCGGGGCGTCCGATCGCAATCGTGTGCAGGACCACCCCCAGGTCTCGTGCCAGTGCCGCCGCTTGCTCGGGGTCAAGCGGATGAGGTACCGCCGGTTCGTTGTTGCCGTCCGTCAAGAGCACCAGGACCCGCTTGCTGGGGGTCGTGTTGCGCAACGCATCGAGAGCCAAAGCCAAGGCATCACCGATGTTCGTGCCGTCGTCGCCCGGCCGCGCGGGGCGAATCGCCGCGACACTCTCGACCAGGAAGCGATGGTCGAGGGTGGGAGGACAGCTCAGGTCGGGATAATTGGCGAACACGACCAGGCCAATCAGGTCGTCGGGCCGACCCTCGACAAAGCTGGTGAACGTGGCCTTGGCCGCCTCGAGCCGGCTGATCCGGCGCGTGGCCTGGTCGACGGGGAAGTCGGCCGTGTTCATGCTCGAGCTCTGATCGAGTGCGACGACGATGGCCAACCCCTGCCCCGCGATCCGGATCACCCCGCCGACCGTCTGGGGCCGCGCCAGCGCCAAGGCCAGGGCACCCAGCGCCAGCCCGCGGAGGATTGCGGGCAAGAAACGCAGCAACAACCGCCCCGAGCGCCGCCTCTGACCCGGCGGCAGCTCCGCGAAGCTGGGCCAGAGAATTCGCGGACGGGCCCGTTCGAGCATCAAAGGTACGGGAACCAGGACCAGAAGAAAGAGCCAGCCGGGATGGGCGTATTGCATGAGAAGCACCGAGAATAACGGTCCCTGGCCCCTTGGTTTGGACTAGCGGTGGCCACCCTGGAGCGCCTGGCGCGCGGCGAGCGCCCGGGCCAGGGCGCTCTGGGGATCGGGGTCGAGCACGGTCAGGTGGCCCATCTTGCGGCCCGGGGCGGGCGCGCGCTTGCCGTACAGGTGAATCTTCACCGCCGGGTCAAGGCGCAAGGCGGACCCCCACCGGGGCTCGCTACTGGCCCAGAGATCGCCCAGGAGATTGACCATGGCGGCGGGCATGATCAGGTCGCTGCGTCCCAGGGGCAAACCGCAGAGTGCGCGGACCTGCTGCTCGAACTGGCAAACCGTGGCAGCCTCGAGGGTCAGGTGCCCCGAGTTGTGCGGCCGGGGAGCGATCTCGTTGACCAGCAAGCGGCCCTCGGCCGTCAGGAAGAACTCGACACAAAGGACCCCGACGGTCCCCAGCGCCTGGGCCACGGCCAGGGCCAGCGTGCGGGCCTCGAGAGCGACGATCGGTCCCACGGGGGCCGGCATCATCGTCGTGTCCAGGATGTGCCGCTCGTGGTGGTTCAAGCCGACCGGATAGGCCACCGCGTTGCCGTCCTGCCCGCGAGCCACGACCACCGAGACCTCGGCGGCGAACTCGACCCAGCCCTCGGCCACGCAGGCAACCCGGCCCAGGCTGGCCCATGCGGGCGCTGCCTCGGCCGCCTGCGTGACCAGCACCTGCCCCTTGCCATCGTAGCCCGAGCTGGCGGTCTTCAGGATCAAGGGAAGACCGAGAGTCTGCACCGCCAGTGCGATCTCGACCTCGGTCCGGACTGGCCGCCAGGGGGCGTGCGGAATGGCGTTCCGGGCCAGAAAGCTCTTCTCGCGCAGCCGGTTCTGGCTGGTCCAGACGGTTCGCCATCCCGGCCGGACGATTCGCCGCCGCGCCAGCCAGCGCAGGGCCGGGGCCGAGACATTCTCGAACTCGACGGTAACCGCCTCGGCCGCGGCGACGACGGCGCGCAGCGCCGGAAGATGATCGGGAGCTCCGATCACCGTCCAGTGGGCCACCTGGGCGGCGGGTGCGTCGTCGGTGGTGCTCAGAACGCCTGCCCGGTAGCCCATCCGCTGCGCGGCCTGGACGAACATCCGTCCCAGTTGCCCGCTGCCGATGACACCCAGCGATGCCGGTGGATTGAGGACCGGACGAGCCCGCCCGCGTTCGGGATGATCGACGGCCGGACTCGCGCTGGCGCCGGGGCTCGAGCTCATACCGGCGACTCTCCCACGGCCTCGGTTTGAGCCTGGCGGAAGCGCGCTAGCGCCGCGCGGACGGCCGGGTACTTGCGCGCTAGAATGGCCGCGGCCAGCAGCCCCGCGTTGACGGCCCCCGACGTGCCGATGGCCAGCGTTCCCACCGGCACCCCGCGCGGCATCTGGACGATCGAGAGCAGCGAATCGACCCCCTTGAGCGACTTGCTCTCGACCGGCACGCCCAGCACCGGCAGGATCGAGATCGCCGCCAGCATGCCGGGCAAGTGGGCCGCTCCTCCGGCGCCGGCGATGATCACTTCCAGGCCCCGGCCTTCAGCGTCTCGCCCGTAGTGGAAGAGGCGCTCCGGCGTCCTGTGCGCCGAGACGACCTTGCTCTCGACGTGCACGCCCAGCTCGGTGAGAACCTCCGCGGCGTGCCGCATGGTCTCCCAGTCCGACTTGCTGCCCATGACCACCCCCACCAGGGGCGATCGGGAAACCTCAGGCGTCATGACCACGACAACCTCGCATTCATCTTCAGGCTCCGATCGGGTCGATGAGGTCGCCGATCCGGATCGCACCCCCCTCGAGGATCTGGGCCCGCAAGCCGCCCCGGTGCACCAGTGCCGCGCGCACGCCGACGCGCGTCAGCGACTCCAGGTGCTCGCACGGTTCGCATAAGCGGATTCCCCACAGGACCACCGCGCCAACCCGGAACTGCTTTCCAACCAGGTGGTTCAGCGCGATTCCCCGGGTCACCACGTTGCGCCTGGTCTCGATCGGGCTGAGCTCGACGTCGTATTCCCGGCTTACTGCCTCGATCGCCTCGGCCTCGATGAGGGTGATCTCCCGGTCCGGTCCGTTCTTGCTCGGCGGCTTGCCCTCGCGGCGATACTTGCGGTCCCCTTCCAGGCCGTGACCGGCCACCGCGACAACCTGGTCGACCGGCCGCAACGGTTGCTTCGCCGTGGGACCGATGAACAAGGCCTGGACCGAAGGAGTCGATGAAGGCGTCGAGCTGGACATGGAGTTTATCCTGGTGAACACCAACATGGAACTTTCACTTTTGCTTCTTCCCCCATCGCTCAGCCAGTTCCAGCAACCGGCTGAGGGGCAGCTCGTAGCCCGGCAGCAAGGTTGTGGAGTAGCTCTGGTTGGCGGCGAAGACGAGCTCCTGGTCGCGGTCCGCGGCGAAGAGGCAGACGGTCATCGTTTTTGAGAAGCGGTCGACGATCCAGTACTCTTTCACGCCAATTTCCCGGTACTCGGCCCGCTTGGCGACGTAGTCTCGCTCCTGGTTGATTTTTCCCTTCGAGACCAGCTCAATGATGATGGTGGGTGGTTCGTGCTCACCCGGCAGATGCCCCAGGCCCGCCCAGATCACGCGATCGGCCCGGCGGCGGTTCTTCTTCGTCTCGATGGTCTCGTCGCCGATCGTGGCGTCGAGCGCCGAACCCTGCGGATGTGACTCCTGGTAAGTCCGGAGGGAATGCCCTAACTCTTCGTTCGGATCACGTTCGTTACGGGAGGGAATTGGGGACACGACGAGTACCTCGTTGATCAGCTCGTACCGCCAGCCTTTTACGAATCGAGCCCGGTCGAACTCGTCGGTGGTCAGCAGCAACCCGGCCGATCGGGGCCCGAGGCGAAGTCGGCGGGTTTTTGTCTTCGTCGGTGCCTGGGACATGTTGGACCTCGTCCTGCGGCGGTGCTCGAAGCTCTTGAACGACAGTCAACGCATTGTACCTCATCCTGCGTGCGGAATTGACCCTCGATCGGAAACCGGGGAAGATGAGGGGAACTTCGATGGATTGGGTGCGATGGCAGGCTTTGAGGAAAGGATGACTGATGAACCAAGGCGAAATCCGGCTGGGCGTGATTGGTTGTGGTGGGTTCGGCCTTTACGCGCTTCAACAGTTTGCCCAGGTGCCGGGTGTGAAGCTTGCCGGCATGGCGGGCACACACCGGCCAGCGGCCCATGCGGCGGCACTGCGGTTCGGGATTCCCGACATCGAGGATGTCGGCAAGATGCTGGAGCGTGATGATATCGACCTGGTGTACATCGCCACGCCCCCCTTCTTGCATCATCCCCAGGCAATGCAGGCACTACGAGCCGGCAAGCACGTGATCTGCGAGAAACCCCTGGCGATGACGGTGGCTCAGGCGGACGAGATGATCGCCGAGGCACACCAGCGCGACCGGCTGCTTGTGGCCAACCTGATGCAGCGCTACAACCCCGTCAGCGACTCGGTCGGGCGCCTGGTGCAATCCGGGGTGCTGGGAGAGTTCTTGCACGGCACCTTTGAGAATTATGCCTCCGACGAGAACCTGGGGCCCGGTCACTGGTTCTGGGACCTGTCCAGGAGCGGAGGGATCTTCATCGAGCATGGCGTGCATTTCTTCGATCTTCTTGCCGGCTGGCTGGGACCCGGCCGGGTTGTGTCGGCGGAGCTGGGGTTGCGGCCGGGCGCCTCGCCGCCGATCGAGGAGCACGTTCATTGCACGGTGCGATACGGCCAATCGATGCTCGTCAGCTTCTACCATGGCTTTCACCAGCCCGGCCGGATGGATCGCCAGGAGCTGCGCCTGGTCTTCGAGCGGGGCGATGTGACACTGTACGACTGGGTTCCGACCAGGGTGCGAGTCCATGCGATCGCCGACGAGGCCCAGACTCGAGCCCTCTGCGAGCTCTTCCCCGGCGCCAGGCTCGATGCCACGGTGACCTACGGACCGAAGGACCGAGCCTGCGAGGGCCGTCACAAGGTCCTCGACGTCTACCAGATGCTGGAGCTCTCCTGGGGCGAGGGGACAAACAAGTCGCAACTCTACGGCGAGTTGCTCCGTGCGCTCCTGGCCGACCAGCTCGCCTGGGTCCGCGATCATTCGCACCGCCGAAGAATCACCGAGAAGAACGGCCGTGATTCCCTGGCCGTCGCCTGCGCGGCCGACCAGATGGCCCGGGCCTGATTGATCCTTACGTGGAGCCAAATCAATGCCACTGAAACGACTGTTCGAGCGTGTCCTGCTGCGCCCTGCCGACCTCGAGCCCTCACGCGACGACTTCGAGGTGGTCGGCGTTTTCAATCCGGGGGCCGTTCGGGTCAAGGATGAAGTGATGCTGCTGGTGCGGGTCGCGGAGCGGCCTCGCATAGAGCGCCCCGGGTACACCGCCCTGCCCCGCTGGAGCAACCACGGCAACCTCGCGGTGGACTGGGTCTCCAACGAGGAGCTGGAGCCCGTCGATCCGCGGGTGGTGAAGCGCAAGGCCGACGGACTGGTCCGACTCACGTTCACGTCGCACTTGCGTGTGGTCCGCTGCGGCGATGGACGCTCCGTCGAGGAGATCACCGACATCCGCTTCGTGCCCGGTTCGGAGCTGGAAGAATACGGCGTCGAGGACCCGCGGATCACTCCACTTTACGGCCGTTATTACTTCACGTATGTCGCGGTGTCGCGTCATGGGGCGGCCACGGCCCTCGCCTCGACGCCCGATTTCCTCGACTTCTCGCGTCAAGGCACGATCTTCTGCTGTGAGAACAAGGATGTTGTCCTGTTCCCGGAGTGGATCGGCGGTGCGCATGCGGCCCTGCACCGGCCCAACCCGGCCACGCCGTTCTGCCGTCCCGAGATGTGGATCGCCTGGTCTCAGGACATCATCCACTGGGGCCATCACGGCGTTCTCCATGGTGGCGGCGCGGACTGGGAGACCGGACGCGTCGGCGCCGGCACGCCGCCGATCCGGGTTCCGGGGGGCTGGCTGGAGATCTATCACGGCAGCCGCCACACGACCACGCCGGGCGCGGTCGGCAAGTACTCCACCGGCGCCCTGCTGCTGCACCCGGAGAGCCCCGCGCGGATCCTCCGCCGCACGCCCGATTCGATCTTAGAGCCGACCGCCGAGTTCGAGCGCTCGGGTTTCGTACCGGACGTCGTCTTTCCCACCGGGATCGTCGAGACCGAGGACACATTCCTCGTCTATTATGGAGCCGCCGACACCTGCACCGCCGTCGTCGAGTTCTCTCGCGAAGAGCTGATGGCGACGTTGATCGCTGTCTGATGGAGCCTGTGAATAACGAACATCGTGGGACAAGATTCCAATCTTGTCCCACGAGAGACTCGACTCCAGGCTTGTGTTGAGCGACGGATCTCCTCAGGTTGACTCCGGCCGCGGGTTGTCGAAGCCGTTCAACTCAGTCGGGGAGTAATAGCCCGGGGTCCACTCCGAAATACTTGGCCAGGATCGCGATGTGCTTGGTTGCCATGTTTCGCTTGCCAGTGAGAATCTCGGAGAGCGTTGATTCCGCGATTCCTGTCTGGGCTGCAACCTGAGCTTGGGTAACGCCCTTGAACTCAAGCAGGGATCTCAGCATCGGAAGCCCGGAGACTTCCGGGATCGGGTAGTGGTCGTCCTCGTACTTTTCGATCAGGCTGGAAAGAACGAGCAGGTAGTCGTGCTCGTCGTCGGCGAGGTTTTTGCGGTCACTCAAGGTGTCAACCATCGCAATGGCACCATCAAGTTCGGCCTCGGTGCGAATCGGTCGTAGGGGAAACTTCCGGACCAAAGCCAGGTAACCATCACCCGCGGGCTTTTCGATCCCGATTGCTTTAGTTGTCATTGCTCGTTTTCCTCATTTGGTTTCCACAGAATCAGAGGTCGGTCGGTGTCACATCCGCGTCCGGACGAG
Source organism: Isosphaeraceae bacterium (assembly GCA_049516015.1). GTDB lineage: Bacteria > Planctomycetota > Planctomycetia > Isosphaerales > Isosphaeraceae > Aquisphaera. The sequence continues at coordinate 11,385 of JBEKTN010000077.1, read as the reverse complement.
AAAACGCGTGTCTCATCTCTTCGACTGGCCGCCCCACCCACCCTGGTCGTATTCCTCGTGAGACAGTATATGACGGATCAGAATTACAGCGTCGGTGTAATAGATCTGAACGATCAAACGGTACTTGTTTCCTCCGATGTTAAACTCGATGAACTTGCCGACCTGATCAGCGCTGCCGAATGTGGCCCGGAGGTCGGAGAAGTTACGCCATCGGGCCTTACGGGCGACGTTGTACCAGTGGTTCAGCGGTTCCTCTGTGTCGGGGTGATCCGCGCTGAACTCCCGCAGCTTTTTGCGGGAGATGATGTGCGTGCGCCTTGGCCGATCAGGAAGACGCTCCTGCGAGCCAGACTTGGCCATGATTCTCCCGCCTCGCTCGGGACGGCCGACTCGACCTTTCTATGAAATTTCATGGTTTTGGGGGAGCAAGGTCGAATCCGCAGGTTCGGAAGAGCACGATGACATCAGGAGTGACTTTAACCCCGCACCATCGCCCCGAGGATGGTGTCGATCGGAATCGTGGCGAAGGTGCAGGCATAGTCGGACATGGCGTAGGGGATGATCAGCTCTCCGTTATGGATCACTCCGCCGCAACTGTAAACGACGTTGGGTACGTAGCCCTCACGCTCGTTGGCGTTGGGTTCCAGCAGGGGTTTCTCGAGGCGGCCGATCAACCGGGAAGGGTCGTTCAGATCGAGCAGGAAGGCCCCCATGGCGTACTTGCGCATGGGGCCGACACCGTGGGTCAGGACCAACCAGCCAGCCTCGGTCTCCAGCGGCGAGCCGCAATTGCCAAGCTGCACGAATTCCCAGCCGTAAGTCGGCTTGGCGATCTGCTCCTTGGTGTACCAGAAATGGAGCATGTCGGAATACATCAGGTAAATATTCTCGTTGTCCTGCCGCGACAGCATGGCATAAAGGCCGTTGACCCTGCGCGGGAAGAGCGCCAGGCCCTTGTTCCGCACCTCGGGGCCGTTGAGGGTGCTGGCCTTGAACCGCAAGAAGTCTTCCGTCTCGAGAATCTGGGGCAGGATCACCTTGCCGTCAAAGGCCGTGTAGGTGGCGTAGTAGCGGACCGAGCCGTCGTCATCGTGGAACTCGACGAAACGGGCGTCCTCGATGCCGTTGGTTTCGGTGGGCGAGGAGGGGAAGATGATTCGTTCCGAGAGGTTGAGCTCGGGGCTGAAGAAGATTTCGTAATTGGCCTGGACCAGGGTGAGCATGTTCTGCGCGACCGGTTGCAATTCGCGGTGTCTGGGCCGATTCTGCTGCAGCGCGCGGTGGATCGAGCGCTGGATATCCTCATGAGTGAACTGGTCGCAGAGAGTCGTCAGCACCTGGTCGGCGAACGGACTGTCGACGCCCAGCTCGACGAGCTTGCGCGCGAAGAGCCGCTTGTCGAACAGGGTGTTGGGGACCTGCTCGGGCGCGGTGACGAAGCGCGTCGGCTCTTCGATGCGGATCTGGTTCTGGCCATCGATGACCCCACCCCGGAACGTGATCGACGAGATGTGCCCTTCGCCGGTGGCCCGCAGGCTCAGGATGAACCTGCGCGATCCTTCGGGCAGGCCGGACTGGTCGGGATGCCAGATCATCGACGGATTGAAGAGGGCCGCGGACTCCAGAGAGTATTCCTGCGTGAAATAGGCGCCCATGAGCAGCTTCCGGTTCTCGCTCAGCGGCTGATCGGTCAGGAGATGGCTCTTGATCTGTTCAAATCGCCTGAGGAAGAACTGGCGGGTCTTCTGATGCCGGTTCCGGAATTCGCGCAACACGTCATCCAGGAGGAGATCGATCTCCGCCTCGGAGAGCGCCGCGATCCGCCCCAGGATCCGCTCGATCCGGTTCTCGCTGGCCGGCTCGAAAGGTCGGATGACGACCCGGCTGTTGGTTGGCCGGATGACGATTCCCGTCCGCTTCACGCTGAGCTGGCGAGGTGTGTTGGCCTTGCCATTGACGGGTGTGGTCATGCCGGGATGGCTGCTCGCTTCGAGAGTCAGCGTCGAGCTGTCACCGTCCATGCAGAGAAACTCCGGAGGTTGCTTTCAAGGTGCTTCGAGACCGGCGAGCAGGACCCGCATCAGGGATTGCTGGCTCCTGTCGGGTTCCTATCATACTGGCTTGGCACCAGCCCCGCTCTAGCTGATGTTTGGATACACCGCACGCTCTAGGTGACCTGGACCTGGCGGAACGGCGCCAGGATGCTCTCAAGAAGCTTCATCTCACCCAGTGCGAGCAGGAATGACAGAGTGGACTCGGCGCCCTGGTTCTGGTTGACGCGGTCTTCCTGCAAGCCGTCGCAACAGCCGCCGGTCTTGGCATCGTAGAGTTCCAGGCCCAGGTCATTGCTGCCCAGGAACCACTCGAAGGCAAGTCGCGCCTCCTTCAACCAGACTGTGTCCTCGGTGGCCTGGAAGGCGCTGAGGCAGGCCGAGACGGTGGCACAGGCCTCCAGCGGCTGCTGGTCGAACTGGGCGCGTTCACGCCCGCGATGGTAAAAGCCCTCGGAGCCGATGGGACGGAAGTGCCCGGCGGGTGCCTTTTGCTGGCCGACCAGCCAGCTCAGGGTCTTGAGCCCGATATCCAGCGCCTGGGCATGCCCACCTGACTGTCCGCTGGCGATCAGACCATGGCAAAACCTGGCGTTGTCGTAAGTGAGATACTCCTCGAACCAGGACCACTTATCGGTCGCGTATCGCTCGAACGACGCGATCAGCCGATCGGTTAACGTGTCGCGGATCTGGCTCGCCTGGCGCGCACCGCTGAGCCGGTCGAGATAATGGCACACGCCGAGCAGGCCAAATGCCCAGGTTCGGGGCGAGGTCGTCGCGAGCAGGGCCGGCAGAGCCAGGTCAAACAGCTCGGACGCCCAGAACTGAAGGTCTCGCCGCTTCGATCGGTGCACGCAGGCCCCCAGAGCCCAGAGTGCCCGCCCCTGACAGTCCTCCGAGCCAGCCGGCTCGAGCCAGGACCGGTGGTAGCTCATGAAGTTCCGGAACCGGCAGAGGTTGCGGTCGAAGGCGTAATTCAGGAAGGCCGAGTAGGAGGCCGTCAGGCGCTGGATCTGCACCGAGCTGACGCCCAGTTGCTCCAGCAAGAGCGTCAGCAGCAGCGCCCGGGCATTGTCGTCGGTGCAATAGCCCTCCCCCAGGTTGGGAATCGTGTAGGTGGCATGCTGAAGAATTCCCGCCGAATCCGTCATCCGGATCAGGTGGTCGAGCCTCCAGCCGGGCAGGTCCATGGGCTCTTCGGCCAGCGTCCGCACCGCCTGCAGCTTGATCGGCACATCGAGCCGGCTCCGCCGCGCCCGCTGGAACGAGTCCATGTAATCGTGGGCAATGTGGCTCCAGATCATCTCCCGGCCCAGCAGATAGGCCTTCTTGCGCAGGGCGTGGCGGCGGGTCTCATCGCGGCAAAGCTCACAGATTTCTCGGGCAAGCGAGGCGGAATCACCGAACGGGACCAGCACTCCCCGCCCGTCCGAGAGCAGTTCCTCGGCGTGCCAGTAGGGCGTGGAAACGACCGCCTTGCCGCAGCCAAACGCATAAGCCAGCGTGCCTGAGGTGATCTGCGCGGGGTTGAGGTAAGGCGTGACGTAGATGTCGGCCACGCCAATGAATTCGAGCAGTTCGTCGATCTCGACGAAGCGGTTGTAGAAGCTCACGTTCTGCTTGATGCCCAGGCTCTTGGCCAGCCGCTCCAGGCTGATCCGGTAGCGCTCGCCCTGCTCGCGAATCAGGTTGGGATGGGTCGCCCCGAGCACGATATAAACGAAGTTGGGATACTCCTTGAGGATGGTTGGCATCGCGCGGAGCATGTGCTCGATGCCCTTGTTGGGCGAGAGCAGGCCAAACGTCAAGGCGACAAACTTCCCCTCGACGCCGAACTGATCCTTGTAGAAGGCGGGATCGATGAAGGCCATATCCGGAATGCCGTGAGCGATCAGGTCGATCTTGGCCTCCGGAACGTCGTAAACTTTCCTGAGAAGCGCGCGCGCCTTCTCGGTCATCACGATCACCCGGGCCGAGAGATCGATGACCTGGTCGAGCACCCGTCGCTGGTCGTCGCTGGGCTCATGGAGCACCGTGTGCAGGGTGGTGGCAACTGGCATCCGCAGATTCCGCAGCAAGCGAATGATGTGGCTGCCGGACGGGCCGCCGAAGATGCCGTACTCATGCTGGAGGCAGACGATGTCGGCGTTGGCGAAGTTCAGGTAGTCCGCCGCGCGCAAGTAACTATCAAGCTCCTGCTCCTCGATCTCGAACCGGACTTCCCGCGGGTAGTCGTACCCCTGGGGGAGATCGTTGACCGGTACCACGAAGCAGTCCGAACCAGGAAACTGGGTGGCCACTGACGTGCAGACGTCATGCGTGAACGTGGCAATTCCGCACTTGCGTGGCAGATAGTCGCCGATGAAGGCGATTTTCCGAATTTCAGTAGTCCGCGTCATGGTTGTCACGACACTCTGATCCTCACGACAGGACAATTCATCTCTGGCTCCGACTTGGCGCTGAAGTCGAGCCCATCATGCCCGCACCCGGGCTCATCGACTCATGATCTCGCTCGCAACCTATCCACTATACCACCTTACCGTGGCGGGCATTGCTTTTCCAGGCTGGTCCGCGACTCTGCCCCGCGGCCGAGGCCGCGGAAACCTTCATTGCCGAGTAATATGTACAATGGTAACAATTTGATCAAGATATCTTGACTATTGAGAAAACCTGGGGGACGATGGGGTTCAGTTCCACGTGTCCATCGTCCGCTAGCCCTCGGATCGTGCGGCAGCCTGTTCCGGGAAGCACTCCGGGGGAAATCACGCCAGCGAGGTCGGTATGAGCACCATTGTGCGGATCGAGCAGCTCGGAGCGTTGTCCCCTCATCTGGATGGATCGAACGGCCGCCATTTTCCCTTTCCCGGAGTGCCGATGACGTGTGACGGCGCCGAGGCGGTCGTCCACGTCGAGACCCAGATCAGCCAGGCCGCCGGCGCCTATCCCATCACCAGCTCGACCACGATGGGAGGCGGCTTCAACGCCGCGGTGATGAACGGCGCCCGTAACCTCTGGGGCGACCCGCTCCTCTTCTTCGAGCCCGAGAGCGAGCACTCGGCGGCCAGCGTCTGCGAGGGGTTTGCCGTTGCCGGCGGCCGGGTCACCAACTTCACTTCGGGACAGGGCCTTGTGCTCATGAAGGAGGTGCTCTACACGATCTCGGGCAAGCGGCTGCCGGTGGTGATGAACATCGGTGCGCGGGCATTGACCAGCCAGGGACTCAACGTCCATGCCGGCCATGACGACATGATGTCGGTGGCCGATTGCGGCTGGGGCATGATCTTCGGCCGCAACGCCCAGGAAGCCGGCGATTTCTGCCTGATCGCCCGCCGCGCCGCGGAAGCCTCGCAAACCCCGTTCTTCAACGTGCAAGACGGCTTCCTGACCACCCACACGGTCGAACGAGTGCGGCTGCCCGAACCCGATTTCATGAAAGCGTTCGTTGGCGAGCCCCGCGAGAAACTCTTCAACCTGATGGATCCCGCCAGCCCGCTCATGTCCGGTGTCGTGCAGAACCAGGATTCTTACATGAAGGGCAAGATCGCCCAGCGGTGGTATTACGATCGTATTGAACCCTTGCTGGCGGACGCCTTCGACGAGTTTTACCGGCAAACAGGCCGGCGCTACGGATTCCTCGAGCCGCATCGCTGTAAGGACGCCGAGTACATCCTGATCGGCATGGGCTGCTACATGGAAACCGTCAAGGCGGCCGTCGATTACCTTCGGGACGTGAAAGGGATCGCCGCGGGATGTCTGACCGTGTTCGTGTTCCGCCCCTTCCCCGCCGCGAGAATCGCCGAGGCACTGAAGAACTGCCGGGCGATCACGGTGTTCGAGCGGATGGACGACCCGCTCTCGACCACGGGCAATCACCTGACGCGCGAGATCAAGGCGGCTTTCTGCGATGCGATGACGGGTCAGAACGGGCACGATCGGATCGAGCGCATCCCCAAGGTTTACAGCGGCTCGGCCGGCCTGGGGAGCCGCGACGTGCGGCCGGGCGACATCATCGCCGCGTTCGAGAACATGATTCACGATGGTCCCGAATACTTCAGCATCGGCATCGACCATCCCCTGGCGCTGAAGCCCGCCGTGGACCCCGACCTCCGGCCCCGGGGGGGCTACTCGATGCGCGGGCACTCGGTCGGCGGCTTCGGCTCGGTCACCACCAACAAGGTCATCGCCACCATCGCCGGCGACGTCTTCGGCATGGACGTGCAAGCCTATCCCAAGTACGGCTCGGAGAAAAAGGGCCTGCCGACTACCTACTACCTGACGATCGCCGATAGTCACATCTTTACCCACTGCGAGCTCGAGCAGGTCGACCTGGTCTGCATCAACGACCCGACAGCGATGCTCAGCCCCGGCCCGCTCAAGGGGCTGGTTCCGGGGGGTGCCATCTTCATGCAGTCGCCCCACGACGACCCACGCGAGGTCTGGAAACGGATTCCCGAGCATAACCGCCGCACGATCGGTACCAAGAGGCTGCACGTCTATTTCGCCGACATGGTCAAGATCGCCCGCGAGGTGGCGTCGGTGGCCGACCTCCAGATGCGCATGCAAGGCATCGTTCTGCTCGGGGCGTTTCTCAAGCTCACGCCCTACGCGGCGCTCAGCCAGATGAACGACGAGCAGGTCTACGTGGGCGTGGAAAAGGCTCTGCGCAAGTATTTCGGCAAGCGGGGCGACCGCGTCGTTCAAGACAACCTCACCTGCGTCAAGCGCGGGTATGGCGAAATCCGGGAAATCCCCCTCGAAGTCATCAATGCCTGATCTCCTGGCGGGGACAGCCCGGCAAATCCGGCGTTCCTCACATTTCCGGCCAGATCTCATCCGTCACACAACTCATCTCGAGGAGAGATCGATGCTCCAGACGACTTCCAAACCCTCGATGAACAAGCCGCACGACCAGGACCCGTTCAACAACAGCAGCTACGGCACCCTGGTCGACGCCCCCTACAAGCTCCTCAGCCTGCCGGTCCTCGATGTCCTGGACTTCAACGAACGGATCATCCGCGGCTACGAGGACGGCTCGGCCGAGAAAGGGCTGCCCGCCGATCTCTCGCTGGCCCGCTCGCTGGTTCCCGCCGGCACGGCGACCCTCCGCGACTTCAGTAACATCGCCCCCGAGATCCCTCTGTATATTCCCGAGAACTGCACCGGCTGCATGGACTGCGTGACCCAGTGCCCTGACACGGCGATCCTCGGCAAGGTGCTCTCCGAGACCGAGCTCGAGGAGCGGCTGGCGACGATCACCGAACCGGCTGACCGCGAGATGTTCCGCACTCAGTGGTCTCGAACCAAGAAGTACTTCGACGCACCCCAAAAGAAGGGGCTGCCCGGGGGGATGTTCAACATCATCATCGACCCCAGTAAGTGCAAAGGGTGCGCCGAGTGCGTCACAATTTGCGATGACAACGCCCTGAAGATGGCCGACAAGACCGACGAGGTCATGACCACCGCGCGGAAGAGCCACCGCTATTTCAAGAACTTCGGCCCGAGCAACCAGCAGTATGTCAGCGACAACTTGCTCATCGACATGATGCTCAAGGAGCAGACCCACCTTTACACAGGTGGCGCCGGCTCGTGCGCGGGGTGCGGCGAGGGCACGGCCTTGCGGATGATGTGCGCGGCGACCGGATCGAAGTACGGCGACCAGTGGGGAATCGTCGCCGCCACGGGGTGCAATACAGTGTACACCTCGACCTACCCTTACAATCCTTACCTCGTTCCCTGGACCAACTCGCTCTTCGAGAACGCGCCGGCCTACGCGATCGGCGTGCGGATGCGATGGGACCAGATGGGCTGGCGGGACCGCCCCCTCTGGTGCCTGGGCGGCGACGGCGCCATGTTCGACATCGGCTTCCAGGCGCTCTCCCGGTTGCTTGCCAGCGGCATGAACATCAAGGTGTTCGTGCTCGACACCCAGGTTTATTCCAACACCGGCGGCCAGGCCTCGACGAGCAGCTTCACCGGGCAGAACACCAAGATGAGCGTGCACGGCAAGGTACTGGGCGGCAAGCAAGAGCGGCGCAAGGAGATCGCGCAGATCGCCATGATGCACCCGCGGACCTACGTGGCTCAGACGACGTGTGCGCACACGAACCACTTCTATCGGTCGGTGCTGGGCGCGATCGAGTTCGATGGTCCCGCCATCGTCGTCTGCTACACGACCTGCCAGCCCGAGCATGGGGTGGGCGATAACATGGCCGCCGAGCAAGCGCGGCTCGCCGTGGACAGCCGGGCGTTCCCGCTCCTGGTCTACGATCCCCGCAAGGGAAACACCATCAAGGAACGTCTCTCCCTGCAAGGCAACCCGTCGGCCAAGGACGACTGGTACGTCAATCCCAAGACCAAGGAGCCCGTCACCTTCATCGACTTCGCCCGCAGCGAAGGCCGGTTCTCCAAGCACTTCGACCGCGACGGCAATCCCTCCGAGACGCTCTTGCGAGCCAAGGAAGACCGTCTCGAGAACTGGCATCTCCTCCAGGAGCTGGCAGGGCAGAGGTAATCTGGAGAGTCGATCGACGCATGGGGAAGAGCACGAGTACCGTCACGCCGCTGGCCACCCACCACCACGAACCCGGAGGCCTGGACCGGACCCTGGAATTTCTCAAGCGCACCCGCTCGGAGCTGCGGCAGCTCCGGCGGGTGCTCGTCGGCCAGGATCATCTGCGCGTCCACGACGTCAATGGAGACGCATTCGAGATCGTCGGCCTCGGCTATGCCGACCCCGACATCATCCCCGTTTTCACGGATATCAACGCCGCCTACGACCCGCGCACCATTCACCTGCCGACCGCAGCCGAGCACAAGGAGTTCAACCTCGGTCGCCGTCATCCCTGGGCCGAGGACCGGGTGATGTGAAAGCCGCCCGCCGTCGCCAGACCAACAGGAGCGGAGCGGCGATCAAAACAAGCATCAACGAGGACGGTTCGGGGACCATCGCGAACGCGGTGGCACCGATCAGTGCCTGAATCTCGGTTGTGGGATGGACGGTGTCCCAGAACAAGTAACCTTGGCCGTTGTAGTTCGGGTCAAGGTACGCAGGGTCGGTCACGTTGGTGAGGCCGTATGCACTCGGGTCCGCCATGATGTTCTGGAAGACCGAATTGACGTCGAGCTGGTAGATGGTGATCCCAAGTTGCTGCTGGAGCTGGTCGAGCTGGGTGTGGAGCATGCTGTCGAACGTCAATGTAAGGTAATTCAAGGCGCCGCTTGCCGGTGATGTGTTGGTCGCGGGAAGTTCCCCGAGCAAGGGGAGATTGGGCACCATGAATAGCTTGCCCCCCGCAGCAGCCAGGGTCGTGATCTCGTTGACCAGGTTGGCAACAGGCACTGCGGGATTGGTTATTCCGCCATTCAAGAAGTCATTCGCCCCGCCCCAGATTGTGAAAAGCTGCGTCCTCATGGGCGTGTTGGTGGCCAGGTACGTGCTGATTTGCGAGCCGATGTTGGGAGTGCCCAAGAAGGATGTCCCGACGAGACCGGTCTCCGCACCCCCCCAGGCGTAATCCGTGCCACCCGCCAGACTGGGTGTTGGTGCGGCGATCCCCAGGCTGTGAGCCAGATACTCCAGCCAGATTGGCCCGTTGGAGTAGTGCCCTGGATCGTACGAACCGCCTGGGAACGAACCACCTGGGTACAAATTAGGTGGGTTGGGTGGGTTTGGGTTGACGCCGCCGGTCGCCAGATAGACGTTCTCCACGTCCGACAGGCTGTCGCCGAAGGCCACAATTCCCGTGATATCGCCCGCCCGGAGCGATGTGCCCAGCATCGTCACGGCGAGGACGATAATCCAGGCGAGATGCTTCGGAATCACTGAACTTGCGCGCGCAATCATCGGTCTGATACTCCATTTCAAGTTCAAGCGGAAGAGTCAGTCAGTTGCAACATCCGTTTTGCCCGCACATTCCCCGGTGCAGGACGAGGCCTCGATCATTCACCCTGCTCAAGCAGTACGAACCACCCGCCAGATCCTTACAAGAAAACCTCGGGTCGCCGGCGGCCTTCGGGGCCAGGCGGCCTGGTGCAGAGACAAATGACTCGCATCCTGGTGAACTTTCGACCACAATACGAAGGTCGATCGACCAGGCCCGTGATGCTGAAGCCGTGGAGCCTTCCGTGCCGGCACCGGCGTTTCACCGGGTTGATGACTGATGTCGGGCCAGGGGAAGATACACTTCCCGGCTACGACCCACAAGCCCGATCTGAAGACGGGAGAGGGTTGGGCGAAGATGGATTCTGGATCGCAATCGCAGGCGCAGCGGCTGAGGCCGCTTCAGGGGAAGGCGGCGGGGACGCTGGTGATCCATGAGATCTATCGCAGCCTCCAGGGGGAGAGTACGTTCGCGGGGCTGCCCTGCGTCTTCGTCCGCTTGACGGCGTGTCACCTTCGGTGCGTCTACTGCGACACGCCCCACGCCTTCAACCAGGGGGAGACGATGAGCGTGGACGATGTCGTCGCGCGGTCACTCGCGCTGGGCGACGACCTCGTCGAGATCACCGGCGGAGAGCCCTTGCTCCAGCTCGAGGTCTATCCTCTGATGAGCCGCCTGGCCGACGCCGGCAAGACCGTCTTGATCGAGACCAGCGGCGCAATCGATACTAGCGCGGTCGATCCCCGCGTCCGCGTCATCCTCGACCTCAAGACGCCCGGCTCGGGCGAGGTGGAGGCGAACGTCTGGAGCAACCTCGAACGGCTCCGGCCCACCGACGAGCTCAAGTTCGTCCTCTGTGACCGCGCCGATTTCGACTGGGCTGCGAACGTGGTCGGTGAGCATCGCCTGACCGACCGCTGCCCTGTTCTGTTCTCTGTCGCTTTCGGCCAGGTCAACCCCACCGACCTCGCCGCGTGGATCCTCGAATCGCATCTCCCCGTCCGCCTTCAGCTCCAGCAGCACAAGATCCTCTGGGATCCGAATGCGCGGGGTGTTTGATTCGTGGGACAGGATTCCAATCCTGTCTTTTCGCTCGTTTCGTGTTTCGGCATCTTGCTTGACGCGGACCTCCGCAAAACGCTCACCGCAACGCTCCGAGAGGGCCTCGGTGGTGCCCTCCACAATGCCCACGTACCCGTAGAAAATCGGCAAGTGTGGGCTCAGGGCGTTGATCCGGGGAGGAGGTGACCGGCGGAGCAAATCGGTCGCGCAGGGCATCAAGAGCCAGAAGCTCGGAGCTCGTTCCCCGCCGACGAGCTTCTTCTCGAAGTGGGGGAAATCCCCGATAATAATTTCATCTTGATTCGCGATCTTGGTTCTCCGTGATCCGAGGTCCGTTAGATCGATTGAGGTTGGATGAGGATTTCATACTTGGGGAGGATCTTGTCGCGTTG
>JBEKTN010000076.1:0-25131 GCA_049516015.1 Isosphaeraceae bacterium | reverse complement strand
CGAAAGACGGGAAAAGCAGCCTATTTTCGAAGATCCTCGCGTCTCCTAATGAATTCGCGATGCTGATTGCTTGTTGCAGTTGACCTTGGAGTTACGTCAAGCATAGCGCTGTAGTACTAGATTCTCCAGCCATCCGCCGTGAATAGCAATGTCCCCTTTGCGTTCCCCCTTTCCCGGCCCGTTCCTTAGCTGTTTTCAGGGGCGGGCGAGGGTCAGTTCAGGCCCGGACTGACGGTCGAAGGGGTGGTCGACTGGCGGCACGAGGGTGGCATCGTGGACCAGGGCGCCCTGGCGGCCGACGAAGAAGTTTCGCCTGCGCGCCACTTCCAGGTTGTAGACGAGTTGCCTGGGTTCACGGGAAACGGCCACGACCTTGACCGCGCCACCCAGAACCCGCAGGCGATCTCCGGGTTTCAGCTCCCTGGTCATCTTCCACCCCTGGCCCGCCTGCCACAACCGGTGGATCTCGGTGGCAACGATCGAGTCGCCACCGTCCAGCTCCACCCGGAGCACCGAGGAGGGAGGGTTATGCAAGACCGCCAGAATCGGCTCGAAGCCAAGGACGCCGGTTGTCGTGTCCTGGGTCAGCACCTGGTCGCCGATCTTGAGGTCCTCGATCGCTCGCAGGCCCGATCGCGTGTGGACTGGAGTGCCCGCTACGAAGCAGTTATGGCCACTCGCGGAAACCCGGGTTTGCGTCACAACGATGACGGGCGGCGGCGCTACGTACGGCGTCGAGACTTCCTGGATCACGAGGGGCTTCGAGCTCGCCTGGGTCGGGGTGTAGTGATAGCCGAGCTGGTCGGTCCACCAGCTCGTCCAGGCCGGCTGATCGGTTCCCAGCGCCTTCCCGGTGAGCTGATACAGGGCGTGGAGGACGCGGATGTTGGTCTCCTGGATCGGGTCGTTGGCCTGGTCGATTTCCTTGAGGTCGGCGGCGATCCGCCGGCTGACCGCCGCCCGGGCTCGATCGGCCTCCTCGGCCGTTCCCGTGGTCGAGGTAGTAATCCGTACTTCTTCGTTGAATAGCCCGTAATGGCCATTCGAGAGCAGTCGGGAGACCTGGCGCGAACGCACGAGCTGGCCTTCTCCTTGGGGGTTGCGGTTCTGCGCCACGACTGGCTGTGAGCCGGCGTCCGGCGACACGGAGACCGCGCGGTAGTGCCGCTCGATGCGTGCCTGGGAATCGTCGATCTGGACCACTGCCTCGGCCTTTCCCTGTGCCGGGCGTTCGATCTCGTACCGGGTCGGCTGCTTGATCCAGTTGATGAGGAGTCCCACGTACGTTTGTGGATCAAAGGAGCCCAGGCGACGAATCGCGGCCTCGCGGATCTCACTGCTCTGGCCGGTCACCGCCAGCTTGGCGAGTGCCTGAGCCGATTGCGGCGAGTCAATCCGGCCCAGAACATAGACCGCCCAGCGCTGCCACTTCGGTGTGCCGTTGAACACCACGACGACCGGCGAGACAGCGCGCGGGTCGTGGACCTGGGAAAGTTCACGGGTGGCCTCATCCCGTCTGGCCGGGTCCTGGAGCCAGGCCTTCCAGCGAGCAAGCAGGGGAAGCCAGTGCCGATCGGCCAGGCTTTGACTCTGGAGGTCGGCCCCCAGGGCGGCAATCTCCTCTTCGTTCATCCAGCGGCCGTGATACGAGCGGCAGCCCAGGCGCTGCCACGCCCCGCGGTTTTCCGGATCAAGGCGGGTGACCTGCGTCAGGTGGGCAATCGACTCAGCCTTCAGCCCTTGCTGCTCGCACCAGAGGGCGAGCTTCCAGTGAGCCGAAACCGTATCCGGGATGGCAGCCCGCCTGGCCTCGTACTGGGCGAGCAGCGCTGCGCGCTGGTCGTCGGACTGCTCGCGGCCGGCGGCCTGATCCGGGTTCAGCCACTGGTCGTCGACCTTGACCTGGCCCAGGAGTCCTCGGGCCGTGGGACTGGCGGGGTCCGCCTGGACAGCGAGCTCGAGGAAGTGGTGGCGCTCTCCGTCCTGTCCTCTTGCCTCGCACTCCAGCGCCTGCCGGATCAATGCTTCGGCGGTCGAATCGGGGGAGGATGTCAGCAGGCCGAGGCAGACGACGATATAGGCGGACATGAGCGGCCCTCCGACTGGGCGACCGGGATGAAAACCAGCATCCTTATTCTACATGACGATTCGTGGTTCCGGGAGACTCTCAAACAGCCAACACGCGAGGGTAGGTCAGCTTTTCAGGCTGAGGTCAGGCTCTAAAGCCTGACCTACGTCGGAGGAAGCCCGCGCGACCATGGATCCGCGACCTCAGTGGAGCGGGTTCGACGACGCCCCCGAGGCTGCCAGGCTTCCCGCTGGATACCTCGTCCCCAGCACGCTATGCTCCTTCCCGTAGAGGAAATAGATCAGGAGCCCGATGATCATCCAGACGACCAGGCGGATCCAGGTGTCCAGCGGCAGGGTGAGCATCAAGATCAGCGATGTAAGAACGCCCATCGGCCCGGTGAACCAGATGAAGGGGGCCCGGAACGGGCGCTCGACCTCCGGCTGGGTGATCCGCAGGTAGAGGACACCGGCCGAGACCACGGCGAAGGCAAAGAGGGTGCCGATGGAGGTGAGCTCGCCGGCGATGCTGATCGGGATGGTCGCCGCGGCAATCATGACGACCACGCCGGTGATGATGGTGGTGATCCACGGTGTCCGGAACCGGGGATGGATCTTGGAGACGGCCTTGGGAAGTAGACCGTCGCGGGACATCGAGTAAAAGATCCGCGGCTGGGAAAGCAGCATGACCAGGATGACCGAGCTCAGGCCGGCAATGGCCCCGAGCTTGACGGGCCCTGACAGCCACCCTTTGTTCATCGCATCGATGGCCACGGCCACGGGGTCGGGAACGTTGAGCTGCTTGTAGTTCACCACGCCGGTCATCACGAAACCGGCCAGGCAGTAGAGTATCGTGCAGATGATCAGCGAACCGATGATGCCAATCGGCATGTCGCGCTGGGGGTTCTTGGCTTCCTGGGCGGCCGTGGAGACGGCGTCAAAGCCGATGTAGGCGAAGAAGACGAGCCCCGCGCCCCGGAAGATGCCGCTCCAGCCGTACTGGAACCATTCCGTGCTTTCGGGAATGAACTTGCCCCCCCAGTTGGCCGTGGTCACCATCGGCAGTCCGATGAGAATGAAGAGGACGACGATCGTCACCTTGATTGCGACGATCACGTTATTCACCCTGGCCGACTCCTGGATGCCGACCACCAGCAGCGCCGTGACCAGGGCGACAATGATCATGGCTGGGACATTGAGGATCGCGGTGACCTGCGGAAACGTGGAGAAATCGATCTGGTTCTTGGAAAGCAACTCCTCCACCGCAGCAAGGATCGACCAGCCGTGCCGCATGTGCAGCTTTTCGGCGACGGCGTTGGGAACCTCGATCAGCCTGATGCCGGGCGACTGCGTGAACCGCGCCGGAATGTTGATGCCCCAGTCGTGCAGGACGCTGGTGACGTAACCCGACCAGCCGATCGCGACGGTCGTGGCACCCACCATGTACTCGAGGATCAGGTCCCAGCCGATCAGCCAGGCGACGAACTCACCCATCGTGGCGTAGGCATACGTATAAGCTGAGCCGGCGATCGGGACGGTCGAGGCCATCTCGGCGTAACAGAGCCCGGCGAAGGCGCAAACGATTCCCCCCAGGACGAAGGAGAGCGAGATGGCAGGCCCCGCGTTCTCGGCCGCGGCATGACCCGTGAGCACGAAAAACCCGGCGCCGATCACGGCACCAATGCCCAGCATGACCAGGTTGGTCGCGGTGAGCGTGCGTTTCAGGCTGTGCTCATGGCTCTCGGCCGCCTCGGCCTTGAGCCCGGAAATGGACTTGCGAACCCACAGGTTGGCCATCGTTGCTTGTCTCTTGTGGTGTCAGGAAGTGATTACCTGGGGTGTCGCGTCTTTCCTGGCTGTGGGCTGCATCTCTAGGCTGGCGCTGCGGCGAGCCCGAGCCAGCCGTCGCGCGTGAGGCGGACGGCTGGGACCGGGAGACTATACCATACCGGGCGTTGTCAGGGTAACTCCTGAACCTCGATCTTGCGAATCTCGACCCGGCTGCCCGGATCGTGCTGCTGGAAGGCGAAATGGCCCTCCTTCCAGGTATTGCCATGATCGAGGAACTCGTAGAGCAACTTGCCGTTGATCGAGACCTTGATGTGGGGAATCACACTCCCGCGATAGTCCTTGGTCACGACCTCGATCTCATACGTGAACCAGGTGTCGGGGGGAACAATCTGGTCGAAGATATGAACAAACGTGTAAAGGGATCCGGTACGGATCGGGTCGCTGTGGGTGCTGTCGACCTGGGCCTCGTAGCCCTTGCTGAAGTCGCCGTCGGCCGTCGGGCTGCGAAAGTAGACGCCGGAGTTGCCGTGGTCGTTGATCTTCAGCTCGGTCCGGAAGCGGAAGTTCTTGTACTTCTTGGGGCTGTAGAGCATCGAGGACTTGCCGGTGCCGACGATGGAGCCGTCCTTGACCTCCCAGTTGCTGTCTTGACTACCGCCCTTGGTCCAGCCGCTCAGGGTTGTGCCGTCGAAGAGCGAGACCCATTCGCTGTCGCCGGCGCGCGAGCAGTTCGTGGACAGGGCCGTCAGGGCCAGCGCCACGAGACATCCGCAGGTTCTTGGGAGGCGTTTCATGGTGGTTGATTCCTCTTTCTATTGATGGCGGCTAGTGCCGCGAGCCTGGTACAGAACACGTCGTGCTGCCACGTGCGATCATCCCGCGCGCCCGGGAAACCCGAGCCAGAAGCTGGAACCCGACCCGGGCAGGCTGGTGACGCATGCGGTGGCTCGGCGTCATTACGTGATTGCTTTGACCGTAGCGATAAGCTTGCGAGTCCAAGACATCGGCCAGGGGTGGGCCAGAGGCTACTCAAGCCACGATGGCAAATGGCGGATGGCGAAAGACCGCCGTTGTTGCCCCGCCTTTCGTCATCTGTCATCTGCCATTTGCCATCCGCCATTTGCCATCCGCCATTTGCCATCTGCCATCTGCGCATTCGCCGCCCCACCATCTCCCGGTTCGACCCGGCGCCAGCGGTCCCCGGGGACAGGCTCAGGAATCGAAGAGATCCGATGCCTTCAGCTTGGGCAGGCCGGTCCACATCGCGGCCTCGTCGGCAAACGGATGGCCGGAGGTCTCTCGTGGGCTGCTCGACTGCAGGCGCAGGATGGCCCCGGCGAGCCTGAGGTCCTCCTGCGTCGTGAGCTTGAGATTGAGCGGTGACCCGGGCACGATGACGCAGCGATGCCCGAGAGCCTCGACAAGCTGGGTGTCGTCGGTGACGTCGGCGCCGGCCATGGCGCGCTGGGCGTAGGCTGCTTCCAGCCAGTCGCGGCGGAAGACCTGCGGGGTCTGGGCCAGGTAAAGGTTGCGCCGGGGAACCGTCTCGGTGGTGAACCGGTCATCGCCGGTCCGTTTGATCGTGTCGCTGATCGGAATTGCCAGCAAGGCCGCGCCGTGGTCGCGGGCGGCCGAGAACACAATGCTGACCATGTCTTCGGTCAGGCAGGGGCGTGCCGCGTCGTGGATGGCCACGAACTGGCAGACCGGCCGCACCCGTTCGAGCGCGCGGGCGACCGTATCGGACCGCTCCGCGCCTCCGTCGATGACGTCGAGGTTCAGGAAGGCGGCCTTATCGTGATAACGTCGATCGAACAGCTCCCGATCCTCCGGCGCGATCGCCACGATGATCTGCTCGACTTCTCCATGAGTGAGGAAGGGGTCCAGGGCGCGGAGCCAGACGGCTCGGCCCTCGAGCTCGGCGTAGATCTTCTTCTGCTTGGGATCGCCGAACCGCGTGGAACGCCCGGCGGCGGCAAGGATCACGGCGAACTGTCCCATGGCTTTGACTCCTCGAATCCCGGCAATGCTCGGTGATCGGTGGCGTGCAACGCCGTTTCGGTCATCGCCCCTGATTGTGAAACGCCCTGACCCGAGAGTCAACTTCTCGTCCAGAATGGTCGTGAGGAATTACGTGGCTGGCGGCAAAGGCCGGTTGGTCAGCGACAATCGGGTACGCTCAGCCCGCTGCAATCTTGATCCAGCCCGGGGGCAGACCTTACTGTCTAGGCGTCGCGTCCTCTTTGACCGCGATGCCGGCGTGAGCGCTGGCGAGGAGGAGAAGAGGAGTCTGGGAACGATGGAGTGTCTGGGTCCCCAATGTGCCTCGATGCTGCTGGAGTGGCTGAGGGCACGAACGGCCGAGGCGGAGCAAAACCCTGCGCAAGAGGCCCGGCCTGCCGCACTTCGCCAGGGATTGCTCTGGACCGCCGCTCCGTACAGCGAAGAGTCGCCGGTGATCACCACCGAGGCGGAGTTTGCGGGTGCTCTCGAACATCTGCGGTACGCGGTCTTCCGGCGGTTCGAAAACCAGTTGACGCGTGCCGAGCGAACCCGGCTCGACAACACGATCGAGAACACCCTCTTCAAGATCGATCGTTATCTCGACCGGACCGACACCGCCTTGCGCCAGCGTCTTTTCCCCGAGGTTGCCGGCGTGCGACAGGCGATTCGCGACGGGCGCGAGAAGTTCGAACGGCTGCGCACCCAGGCGCGCCGGGCCGAGCTCAAGCTTGCGCAACTGACGTCGCTGTCTCCCGAGACTTTCGAGGAGTTCGTGGCCGAGCTGTTCGAGGCGCTGGGCTACGAGGTCGAGCAGACCGGCGGGTCCGGCGATGAGGGCGCTGACCTGCGCCTGCGCCGCAGGGACCTGCTGGCGATCGTTCAGTGCAAGTACCACAAACGGAGCGTCGTGGGCTCTCCCGAACTTCAGAAGTTCCTGGGCACCATCCACCATACCCGCAGCCACAAGGGTTTTTTTGTCACCACCAGCAGCTTTTCCCTTGCGGCCGAGAAGTTTGTCGCCGATCATCCGATTGAGCTGATCGACGGTTCCAGACTGGTCGAGCTGGTTCAGGAGGCCCTGGGCCCAGGTGCCCGCCGCGAGCCCCAGCCCGCCTGGTTCTGAGCCAGTACAACGCCGGGAAGCGACGGGAATGGCACGGCTTCTGCACAAGGTCGTCACGCACGACGCAAGCGATCGATTCGTTGTCCCTGGGCACCCGCGACGCCTGCTCGCGTTCATGAAATTTTTGTTTTTTTCCAAAGTCTTCCAACATCGCCTGCGGGGATGTCGTAAGATCAATGAATGAAAGCCAGACCAAAGAGTAGAGGCGCTTCCACTTGCGACACATAGGCCGTTGCACGCATGAAAGCAAATTCATGTTCTGTCTAGACTGACCGGACTTCGGAACGGAGTACATCGCTTCAGTGGCTTGACCGAGGGACAGAGCACGTTTGTGTCCGTGCAGATTGCTGATCGGAACGGATCCGATCACCGCTCTGGACTCTTGGCCAAGGAGGGTTTCGAATGTTTACTCGAATGCAAAGAGCACCGCTTCATTCCCTTCAGTTGCCTCCCGAGTTCGAGGACCTGACGGGAGTCATCCAGAGTGACCTCAAGGTCATCGTCTCAATTCTCACCGAGCGCGCCACCGACCGTTTGCTGCTCTCCGGGCGCCAGTCTCAGCAACTTCAGCGGGCGCTCTGGAGCAGCTTGACCGAAACGATCAACAAGAGCCTTGAGCTTCTCTCGGTGGAACGCCGCTAGGGCGGTTTTCAGATGCATTGCATGCGCCGCGGCTCTCACCCCCCCTACCCCCCCTTCGCAAGGGGGGGAAAGTAGGCGCCCCCCTTCGCAACGGGGGGGAAAATCGGCGGCGTCTGGTCTTTTTTCCCCCCTTGCGAAGGGGGGACACAGGGGGGTTTTTCGGGTGCCTCTGCGTTGTGCCAGGTGAGGGGTCGGCCCATGGCGCGAGTGATCCTCGGTGTGACGGGCTCGGTCGCGGCCATCCGCACCCCGGAGCTGTTCGCGGCCATCCGCGCTCAGGACCACCTGGTTCGCGTGGTCGCCACCGAGCCCGCGCTTTACTTCTTCGACGTCGGCCAGCTTGCCTCACGGCGATGGAAGCCCACAGACGAAGAACCCGCCGATCCCGTCTTTCGCGACCGGGACGAATGGCCCGGGCTCCGTTACCGCCGGGGTGATCCTGTCCTGCACGTCGAGTTCCGCAAGTGGGCCGACCTGCTGATCATTGCTCCGCTCGACGCCAACACGCTGGCCAAGCTGGCGCTCGGCCTTTGCGACAACTTCCTGACCTGTCTCTGCCGTGCCTGGGACTTCTCCAAACCGGTCATTCTGGCGCCGGCCATGAACACGTTGATGTGGCAAAGCCCGCTGACAGATCGCCACCTCGGTCAACTGCTTCTGGATCACGGCGGAATCTCGGCTTTGCCGGATGGCTGGAGCCTGGAAACCGCTCCCGAGCATTTCGCCCGCCACGCCCGCAACCTGATCCTGATTCCACCCCAGTCCAAACAACTGGCCTGTGGCGACGTCGGCCTCGGAGCCATGGCCGACGTCGCGAAGATCGCCGAAGTTGTCCGCGCCTGGTCCGAACTGGAAGCGGCAGACGGTTGAGAGTGCGGGCCAAGCCCGGCCCACCGATCCGATCGTGGGTCACAGGTCGGGGACGACGCTGACCGTCTCTATCAAGTCACTGCCACCGTTCCTCGGCATGATGCGCTCTCCGACTGCCGCCCTTCACCCCGTTAGTGCCCCGGCGGGGAGGATCAATACAGCATTTTTCCGGAATGGCTTCCACACGGGCCTTTTTCCCCGGGGGCGGCTCCATTGCAATCACACAAGACAGCGTAAATGCTCCCTCGCTTGCGCCTTGGGAAAAAGGCGGTCTTGCGAAAAAACTGGTGATTCTTGGCGGAAGAGGCTTGACTGGCGTATCAGTGGAGAGTTTTACTATTATGAATTTCGATAACTCCTTGTGCGCAGTATCAAAGATTTGCCAATCGGCAAAGACCGATGCAGCTCGAGTCGTTGAAGATCTTTTGTGACGTGGTCCGGTGGGCCAGCTTCTCGCGCGGGGCGGCGGAGAACAGCATCTCTCAATCCTCGGCGAGCCAGGCCGTTCACCAGCTCGAGGTTCGTCTGGGAGTGAAGCTGATCGACCGCTCGAAGCGGCCACTGGTCCTGACCAGCCAGGGAAAGGTGTATTACGAGGGCAGCAAGGAGTTGATCGGGCGCTATATCGAGTTGGAAAACCGCGTGAAGGCACTGGTTGACGAGCACAAGGTGATCGGGACGGTCGGCGTGGCTTCGATCTATTCCGTCGGCATGCACCACATGAGCCAGTACATCAAGTCCTTCGAGGAGCAATTTCCGGAGGCCAGCGTGCGGCTCGAGTACTTGCATCCGACCAGGGTGGTCGAGCGTGTGGCGGGGGGAGGGGCTGACCTGGGCTTGATCTCCTACCCGCGCAAGTGGCCGGAGCTGTCGGTCATTCCGTGGCGACAAGAGGTGATGAGCCTGGCCGTCCACCCCTCGCATCGCTTTGCGTCGCTGGGCACGGTTGATATTCGAGAGCTGGGTGGCGAGGCGTTCATCGCCTTCGACGGCGAACTTTCGATCCGCCGGGCGATCGATCGGTGCCTCCATCATCACGATGTGAACGTCGAAGTCGTGCTCGAGTTCGACAACATTGAAAACATCAAACGGGCTGTCGAGATTCCCGCGGGGGTGTCGATTCTGCCCGAGCCCTCGCTGGCCCGCGAGGTGCGCGCGGGCACGTTGGTCGTGGTGCGAATTGGCGGTCAAGACCCGAAGTTCCAGTTGAACCGCCCGCTGGCGATCGTCCATCGCCGCAACGACAACCTCGATTTGACAGCCGCGAGATTCCTGGAATTGCTGACGGGACCGGAGTTGAAGACGTCCGTCCCCGAACTCTCCACCCCGGGCCGCCGCGTGCCCGCGGCAACGTCCCCCTGAGGTCATGCTGCCTGGCGGACATGGGATCGTGCCAGCAGCCGGTCCGGTCGCCTTGTCGTGAGCAGCCAAGTTTCCGGGGGAACAGAAAAAGGCCGATCTCCAGGCGGTGGATCGGCCCCGCAAACCGCAAACCCGCCGACGTGCACTCGCTCCTGAACCATCCGATGTAGGATTCCTTGTGTCTGCGGGGGAAAAGCGTTGCCGCCTTCCCCGACAATCGAAAGAACCGTGATCTATCTTTCAGTCCGTGCGTACTCTCCGCGTGCCAGATCCGTCCCGGAAGGACATCAACCATGGCTACAGGCTTACCGTCGCCCCAGGGTCTTTATGACCCGAGTCACGAACACGACAGTTGCGGTGTGGGATTCATCGTCGATCTGAAGGGGCGACAATCTCATCAACTGGTTCGCGATGGTTTGCAGGCGCTGGTGAACCTGGATCACCGCGGTGCCTGCGGCTGCGAGAACAACACCGGCGACGGCGCCGGAGTCTTGATCCAGATCCCTCACGAGCTCTTAATCGCGCGTTGCAAGCCCCTGGGGATCGTCCTGGGAAAGCCCGGCACCTACGCCGTGGGGGCGTTCTTCACCTCTCCGGACCCGGCCCAGCAAACGTTCGGCATGGAGATCTTCGAGAAGATCGTCGCCCTTGAAGGACAGGTTTTCCTGGGGTGGCGTGCTCTCGTCACCGACAACACGCCGCTGGGGGCCAGCGCCCGGGCCGTCGAGCCCCGCATGTTCCACGCACTCCTCGGCCGAGGACCGCGCGTGTCAGACTCCGACGCCTTCGAGCGCAAGCTCTACGTGATTCGCAAGCGGTTTGAAACCGAGATCGCGGACTCCGGCCTCGACGATCACAAGTATTTTTACTTCTCCAGCCTGTCGTGCCGGACCCTGGTCTACAAGGGAATGCTCACGCCCAGCCAGGTTGCGGTCTACTTCAAAGACGACCTGGGCGATCCGCTGCTCTCCAGCGCGATCTGCATGTTTCACTCGCGATTTTCCACCAACACCTTCCCGAGCTGGCAACTGGCCCACCCCTATCGCATGATCTCGCACAACGGCGAGATCAACACGCTGCGCGGCAACATCAACTGGATGCTGGCCCGCGAGGCCCTCTTCACCTCGGAGCTTTACGAGCCAGGCGATCTCGAGAAGCTCAAGCCGATCATCCGCGAGGGCCTCTCCGACACGGCTTGCCTGGATAATGCCATCGAGCTGCTGGTGAGGTCAGGATACAGCGTGCCGCACGCCATGATGATGCTCATTCCCGAGGCCTGGGACCATCACGAATCGATGTCCCAGGTGAAGAAAGATTTTTATCAGTATCACACTTGCCTGATGGAGCCATGGGACGGGCCGGCTTCGGTCGCCTTCACCGACGGCAAGAACATCGGCGCCGTGCTCGACCGCAACGGTCTGCGCCCCAGCCGCTACATCGTCACCAAGGACGACCGGGTGATCATGGCGTCGGAAGTGGGCGCGCTCGAGATCGCGCCGGAGAACGTGTCGAAGAAGGGACGGCTGGAGCCGGGCAGGATGTTCCTGGTCGATCTGGAGCAGGGCCGGATTGTCGATGATGAGGAGCTCAAGCATCAGATCGCCTCGGCGAAGCCCTACGCCAAGTGGCTCCGCGAGTTCATGGTGTCGCTGGCCGACCTGCCGCCGGCCCCGGACATTCCCGGGCCCGATCCCCGGACGCTGCTCCAGCGCCAGCAGGCGTTCGGCTATACGCTGGAAGACCTCAAGTTCATCCTTGGCCCGATGGGGACAAACGGCGAGGAAGCGATCGGCTCGATGGGCAACGACTCGCCCCTGGCCGTGCTTTCCGACCGCGCGCAGCCGCTGTTCAATTACTTCAAGCAGCTCTTCGCGCAGGTGACGAACCCTCCGCTGGACGCGATCCGCGAGGAGCTGGTGACCTCTGTTTTCACGGGTGCGGGGGGCGAGGGCAACCTGCTGGAGCCCAGGCCCGACTCGTGCCGCCAGATCGCGCTGGACCTGCCGATCGTCGATAACGACCAGATGGCCCGGCTCAAGCAGCTCGACGGCTGGCGGGGGTTCACGTCGGTCACTCTGCCCATGCTTTTCGTGGCCGCCGAGGGGGCGGCGGGCATGGAGAGAGCTCTCGAATCGCTCTTCGAGAAGGCGAGCGCGGCCATCGCGGATGGAGCCAGCCTGATCATCCTTTCGGACCGGGGCATCACCGCCGAGATGGCCGCCATCCCGTCGCTGCTGGCTTGCTCGGGACTGCACCATCACCTGGTCCGCAAGGGGCAGCGGTCGCGAGCGGGGCTCTTGATCGAGTGCGGCGATGCGCGTGAGGTCCATCACTTTGCCTTGCTGCTGGGCTACGGGGCAGGGACGATCAATCCCTACGTGGCGTTCGAGACGCTCGACGACATGATCCAGCAGGGGTTGCTCAAGGGCATGGACTACGAGGAGGCGATCTACCGTTATCGCAAGGCGATCAAGAAGGGGGTCGTCAAGGTGATGTCCAAGATGGGCATCAGCACCATCCAGAGCTATCGCGGAGCCCAGATCTTCGAGGCAATCGGCCTGAACGAGAAATTCGTCAACCGCTACTTCGACAAGACTGCCTCGCGAGTCGGCGGCGTCGGTCTGGCGGAGATTGCCCGGGAGACGCTCGAGCACCACCGTCATGCCTACGCCACTCGCGATGTCGGCCCGCCGATGCTCCTCGAAGGAGGCCAGTACCAGTGGCGCCGGGATGGCGAGTATCACCTCTTCAACCCGGAAACGATCTTCCGGCTCCAGCACGCGACCCAGGCCGGCCGCTATGACCTCTTCAAGAAATACACGATCATGGTCGACCAGCAGAACGAGCGGCTCAGCACCTTGCGGGGCCTCTTCGCGTTTCGCCTCGACCAGTCCCAGCCGATCCCGATCGAGGAGGTCGAGCCGGTCGCTGCCATCGTCCGTCGGTTCGCCACCGGAGCCATGAGCTACGGCTCGATCTCGGCCGAGGCGCACGAGACCCTGGCGATCGCCATGAACCGGATGGGAGCCAGGTCGAATACTGGCGAAGGAGGAGAGGATCCCGATCGGTTCCAGCCTTTGCCCAACGGTGACAGCAAGCGCAGCGCGATCAAGCAGGTGGCCTCCGGCCGGTTCGGGGTGACCAGCGAGTACCTGGTCAGCGCCGACGAACTCCAGATCAAGATGGCCCAGGGGGCCAAGCCCGGCGAGGGGGGCCAGCTTCCCGGCCACAAGGTCTGGCCCTGGATCGCCAAGGTCCGATTCTCCACCCCGGGCGTCGCGCTGATCAGCCCGCCGCCGCATCATGACATCTACTCGATCGAGGATCTGGCCCAGCTCATCTTTGACCTCAAGAACAGCAATCCGCGGGCGCGAATCAGCGTCAAGCTCGTGGCCGAGGTGGGTGTGGGCACGGTGGCCGCGGGCGTGGCCAAGGCCCACAGCGACGTCGTCTTGATCAGCGGGCACGACGGCGGCACCGGCGCCAGCCCGCTGACGTCGATCAAGCATGCCGGAGTACCCTGGGAGCTGGGCGTGGCCGAGACCCAGCAGACCCTGGTGCTGAACAAGCTGCGCGACCGGATCATCGTCCAGACCGACGGCCAGATGAAGACCGGCCGCGACGTCGTGATCGCCGCGCTCCTGGGGGCGGAGGAGTACGGCTTCGCCACGGCCCCGCTGGTGGTCATGGGCTGCATCATGATGCGGGTCTGCCATATGGACACCTGCCCGGTGGGCATCGCCACCCAGAACCCCAGGCTCCGCGAAAAGTTCCGCGGGCAGGTCGAGCACGTCGTCAACTTCTTTGAGTTCATCGCCCAGGAAGTGCGCGAACTGATGGCCCAGCTCGGCTTCCGGACGATCGACGAGATGATCGGCCGCAGCGATCTGCTGGACATGCGCCAGGCCATCGATCACTACAAGGCCAGGGGGCTGGATTTCAGCAAGATCTTCTATCGGCCGGATATGGGCCCGAACGTGGCCGTGCGCAGAGTCCGCGAGCAAGAGCACCAACTCGAGAAGACCCTCGACGTGACGACGCTTATTCCGGCCTGCGCACCGGCCCTGGAGCGGGGCGAGCCCGTCGAGCTCGACCTGCCCATTCGCAACGTCAACCGCACGGTCGGCACCATCCTGGGCAGCGAGCTGACCCGCCGCCACGGCGGGACCGGCCTTGCCGACGACACGATCAAGTTACAGTTCACCGGCTCGGCCGGCCAGAGCTTCGGTGCCTTCGTGCCGAGGGGAATCACGCTGACTCTCGAGGGCGACTCGAACGACTACGTGGGCAAGGGGCTCTCCGGCGGCAAGATCATCGTCTACCCTCCCAGAACCGCGACGTTCATTCCCGAGGAGAACGTCCTGATCGGCAACGTCGCCCTCTATGGAGCGACCAGTGGACGGGCCTTCTTCCGGGGCCGAGCCGGAGAGCGGTTCTGTGTGCGCAACAGCGGCGCCCATGCGGTCGTCGAGGGGACGGGCGACCACTGCTGCGAGTACATGACCGGCGGCGCCGCCGTCATCATCGGCGGCACCGGGCGGAACTTCGCCGCCGGAATGAGCGGCGGAGTGGCCTTCGTCCTAGACGAGGCGGGCGATTTCCGCCGGCGCTGCAACCTCCAGATGGTTGATCTCGAGCCCCTCTGCGAGGATGATGACATCGAGCTGGTCCGCGACCTCTTGATCCAGCACGCCGGCTACACCGGCAGCACGGTGGCCGCGCGGCTACTCTCCGACTGGGACGAGGCCGCCGGCAAGTTCGTCAAGGTGATGCCCCTGGATTACCGCCGCGTCCTCCAGGAGCGGAAGAAAGCCGAGCAAGATGTCCGCGAAGCGACGGAGCAGATGGAGGTGACCCATGGGTAAGCCAACCGGATTCATCGATTACTCCCGCGAGCTGCCGGATCGTCGCCCGGTCGGCGAGCGGGTACACGACTACCTCGAGGTCTACAACCCGTTCCCTGACGACAAGCTCAGAGCCCAGGGTGCGCGGTGCATGGACTGCGGCATCCCCTTCTGCCACCAGGGATGCCCGCTGGGCAATCTGATCCCCGACTGGAACGACCTCGTCTACCGCGATCAGTGGCGGTTGGCGATCGACCGCCTGCATGCGACCAATAACTTCCCCGAGTTCACCGGCAAGCTCTGCCCGGCGCCCTGTGAGGCATCGTGCGTGCTGGCGATCAACAGCGACCCGGTGACGATCAAGCAGATCGAGGCCAGCATCATCGAGAAGGCCTGGGACGAGGGTTGGGTCGTGCCGCAACCGCCTGCGGTCAAGTCCGGCAAGACCGTGGGCGTCGTCGGCTCTGGCCCGGCCGGCCTGGCCTGTGCACAGCAACTGGCCCGCGCGGGACACGCGGTCACCGTCTTCGAGCGCGCCGATCGGATCGGCGGTCTGCTCCGGTATGGAATTCCCGACTTCAAGATGGAGAAGCGGCACCTCGACCGGCGGCTCCGGCAGATGGAGGCCGAGGGCGTCGTCTTCAGGCCCGGAGTCAACATCGGTGTGAACGTGACCGCCCAAGACCTGCTGGCCGCCTTCGACGCGCTCTGCCTGTGCGGGGGCGCGACCCAGCCGCGCGACCTGCCCATCGAAGGGCGCGAGCTGCGGGGCATTTACCCTGCCATGCACTTTCTGACCGTGCAGAACCGGCGCGTGGCCGGCGACTCCAACAATGGCGAGTTCATCTCGGCGCGCGACAAACGCGTCGTCATCATCGGCGGCGGCGACACAGGCGCCGATTGCCTGGGCACCGCTCATCGCCATGGCTGCAAGAGCGTCCACCAGTTCGAGATCGTGCCCCGACCGCCCGAGTCGCGCGCGCCTTCCAACCCCTGGCCGCAGTGGTCCAACGTCTTCCGCGTCTCCTCGGCCCACGAGGAGGGAGGCATCCGCGAGTACTCGATCAACACGCGGCGGTTCCTGGGATCGCAGGGTCGCGTCATTGCCCTGGAAACGGTCCAGGTCGAGATGAAGACCGATAACGGCCGTCCCCGGTTCGTCGAGATTCCCGGTACCGAGAAGGTTTATCCCGCCGACCTTGTCTTGCTGGCGATGGGATTTGTCGGTCCCGAAAAGAAGGGCATGCTCGAGCAGTTCGGCGTCGAGCTCGACGCGCTTGGCAACGTCCAGGCCGACGCCGACAAGCGGACCAGCGTCGCCAAGGTCTTCACCGCGGGCGACATGAGCCGCGGCCAGAGCCTGATCGTCTGGGCCATCGCCGAGGGTCGCCACGCCGCTCGATCGATCGACGAATTCCTCATGGGCGTTTCCGCACTTCCCAGGCCGCTGGAGCACGGCAATAGCGCACGACCGTTCATCTGAGCCGGCCGGCGCGGCAGCGCAGCACCGAACGTGCCGAGCGGATCGGGAGCCAGAAGAGCATGAACATAGCGCGACGCGAAAAGATGGTGGCCGTCCTCGGGACGATGGTGGGCGTGCTGTCGATCCTGATGCCAGTGCCGGGCGCCCTCGGCCAGACCGGACCGGGCTACCAGGAGCTGTTTCAGGATCCGGCTCGAACCGACCAGCTTACCCGGGCAGATTTGCCCAACATGGGCCGCCTGGTCGTCCTCGAAGCGACCTCGATGTTCGTGCACGCTCGCTCGGAGCTCAGGGACAGTCCCGATTCTTACCGGCTGCTCGACGAGATCACCACGCTCTGGAACGCGGCCGACGCCTTCACCGCCGCCGTCTCCTTCTACCCCCTCGAGAGCCAGCGGATTCAGGCCGGCCGCCTCACATTCCCGGAACTTGAAGAGGCCTTCTACCGGGTCAAAAGGACCCTGGGAACACTGCCTGGCATGGCTACCCGTACCCTCGAAAATTTCGTCAACATGTACCGGGTCGTCGCCGTGATCGGGCCATTGCTGGAGCAGACTCCGCCTGGGCCGCTGGTGGTTGAGGACCCGAGAGAATTCGACCCGGTCGTGATCACCAACCAGGCCCGCGAACTATCCAGCGCGATCGTCCCGCTGAAGACTCATGTCAAGGCCGAGACCGGCCGCGGAGTGAAGCTGGAGACGCTCGACCGCGAGATCGACGTGCTCGAAAAGCTGATCCAGGGATTCGAACGGATCTCCAGCGGCGGGGCCAACGAACGTGATCTCGTCGCCTCGTTCCGGCCGATCCGCTCCCGGGCACAACGAATCAATCGCGAGCTCCAGAGGGCGAACCTTGCCGGTGCCGGACTGACCCTATGGCGATCGATCGAGCAGCAGATCAGCGACCTGGAAACGCGATTTCAGATCCCGCGCGAGATCGTTCCGCGTCCCACCCGGGAGGAAGTGGGCCCGCTCGATCCCGCGGTCGTCGCGCCGATCGATCTGGCCGTTCGCAATCTCGACGCCCTGGTGGATCGAATTGCCTCCGAGAATCCTCGCCCTCCCCAGCGGGACCGGGTCCAGGCGGATGCCAGCAGGCTGACAACACGCCTCTTCCTGGTACGTCAGTACCTGCTGGGACAGGCTCCGCGCGAACAGGTAAACCAGGCACTTGTCGATCTCGAGATGTCCTGGCGCCAGCTTGAAGACCGGATGATGCGCCCAAGTCAGGGCAATCCGGAATCGTTGCAGACGCTGGGACGAGAGGTCAACGAAGTGGTTGCCCGAGCCCGGCAGTAGATCTCCAGGTCGCGTTGATGCCGGTCGTGGGAGGCAGTTCCTCGGTGCGCGCCAGCTCACCCGAAGTGCGACCGCATCCCGACCGGATCGTCCGTGAACAGGCCGGCGACTCCCAGCTCCGCGAGGTGGTCGGCGAGGCCGCCGGGTTGGCGGTCATTGACCGTGTAAACGAGGACGGGAATCCCCCCTGACCTCAGCTCGGCCATCCCGTCGCTCCACAAGGCCTCGGCCGAGCGCCTTTGGCGATAGCCGATCGACTCGGAACCAAAGCACTTTGCCGACGCGTGGAATGTCTGCGCTCCGACGATCTCGGTGAGATAGGCGTGGGGGCGAAATAAAGGGGTTGCGACGAGAATTCCTCGCGGGATGCCGAGCAAAGCCTGTTGAGCCGGAGGGATGAGGCAGGGAATCCGGGCAATGTCGCGGTGATCAAAGCTGGAGAGCAAGACCCGGCTCGCCGTGCCGGTCCGCGTGATCGCTTCCAGAACGGCCTCCACGATCCCCGGCGGATTCCCCGGGAACGACTTGATCTCGACGTTGACCAGCCAGTCGCGATCCGCGGTCAGCATCAGGGCATCAGCCAGGGTCGGCACCCGGACCCGCCCGGATCGGTAGTGCGCCCTGCGGGATCCGTCCATGTTCTCGAGGGTGCCGAAGGCCGCCGCCGAGCGCTCGGTTGCCGGGTCGGCGACGAACCAGGAGCCCGCGTCAAGCGAGGCGATCTCGCACCAGTCGAAGTCAACGAGGCGAAAGCCGTCCCGGCCTCTGGAGTCGCCGCCGAAGCGATCCGCGACGTCCGTCGTTCGGGATAAGGTTTCATCATGGAAAACGACGGCGACGCCGTCGCGCGTGAGCTGGACGTCGAGCTCCCATGCCTCGGCACCCGCTTCCCACCCCAGCATGGCCGCTTCCAGCGTGTTCTCCGGGGCATGAATGGAATCACCCCGATGGGCGAGCACCAGGGGAAGCCGGTCCCGCGATCTCAGAAGGTCAAGAAACAGGCTCTGCACAATGGACCTTCAACACAGGATTCGTGGTAAGTCTTGACTCCCCGGCATACAGCAACCTCTTCCATCCTACCGCCGCGTGCTCCCGGGAAACCAGGAAGGAACAGATCGGCCAGCCAAATCGATCGGTGGCGGCTGATGGCACACTTCTTGCGAAGTCAGAGCTGGCGCGTGAACTCCGCCTCCTTGTTCGTGCGCTGCCGCACCCGAGATGATCTTCTAAGTATCTGCGAAACCACAGCTTGTGATAGCGACCGTGGATGACGCGGAAAGATCGCCCGATGGCGAGGAGCAAGACTCAACACCCCTTAGTGCCCTTTTGTTAGAAGGACGTGCCCATGAAGCGCGCAACGACACCATTCCTGTTACTCGTGGGTTTGGCCGTGCTGGCCATGGTTGGGAGGACAACGGCTGAACCCCTGCCGCCGGGTGATGCTCTCAACTCCGGGGACGTCGCGTGGATGTTGACGGCTTCGGGCCTGGTGCTGCTCATGACGCCCGGGCTGTCGTTCTTCTACGGAGGCATGGTCAATTTCAAGAACGTTGTCTCGACCATGCTGCAAAGCGTGATCGCGCTGGGCGTGATCAGCCTGGCCTGGGTCTTCGTGGGCTTTGGGCTGGCGTTCGGCCACGACGTCGGCGGCTGGGGATTGATCGGCAACCCGCTCTCCTTCTTCATGTTCGACAATGTGAGTGACGGGACAGTCACCCTGGGGACCGGCGCAGCGGCGCTCAAGCTGACGGTTCCCTTGCTGGTCTTCTCGATGTTCCAGCTCAAGTTCGCGATCATCACGCCGGCCTTGATCACCGGCTCGTTCGCCGAGCGCGTGCGGTTCTCTGCATATCTTATGTTCATAGTTCTATTCAGCCTCTTTATCTACTGCCCACTGGCGCACTGGACCTGGCATCCCCAGGGAATCTTCGCCAAGTGGGGCGTGTTGGACTTTGCCGGCGGCACCGTGGTCCACATGTCGGCGGGTTTTGCGGCCTTGGCCGGAGCCATGATCCTGGGCCGGCGCAAGAGCCACATCGCCAACGAGGTACACGAAGCTTACAACGTCCCCTACGTGCTGCTCGGCACCAGCATGCTCTGGTTCGGCTGGTTCGGCTTCAATGCCGGATCAGCCGTCAAGGCCAACGGCACCGCGGCCCTTGCGTTCGCCACGACCAACACGGCATCGGCCTGTGCGATGCTGGGCTGGATGTTCTTCGACTGGTTGCGCGGCCGGAAGCCGTCGGCGATGGGGGCCTGCATCGGAGCAGTCGTGGGGCTGGTCGCCATCACGCCCGCGGCGGGTTTCGTGACGGTCCGCGACAGCATCGTGATCGGCCTGGCCGCCAGCGTGATCTGCAATCTGGCCGTCCACTACAAGAACAAGTCCACAGTCGACGATACGCTTGACGTCTTCCCCTGCCACGGCGTGGGGGGCATGGTGGGCATGGTCTGCACGGGCATCTTCGCCAAGGACGTCGGCCTGGTTTACGGCCAGACCTCGACGTTCCTGTACCACTTGCTGGCCATGGTCATCGTCAGTATCTTTGCCTTCGGCGGTTCCCTGCTGCTGTACAAGGTCACCGACATGATCATTCCCTTGCGGGTGAGCGAGAGCCAGGAGCACGAGGGGCTGGATCTGAGCCAGCACGGCGAGACCGCCTTGGCCGTCAGTTCCCTGACCAACGGCAACGGGCACAAGAGCACGCTGGTGGATTCGCTGGTTGCCGCCCAGGTTTGAGCTCAGGCTTCGACATCGAACTCTCAAGGCATCTGGATTGCAAGCCGCGGCCTGTAATACCAAGCAAAGAGCGTGGGCAACTGGGTTCCTCCTCCAGCAGCTATTGGCGAAGGACCCCAGCTTCTCGCCATGATTCCCTGCGCGAGGTCAGAAGAGAAAGAGGATATCAAAAGATCCCCGATCGGCGGAAAACCTGCCGCAGAGCCGTGAGGCTACTGACCACTCCCATCGCGAGCACGAGAGGTCCTCCACACGACATGGGCGAGTTCGGGGGGCAAGGCTCCCGCCGAGCCTGGGTTGTCGACTGGCTTGCCCGGAGGCTCGCCCTCCCGAGGGTCACCAGGGAATTTCAGAACCGGAGCGTGATATCAAATCCATAAAGCAACATGCTGTTCCTCCTGCCCAGGTCGAATGCCGGATGATCGTAAGAGTGATAGAAGCCGATCTCGGGACGGATCATGAGCACGTCATTGAACTGGTGGCTCAGGGCGACCGCGTGGCTCGAGTAGTTGGTCGGGAATCCCGACCGTTCGCCCTCCTCGTCTCTCCACCACTCATTGCGGATCACGAAGTAGTCTCTGTCCGAGAGCTGGAACGGAGTGTAGTTGAGGACCCCGTAGGTCTTCGAAAGGCCCGGAATGAACTTGCCGAGTCCCCCTCCGCCACCAAACCCATGTACCGGACCGAGACTCGGCGTTCCGCCCACTACGGCGTCGACTTGCCACATGTAATACGCCTCGGTCTTCGTGTGGATCTTTTGGCTGAACCTGTGCTCGTAGGTGCTCACGATGTAATTGAAGTTATCGTGCCCGGACTTCTGCCCGGCGACCTCGAAGTAGCGGAACCTGGCATTGTTGATGTTGTTCAGGCAGGTGTAGAACGCGTTGTTGTTATCCTCGGATATCCAGCGGCAGCCGAAGAAACCGGTCGGAGTGGCACCCGCATACCATGGGGCCATGTCGGTACCTGCTGTAATCGCGCCTTGAAGCATCAGTCGCTGGGTCATCTGGAACGAGAACATCACACCCGTCTGGGTGTAGGTGTCGAACGTGAACAGCAGCGAATGGGTACCCATGTAGTTGTCCGGGGCGTACTGCGTCTCGATGTCCGGGCACGCGATCCAGCGGCCAACCCGTAGCACAAATCCCTGCCAGATCTTCGGGATATAGACCTCGAGGTACTGTTCGACAGGATCGTACCCGTAAAGGCTGTTGTGTCTGAGCAACTGGTCGCTGAACCAGCCGCCTGCCGTCGTGTAGCGATAGTCCATGCCATACAGGTGGCACGACCGGAACCCCCAGTCCCAATGGTCGGTCTGCACCGTGTCCAGTTCTCGCTCAATCTTGACAAGGAGCTGGTCGAGGTTGTAGGAATTGGGCACAATCCAGTAGGCGTCCGGTGTATTGGAGTGTTTGCAGTTTCCCCAGACTCCCGCAGTCGTTATCCAGCCGTGCAGCTCAACCCTGCTATTCTTGACCGCGTCACCCCAGGGGCCGCTGTTGACCGCCTTCATGAAGGGGTCCACGATGGTGCCGGCAGGAACTCCGATCAAGGGATAGCCCTGGTACTCCGACATGGGGAAAGGCGGCGAGTCCCAAGGCGAGGGGGGTGCGCGTCGGGCAGGTGCCGGTTCTTCGGGCTCTTCCGGTGGTGCGGGGATGTGCTCAGGGAACCACTTGACCAACGCCGGGTATCCCTGGAAGAATCTCTTGTGGAAGGGCAAGCTCTGCTGTTCACTCACACGAAGGGCTGCATTAGGAGGCTGGGCGGAAGTTGCAACCTCCTGAAAGTTCGTCGACTCGCCGCCAAGAGTGAAGGGAGCCGGCAAGGGGGGCTGCGGGAGCGATTCCAGCGGCAGCGTTTGTTGCCCATCTCCGGAGAATGCTTTGCCCAGACTCTCGGACGCAGCATTGCTCCCAGTGGCTAAGGCAACTCCTCCAGCAAGCGGCGCCGCTGAAGGGGGTGGGGGCGCCGAGGCTGATGCCGGAGGCACACCCGGCGGGTCCTGCACCGTCGTGAAGCTGGCTGCCGTCGCGGTCTTGGGCATTCGACCAGTGCCAGGTCCCGCGGCGGGTTTCGTGGACTGGGCCGGGGATTCGGCCGCCTCAGCTTTGGCGCTGCGAGAAGCTCCTCCGGAGCCCGCGGTCGCCGAAGCTCGATCAGCAGAGGCCGCGTCGCTGGACTTGGTCCCGGACCAGCCGCGGCTCAGCCAGTCCAGCAGCCCGGATCGCCGTCGCTCCTTGGCGGGATCCGTTGGTTCCTCGGTCAGACCGCTCCACGTGACGTACTTGGGATCCTTGTCCGTCTCCCACTTGATTCCAGGCGAACGTTTGAAGAGAGTTCTCCTCGCTGCTTCCCGTTCACCTGAACTCTCGTCCGAGTTGTCCGCGGGGGAGGAGGCCGCGGACGTCTCAGGCGATTGAGCTGCTGCCGTTCCCGCGAACCATGCGATCGCCACGGCACACGCAAGAACCGGGCACCACATTCCTCGTCGAATGGAAATCATTCACCACGCTCCACGCAAAGTCATTTTTTGAATTCTCCCGGCGGGAGAGATGGGCCGGCACGTCTGATTTCGAATAATCCGCAGTGGGACCGTTCCGAATCCGGACAGGTCCCTTCCTCGCGTAACTCGATGCACAAGAAACATCGCCAGGATCGGAGAGCGACTTTAGCGGACATAGGGGATGTCCAGGTTTTTTCGCCCGTGAGTCCCACGCTGGTTAGACCGATCTTGGGTGTTATGCAGGCCATGAGCCTTCGGGGATCGCGGAGCGATTCTGGCGGGGCCGAGGTGTACCGATGTGGCTCGGATCAGAACCTGATGTGGGCTACGCGAGCAGGATGCTCGATGCATGCATCTTTTCAGGTCTTGGCGGGCAGGGAGGAGAGGTGCGCGGGGGAAACGGGACGGCCTGGCAGCCTAAACCAGCACCATCCCCCGCGGTGTGGTCGGTGGTGCAAGTCGCTTGCAGGTCCGGCGCGCGAAGCTGCGAGAATGAATGCCGTACACCGGTGTACGTCGATTGACACGGGCACGACCGCCAGATCATTTTCCACGATGTCTGGTAACGCGCAGTCGGAAATAGGGAATGCGACCGCCTGCTCTCACGGCGACCGGTTCGCTGCCGAAGGGTCTCATGGCACCTGGAGAATGTACCCCTTTTCCAGGTGCCGTGAGACCCTGTGTTGGGCCAGTAAAACTGACTTTCCCAGGCACTTTCTAACCTTACAGGCCGGCCTCCTTTCAGCGCTCGGATCGCCGCCGATGCGCCGGGTTCGTGGTCTCGCCAGGCACTGTTGCAGAGGCGTAGTACACCGGGACGTACACCGGGGTGTAGACGTAGTACGGCTGGTACACCGGGTACTGGTATGTCACGGCAGGCTGGCTTGCCGGGGCGGAATTGGTTGCCGCGACGGCCGCCGGAGGCGTCGGAGGCGTCGGAGGTGAATTGGTTTGGACCGTCGGGTTGAACCCCGACGCGGCAAGTTCACTCTTCCGGACCTCGATGTAACTACTTGCGGCATCCCTTCGAGCCTGGTCCCACTGGGCCGCGCCAGCTTTCTGTTCGCGAGCGAAGTCCACGGCGGCCTTCAGGCCGGCGTTCTTGGGCTGCAAGGCCAGTGCCTTCTCGTACGCTTCCTCCGACAGCTTGTAATACGGCTCGTCATCCTGAGAGGACAGATCCTGGGCCACCTCGTGGGTCAGTTCGCCCAGGACGATCCAAGCGGCCACGTCGTTCGGGTCGGACTTGAGCGATTCCTGGAGCAAGTGGATCGCCTCGAACCGATCGATCTGGTGGGTGCCGATGGAATGATTGGAAGTGTTCTGGGCCATCACTTTCGTGTCCTGGGCCATCACTTTCGCGGTGGCGATCGAGGCGGCCAAGACAATCAGGGCAAAAGCAACCTTGATTCTGAACATCTGTCAAGCTCCCGGCTGGCTGTGAGGGGACCGTGGGAACTAAGCCGCTCCGAGACTCCCCTTGGGTGCGCAGTGGTACCGCCTCTCGGCGATCCGTCGAGATCGCCTGCCCCAATGGTAGGGGTAGCGGGAGCATCCCTGCGGGAATTCAGGCAGGGCGTTGTGTGTGATGTCACCCACGGAAAGGAAAGTCGAAGAGCGATCGAACCCGCTCTGGGGCCCTGGCTTTCGGGTGGGTGCAGTCAGATCGGGCGCGCAAAATCAAAGAGCCGCGAGCAAACCCGCGTTCGATCCCGCACCACGCTCGGCTCGTGGGGGACAGATCTCGCACTTATCTGTCCCGCCACTTTCATTATGCCAGATGCGATAGACTGGGCAAGGTCTTATTTCTTCCTGGGCGAATAATTCCCCAGATTCAAACCTCAAGATCGCACCTGGGTCAAGAACGAATCTGACGGAGGATGCTGACGACCCGATCACCGACAGGCCCAGCTTCACTCCGGCCAACACCGTCGTCCCGCGCGGACGGCTCCAGTTCGAGACGGGCTTCACGTTCAACAACGAGCGGACGTGTCCGCGGCCCGCACCACGCTGTACGACCTGCCCGAACTCGCCATGAGCTGTGGGCTATTCAACCGGGTCGAATGCAGGTAGGTGCGAAGGGTCGGGGCAATCGAAATCAAGAACCCGGAGTCGCCCAACTCGCCCGATCGGCCCCTCAGCCCGATGCGGCGGCGACCCGCAACGAGACTGACCTGACCGCCCCGCGCGCCGAGCGCGGGGATGGAGTCGTGCAACCCACCTTGGTCGAACAGAAAAAAAAGGAGGTGGCCCCAGCCGATGCCCCTCAGGCCCCTACGCCCAATAGTGTTCGGCACAGTTTCTGCTCGCTGCCCCTCCCTGCACATCCAAAGACTTCCTGTAAATCTGATATGTTTAATATTTATTTAACTTGCGCTTTGCTCGCTCCTCGCGCATTCTA
>JBEKTN010000075.1:0-25152 GCA_049516015.1 Isosphaeraceae bacterium | reverse complement strand
CTCCGCCCGGGTGAACCACAAGGCGGAGACCAGGATCAAGATCGCCGGTAGAAACCACGCCGAAGTCGAATTGTTCACGTGCTTGCCGTGCCCGCCCGCTGAAGGCGAACATCAGCCCCGAATCCATCCGCTCGAGCGCTTCCTTCATGCGCTCCACGGCCAGCACGCTGCGGTAATTCTCACGCAGGATCACATCGATGTTGCCACCCAGCCCGTAAAACATGGCAATCGCCCACAGTCCCAGGCCAATAAGGCTAGCCAGGAGGGGTAGAAAACCGAGCATCAACTTCATTCGCAGCGTTTTGAACATGACCCCATTCAATCCCGCGTTCGATGTAAAGCAAGCGTCATGCCAGAATCCAAGTGGCAAACAGAAATCCTTATCTGTCTAAAGTTTATATCCCGTGGCCAGGCCCGATAAACCAGTTGCCGTCCCGCTCCTGTCATGCATTCCGCAAGGAATGAATACCGTTTTCGTGCATCTTGCAAGGGCCTTAGGTCTGAACGCTTGCTGAGGAGTCGGTCGCCGAACCAGGGAAAACCGGATCACCCCAGATCTGAGGACTCGATTTATTGGTGCTGGGGCTTTTTTCTGCGCACGTTGGGGAGCACGTGGAGCGGAGTGTCTCCCTAGCGACGTCCGCCGACGCTCGTCTCAGGCGACCAGTCGGTTTGACGGCATTAACGGCGCACCGATGTCTTTGCGTTCGAACCGGGCCCGGCATCATGGAAGCACGCCCTCACCCCCGAGCGCTGCCCCGCCAAGAACCACTTGGGCGAAATCGGCCATCGGCTTGTACTCTCTGCTACAAAGTAAGTGGCCCCTCCGCGCTCCCTCCGCGCTTTGAGCCAGTGGACCCGAGGGAAAGAGATGAAAATGATTGAGAATGGTCAGAACAAGGCCGACTTCTCGGGTGTTTGTCTTTGTAAAATAACTACTTATGAAAAAGAATCGGAAGTCCCACGGGGGCATTGATCGCTGCCGAAACTTCAGGAACCTCTACTTATATCCACCAAACGCCCGTCCAGTACCGGTGAAAGTGGATCCTGTACAAGCTGACGTTGGTGCCACAAAGTGGGTGGCCCCATCCAGTCTTTCCGCTCCGCCGTCTGCCGGACCGCAGGTTTCCGACCGTCCTGGTTGGAGACCTGTCCTTCGGCCGGCGAGGTGGCAAGGTCAGGAGACCTTGCCACAACTTGGTCCGTGATTGCGAAATGTCGGGCACGAAACGATAGTGGCCAGCGAGGCGGGCAGCATCAACCGGATCCCCGAGATGATCTTTTCTTACCTCAACCGCAACGCCGTGCACGAAGAGAGACACTACGGCATGCCAACGGATCAGATCGTGGAGATCGGCACGCAGATCGATCTTTGATCACCTTCTCCGCTGGCCCGCTGAGCGCACGCCGGAGGTGAACCTGGCCGGGGCTGCGGGTGACGAGCGTCCAGGGAGGTGGGAACCTGGCCCCGGCAGATCGGTCGCCGTCTGAGGGTTGAAATCCCGCGTCCCCCAGGTTGCATACAGTCTTTCAACG
Organism: Isosphaeraceae bacterium; assembly: GCA_049516015.1. Classification (GTDB taxonomy): domain Bacteria; phylum Planctomycetota; class Planctomycetia; order Isosphaerales; family Isosphaeraceae; genus Aquisphaera. The sequence goes on along the minus strand of JBEKTN010000075.1, from coordinate 23,616 downwards.
TACGCATCCCAGGCCGCCCGAGTCCGCAGCACGGGGTACGGCGCCGGCCGCACGGGTTTCTCCAAACTCCAGACGATGTCGAACTGGCCGTCACTCCGAACCTTTCCCACGTAGAACGGCCGCCATGTGTGCAGCGACTCGGAATCGACCGAGACGACCCCCTCGGGAGCTTCCAGGCTCTGATGACGAATCACCTTGAGCACCTCGGTTGTCGCCTCCGTGCCGTTCTCCTCGACGGCCTGCGCCCAAAGCCTGACGCCGTTGTACGCGGCGACAATCGTGTCGCTGGTTGTCCGGTCGCGGCCGTACTTGTCCTTGTATCGCTGGACGAATGCCCGGTTCACCGGGGTGTCGATCGACTGGAAGTAGTTCCAGGCCGCATAGTCGCCGATCATGTCCTTCACCGGCAGCTCGCGCAGTTCCTCCTCGGCGAAACCGAAGGAAAGCACTGGCGTCTTCTCCGGCGTCAAACCTGCCCGGCTCAACTGCTCGAATAATGGCTTGTTGGCATCGCCGAGGACTGTGCTGAGCACGACGTCCGGCGCTGCGGTCTTGATGGCGGCTACGAGTTCGGAGACTCCCGTCCCGTCAAGCGGTACGTATCTTTCGCCCACGCATGAGGCACTCATCGCCCTGAGCTGATCTTTGATGATTGCGTTGGACACGATCGACCAGGTGTCCTCCGAGCAGCCAGCCAGAAAAAACTTCCGGGCCTTGAGCGTCTCCAAGCACCAGTAAACCGCCGGGATCACCTGCTGGTTGGGGACTGGCCCGGTGCAGACAACGCTGGAGGGCAGATCCATGCCCTCATAGCTGGAAGGGAAGACGAGCAAGTGGTTGGCCGGCTCGACGACCGTCTTGACGCTCCTGCGACAAAGGCCCGTCAGGCAGCCGAAGATGACGCAGACTTTCTCGGTCTCGATCAACGCGCGTGCCTCCTGGGCGAAGACCTTGAAATCTGATCGCCCGTCGGCGATCACCCATTCGACTTTCCTGCCCCGAATGCCGCCTTCCCGGTTGATCTCCTCCAGCGCCATGAGTTCCGCGTCGATCATCGACTTCTCACTGATCGCCAGCGGACCGGTTCTCGAATGCAGAATTCCAACCCGGATCGGCCTCTCGACGCCCCAGAGCAGGTTCACGCCGTACCACGATCCCAAGCTCAGCACGATGAGTGTGCCCAATCTCAGAACCCAGCGCCGCATTGCCGTTCCCCCCGATGGGCCGTCTCCCTGAGCGCGTCATTCTCGAATCGATTGGCACGATTCAGTTTTCCGCCCGGCACCGGTAGTCTAGCCCGAGGTGATTCCTCACGTCGCCTACGACGAGGAAAGTCCAGGTCGTTTTCTCGGTCTGTCCTCTATCTCCGGGACGACCGCTTCTCACCGGGATCTCGGAGGTCAAGCGATCTCAATCGCCTGGATGCCAAACCTGGCGCATCAACTCTCGCCCTGAGGCCGTCAGGGGCATGCCAGACGTACCATTCGCCCCCCAGCCACCGGGCCCCCGGAGGGGTGGGCGGCTGTCGGCTTTGTCAGCCCAGCCTTTTTCAACAGGGGGTTGTGGGCGCGATTACTGAGGGTTTTGGGCTCTTGACCTCTGATTTTGGGGTCGAAAAGAGTCAGGATCTGGGTTTTTGACCGTTTCTGACCCTGGCTTGATTTTTCCAGAATCGGCTTGCCGATGGCCACAAGTCTTTCATACCCAAGGGATTAGATTGCGTCCCATGACCTTGTTCAACCGAGTTTTTAATCGCCAGACGCCTTAAGGTCGAGTACGATTAAAAACCCAGGCTGATGAGGGACTGGGCCCACAGCCGAAGGCTGGGGACACCAGCCGACGAAGCTGGCTATGTCGTTCTGCATCAGCCCCCAGCCAGCAAGCTTGCGAACCTATTCAGGATTGATGTTCCTTTCCCCCCCTTGCAAAGGGAGGGTAGGGGGGGTGATAGCCTCGGCGCATGCAATGCATCGGAAAAACGCTCACTTGATGAACAGCATTTCCTGGTAGGTCGGCAAGGGCCAGAGATCATCGGCGACCAGGGTCTCGAGCTGATCGCCGGCGGCGCGCACGGCGTTCATGGCCGGGATGATGACGTCCCGCGAGTACTTGGCGTGGTCCAGGGAATCTCCCTTGGCGGGCTCATCGACGTCCTCGGTCAACCGATCGGTTGCGCTTTGCAGTTCTTCGATGGCTCCCACCAGCTCGTTCAGATGAGCGGTCTGGGTCTTGGGAACCGTGGCGCCTGTGGCCTTGAGATTGGTAATGGCCTCGGCGACCTGGGCCTGGTGGCGTAGTGCCGCGGGAAGAATCATCCGCTGGGCGATCTGGATCGTCAACTGGGACTCGATGTTGATCGTCTTGCGATAGCTTTCCAGGAAGATCTCGTACCGCGAGTGCAGCTCGCGCTCGCTCAGAACGCCATACTTGGTAAACAGCGCGATGGCCTTGGGTGAGACCAGGTCCGGCAGGCTGTCGATGGTGGTCCGCCGGTTGGGCAGCCCGCGGCGCTCGGCCTCGGTGTGCCAGGCTTCGCTGTAGTTGTCGCCATTGAAGAGGACCGACTTGCTCTCCTTGACGGCGGCCTGCAAGAGCTTCTGGATCTCGGTGTTGACGTCTTTCTTGGCGGCCACGGCCGCCTCGAGCTGGGTGGCGAACTCATCGACGATCTCGGCGACGATCGTGTTGAGGACCACGATCGGGCCGGCGATCGACTGGGCCGAGCCGACGGCGCGGAACTCGAACTTGTTGCCGGTGAACGCGAACGGGCTGGTCCGGTTGCGGTCGCCCGGGTCGCGAGGCAGCGTGGGCAGCACGGTGACGCCGATCTTCAACTCGCCGCCGGCCTTGGCCGACTTCGCGCCGCCGCCTTCGATCTGCTCGACGATGTCCTCGAGCATGTCGCCCAGGAAGATTGAGACGACGGCCGGCGGGGCTTCGTTGGCGCCCAGGCGATGGTCGTTGCCGGCGTGGGCGACGGACACCCGCAGCAGGTCGGCATGCCTCGCGACGGCCTTGATCACGGCCACCAGGAAGAGCAGGAACTGGGCGTTGTCGTGCGGCGTATCGCCCGGCTTGAGCAAGTTATTGCCGTGGTCGTCGGCCATCGACCAGTTGACGTGCTTACCCGAGCCGTTGACTCCGGCAAACGGTTTCTCGTGGAGCAGCAGTTGTAGGCCGTAGCGGTCGGCCACGCGCTTCATGGTCTCCATCACCAGCATGTTGTGGTCGGTGGCGACATTGGCGTTCTCGAAGATCGGCGCGATCTCGTACTGGGCGGGTGAGACCTCGTTGTGGCGGGTCTTGACCGGCACGCCGAGCTTGTAAAGCTCGGTCTCGGTCTCGAGCATGCAGGCAAGGACACGCTCCGGAATCGCGCCGAAGTAGTGATCTTCCAGCTCTTGACCTTTGGGCGGCTTGGCACCGAATAGGGTGCGCCCGGCGTTGATCAGGTCGGGCCGGTTGAAGTAGAAGATCTTGTCGATCAGGAAGTACTCCTGCTCCGGACCCGCGGTCGAATAGACCTGGCTGGCCGTCGAGCCAAAAAGCCGGAGGATCCGCAGGGCGTGCTTGGACAGGACTTCCATCGAGCGGAGCAAGGGAGTTTTCTTGTCCAGGGCCTCGCCGGTCCAGGAGCAAAAGGCCGTGGGAATGCAGAGCGTGGTGCCGTTGGGATTCTCGAGGATGAACGCCGGGCTGGTGGGGTCCCAGGCGGTGTAGCCGCGCGCTTCGAAGGTGGCGCGGATGCCGCCGGAAGGGAAGCTGGAGGCGTCCGGCTCTCCCTTGATCAGCTCCTTGCCGCTGAACTCGGCGACGGCCATTCCCCCATCGGCAGGGGCAAGGAACGAGTCATGCTTCTCGGCGGTCAGGCCGGTCATCGGCTGGAACCAGTGGGTGTAATGGGTCGCTCCTCGCTCGAGCGCCCACTCCTTCATCGCGGTGGCGACCACGTCGGCGATCGATGAGTCGAGCGGAGCGCCCTTCTTGATCGTCTCCCGAATCGCCTTGTAGATGTGCTCCGGCAGCCGGGCCCGCATCACGTCGTCAGTGAAGACGTTGCTGCCGAAAAGCTGGCGGATCGGAACTGACGATTTGGGGGCACGACGGCCATGGTTGGGCCATGAAGTCACGGCTTCGATGGCCGCATCTCGCGCGCGCGTGTAGTTCAAAGGAACTGACTCCTATGTTCAAAAGGTGCCTGATCCGCCCCGTGTGGGCACAACGTCCCAGGCGTGCGAGCGGACCCTGTCCGGGCCCTCAGGCTCGAGCCGCAGTTGTCTCCGCGCGGGCGCAAGCGAACGAGCGAGCTGGAAATCAGCCTGGGCTCTCTCATTTCTTATCAAGCTTGGCGATCACGGCCTTTGGGTCCGCCTTCACATCATCCTCGCAGCCTTTGCAGCAAAGGTAGAAGGTTCGTCCCTCCGCGGCGATCTTGAACGGCTTACCCATATTGCCGAGGTGGTGGCCGCTGACCGGGCAGACCGCCTGCTTGAGCGCGAGGTCCTGTTCGGCCGCCGGCAGGGTCTTGATCCTGGCGATCTCGGCGTCGGTGAGCTTGACAGGCGTGCCATCGTCAGGGGAGGCGTCGGTCTTGGGGCCCTCCAGAGAGGGCGCATCGGTCTTCTTGGAATCATCCTGCGACGGGGCCGGGGCGGCCTTTGTGCCCGTTCCGGGAGCAGTGGCCGGGCCCGCGGCCGCCTGGCCAGCGGATGTATCGACCTTGTTGACGGCGGGCTTGGCCGGGACGCCGGCACCGGCAGTTCCGGCGGCGGGCGAGCCGGATTCTTCACCGGCACAGCCGCCAATTCCGAGCACCAGCGCCAGCAGCCACAAGCGACGACTCTTTTCCATCAGCGAACCTCTCAAGAAATGAGGAGCCAGTTGTCCACCACTCCGGCGGTGGATCGAATAAGTTATTCTAATGGTCCGCTGCGCAGTCCGCCAAGCCGGGGCTCTTGTCTATCGGAGAGGATCGGGGCCAATTTCCTCGAGACCGAGTGTCGCTCAGGACGGCGAGAGCTCGTCAGCGGAACCGGACTCTTCGGGAATTCCTCGATAAATCCGGCGATTGTCCAGACCGAACACTCTTTCGGTGAACTCGTCTTCTCCGATCGAGCGCAGTCTTTGCCGTGCCAGGATGTTGACCTTGGCATCCATGTCGTCAACTAACGAGACAAGGAGTGCCTCGATCGTCTGTGGAAGAACTGGAGCGCCGAACTCGTGCTTGCCATGGTGTGCCAGGATGGCGTGCTCCAAGAGCAGCAGGGTTTCATCGGGGAAGCCGTCGATAGTGCGCGCGACATCCCTCACAAGGTCCCGACCCATCAAGATGTGCCCGATCAAACGACCTTCCTTGGTGTAACGGGCCTCGACTGGATGATATTGGAGTTCTCGAATCTTACCGATGTCATGCAAGATGACCGCGGCAATCACCAGCCCCTTGTCGAGAGGCGGGTTCAGCTCGGAGTAATAGTCCGCGTAGTGTTTGACCAAAGACTCCGCAATCCTGGTCATGCTCCATACATGCTCGAGGAGCCCGGTCGTATAGGGATGGTGCATGTTTTGAGCGGCCGGCATTTTGCCTAGAAGGTCGCCGTGGTCTTCAAGAATTCTTTGAACGAGTTGACGCAGGTGGGGCTCCAGGATGTACTTGTCGATTCGATACTGGATAGATTCGATCAATTCCTGGGTTGAGTACTTGCTACTCTCGACAAGATCATGGAAGTCGTAACCTTCGGCCTCGTCAGCGTTCGTCGCAGGTCGAATCGCGATGATCTCAAGCTGCATCCCGTAACGAAGCTTGAAGTCTCCCCGAACCTCCAGCCGGTACGCCGTTCCCTCGGTCCATGTCTGTGCATCCTGAAAGAACCGATGGTCGTGCCAGAGCATCGCTTCATATTGCACGCGCTTATCTCTGAAAAGGCACTTGATGTAAGGCTGGTTGCGCGCAGTCATGCCCCGGGTCTTCTTGACCAGGGCCGCAAAGCAGACCGCCTCCTGACCATCAACCAGGTCCGAAAGCCTGATCACCACTGTCCCAGTCGCCGTCAGTTGCACCTTTCCCTCCCGCCCCGAAAGGCAATTTCGGCAAGAAGTCGTCGCATGTCTAGTAGTCCTAGTCTACAACATCGCGGCGGGATTCCATCACATTGTCCCCAGATCGAGATCAGCCGGCCGCCGGTTCTGCCCCATACCCACGGCGCGGCTTCCACGGTATCTTCGTCAGAAAGAGTCAGCCCGCAATCGGCACACTGGCATGGCCGAGGTAAACGACCGACCATCCCGTTTGTTCAGTGCGCAGCAGGAGGCGCTCCAGCGTTCCCTTGGGGTGGAACTCTGGAAGACCACGCGAGTCGTGAGCAAGGCGGCTGGCACCGATTCGGTCTGGGGTTTGATCCGGGAGAGCGCCCTGGGGACAAGCCAACTCCAAGAGCTCAGCATCTGCCTGATCGCCTTGAGCATCGCCGACATCATCATGACCTTCACGCTGCTGCGGACCAGCCACAGTTATTACGAGTCAAACCCGGTCGCCGGGTGGTTCTTCGCACGCTGGAACATGACCGGCATGGTCGTCTTCAAGTTCGCCGCAATCGCCGTCGCCATCGCCCTGGGTGAGGTGATCGAGCGTCGCCGGCCGGGAATGGGAAAACTCGTCCTCCTGGTCAGATGTGCGGCGGCGGCCACCGTTGTCTGGCACAGCCTGCGACTGTACCTGGGCGCGCCCGGCCTGCCGGTCGGCGGCGGCGAATGAAGCCTCGCACGGCCCGCGGTGGTCCGCGCCACAGGCCTTCAGTACGCGTCCGCCGGGACCACCTCGCCACCCGCCCCGGTGGCAAGGCTGCGCCAGCAGACGATCCCGGAATCCGGCTTCGAGCCGTCGGCGGAGATGACAGGGATTCCACCCGGCATTCCTCGAGGCCGGTTCGGTTCATCCTCGATCCGTCTGGAGCCGGTGCACGGCGGCCAGATCAGGCGGCACCTGGCGCCATCGTTCCTGGCGGCGATCGATGAGCCGCGCGATGAAGGCCTCGTACTCGTGATCGGACCGGCGTTTCTTGGAGTCCCAGCGCACGCCTTTCTCCCAGTTGCAGCGGCCGTGGACGATCCCCAGGTTGTTCGGATCGTCGCTGCCGCCGCGGCTCCGTGCCCGGATGTGCTCGAGCGTGGCACCCTCTCCTGTTCTGATATCGAAGGCGAGCGGGCCGTTGCAGATCAGGCACTTGCCCACCCAGTTCGGCCCGACGCGGCGGAAGCTGGAATCGGTTTCGGCCACGCGGCTCAATCGTTCAGCGGGTGTCATGGATTCCATCGCCTGTGGAATGGGCGGAACAAAAAAAGTGCGCGATCGACCAGTACTTCAGGTTCGGTTCAGACCCGAGGGCGGCCGGGACCGACACGGACGTTTCCCTCGCCGGCGAGTGCCTCCCGGACCATGAGGAACTCGCCCACGTTCTCGAGCGTCAACAGGCCGACGGTTTCTCCCTGGTCCACGACCTGGAGGCAGGGGCCGTGCCCTTCCCTCAGCCGCGCCACGGCAGCGACCAGCGGGCTGGAGGCCTCGACACTGGAGATTCCCGTCTTGGCGTGATCGCCGGCCAGGGCGTCACGACCGGCGCGCGCCAGACCGGTCATCAGATCGGACCGGGTCAAGAGACCCTGGAACGAGTGGTCCGTTGTCGAGACGATCGGAAAGTCATGCTGTGTTCCCGCCAGCAGCAGGTCGGCGGCATGGCCAAGGCTGTCGAACGGCATCAGCGTGTGGTACTCGGTCAGCATGGCCGTGCGGACGGGAACGTCCTTCAGAGCGATTCGCTCCTCGACCTGAGTGGCCTCGGCCTCGGCGCCGATCCAGACAAAGAGCGCGACGAAGAGCAAGAGGAAGTACTGAGGATAACAAAGCCCCAGCAGGCCAAAGCCGATGGCCATGAACTGGCCGATGGAGGCCGCCAGCCGGGTCGCCCGGGAATAGGGAAGACGCATGGCCAGCAGGGCGCGAAGAACCCGGCCGCCGTCCATCGGAAATGCGGGCAGCAGGTTGAACCCGGCCAGGAACGCGTTCACCTCGAGAATCTTGGGCCAGAACCGGGCCTGTACCAGATGCTGCGGATCACCCACGTCGCCGGGAAACCGGACTTGAAAAACGAAGTAGAGCAGGCCCACGATAACGACGTTCACCGCCGGTCCGGCCAGCGCGATCAACAACTCCTGGACTGGCCGTTCGGGAATGCGCTGGAGCCGCGCCACGCCGCCGATCGGCAGGAGCGTGATATCCGTGGTTGGCACACCGAACCCGCGGGCCGTCAGCGCGTGGCCCAATTCATGCAGGACCACGCAGCCGAAGAGGCTAAGAATGAATCCCCCACCCTCAAGTGCCGTGAGCAGGTTCTGACTCTCCACCCAGTAGCCAAGCACGATGGAAGCGATCAGAATGACAAACGTCCAGTGAACGTAGATCGGGATACCTGCAACCCGACCGAGCTTCCACGACCACGACATGCTCGACACCTCGATACCACGAAGACAGCCGCTCTGGCGCTCACGGAGTGGCCAGAATCACGCTCGCGATCACCACGATGACACGCCCGCGAACGGTGATCGGGACGGCCATCGATTCTAACCCATCGCGGGGACTGACTGCACCCGTTCCATGGGGTAGAGCACTTCTTATTACTCCGGCACGAAAGAGACGCATTGTAGGTCAGGCTTTCCAGCCTGACTCTGAGCCTTGTCAGGCTGGAAAGCCTGACCTACTTCCTTGCGGGTTAGTAATTTGACAGGAACGCGCCATGAACTAGAGTCAGAATGCAAGGTGGACCTTCCCCTGGGTGAGGATTGCACAGTCTGGCCGAGCAAGTCGGTCAGGCTTGGGAAAGCTGGGTCAGAGGAAGATTACCTCGGTTACGACTCCGATTCCCGCATCCCAAGTCGTGGCGCTGTGAGACGGATCATGGATGCACGAGGAAAAACGCAGATCTGCTTCTCCACCGTGACAGGCTCGGACCCCGCCGCCGGGGCCCAGGCCGCTGCGCCCCTGCTCCTTTACCTGATCATCGTTCGTGGCGGTATTCCGGGAACGATGCTTCGACTGGGCCAGAAATCGAGCAGCCTCGGCCGCTCGGCCGAGAACACATTTCAGTTCCACGACAGCACAGTGTCGCGGCGGCACGCCGTGCTCTCGATCGACCCCCCGGGGGCTGCATGGTTGCTGGATCTGGGCAGCACCAACGGCACGTTCGTGAACGGCCGGCGCATCGCCACACAGACGCCGGTCCAGGTTGGGGACGGGTCGCGGATCCAGCTCGGATCGTCCACGCTCCTCAAGTATCTGAAACTTGATCCTTGTGAGGAGGGGTTCCAGCGCGATCTGTACGAGCGGTCAGTACGCGATAATCTCACCGGGCTTTACAATCGGGGCTACTTCCTCAGCCAACTCGGCCCGCTCGCCGAGCTGAATTCCATGTGCGAGCTGGGCCTGGCCCTGATCCTCGTGGACATCGATCATTTCAAGCGGATCAACGACACCCATGGGCACACTGTGGGCGACCTTATCTTGCGCGAGGTGGCCGACGTGCTCCGTGAATCGACCCGGGGCGAGGATCTGGTCGCCCGCTATGGCGGCGAAGAGTTCATCCTGGCCTTGCCAATCTGCTCGCAGGAGCAAGCGACCGAGCAGGCTGAACGCATCCGCAGCCGCCTCTCCAGCCGCCTGGTCGAAGCTTCGCACGCCCGGGTCGGCGTGACCGCAAGTCTGGGCCTCTCATTTGCGCCCGCGGGCAGAGTTCGCGATGTCGCTGCGCTCATCACGGCTGCCGACGAGGCGCTTTACGAGGCCAAACGGTCCGGGCGTAACCGGGTGATCGCGTCTGCGCCAACCCAGCAGGAATTCAGCCGCAAGACCGAATCCGCCGACGCCTTCGTGCTGTTCCAGCCGGCTCCAAGATCAACGGCAACAGACACTCGCAACGGGTTGTCAGGCACGCTATGATCCAGCGCAGTGACACGTCGGGGGGACGCTGAACCCGATCGAGCTCGATTGCCAGGAAACACAACGTTGTCGCACCCATTTCCGCCGTCTGGACCAGTCCTTCCTCCCCTGAGCCTGGGCGTCTGTAGCTGGAGCCTTCAGGTCCGGAGCATTGCCGAACTGAAGCGGCTGCTTGATCGGCTGGGTGTCAACGTGGTGCAGATCGCTTGCGGCGACCCGCATCACGCCAGGTGGGACGAGGGACACGCTTTACCCGAGACGGCGCGAACCTCGGGAATCGTCATGACGGGGGCCATGCTGGGTTTTCCCGGCGAGGATTATACCACTCCACAGACGATCAAAGAGACGGGAGGATTCGGCAATCCTGCCTGCCGGCCCGAGCGCCTGCAACGGCTCGAGTGGGCGCTCGAGCGGACCCAGGCACTGGGCCTCAGCGACTTGATGCTGCATGCCGGTTTCCTTCCCGAGCTTGATGATCCTGGTCGAACGGCTTTCCTGGACACTCTGGCCAAAGCCGCGGAGCTTGCCCAAAAAATCGGTATCACCCTGGCCTTCGAGACCGGCCAGGAGACCGCTGAGCTGTTGCGTACCACCCTCGACGAGTTGCAGGCACCGAACATCATGATTAACTTCGACCCCGCGAACATGCTGCTTTACGACATGGGCGACCCGATCCGGGCCGTCGAGCTGCTGGGCCCGAAGATTCGTTCCGTGCACGTCAAGGATGCGTGCCGGCCCAGGACGAAAGGCCGCTGGGGTGAAGAGGCGCCGATTGGCGAGGGCGAGGTCGACATTCGCCGCTTCATCAAGGCACTGAAATCCGTCGGCTATCAAGGTCCGCTGGTCGTGGAGCGGGAAGTGGGCGACCAGGCGGGCCGCCTGCGCGACGCGGCCCGCGGCCTGGACTTCTTGCGCGATTGCCTGGCCGACTGACACCGATGTTCGAAACCAAGAAGGAGCAGGCGGGCGGCCTGCTCCCAGCGTTGTCTTGCTGCCAGCGCGTGGGCTCTTGGACAATCAGCCGACCACGCTGTCGACTACCTGGGCGAGCTCACGTCCGGCCTCGGTCAAGGCGTAAAAGTTGTGCTTGCCCGACCGCCGAGGCTCAATCAGCCGGCCGTGCCGCAACAGCGCCAGGTGATGGCTCACGGCGGGCTGGCTCTGCGTGCCGAGGTCGGAGCAGAGCTCGGAGACATTTCGCTCCTTTTCACTCAGAAGCATGAGCACTTGCAGCCGTGTCGGGTCGGACACTTGCTTGAGTAATTCGGCGACCCGGCGAATCTCGGCCAGGGAGCGGCCCGCCGCGGTTGACTTGGCCGACCGGCCCGACGACTTCGTTGAAGGCACTGCCATGGTTTTCCTCAACCATCTGTCTACTAAGGGTTTGCGTGAGTTGCGACCGGTTCGGTCGAATCACTGTATCGGTAGTTATGTATCGCTAGAGGTCATGATAGGATTATCCGTAGATCTCGTCAAGCCCTTCCGGATCTTTCATTCAATTGATGTCCAGGATAAAGGACCTTCTAGAAATGCCGATGCGTTTGCCCGTCCTCACCTCGGGAGCCGACACGAACAATCAAAACACAACGGATCTAAATCGCTCGTTTTCGACCCAAGCCGGCGCCGCCCCAGGACTTGCCGGCCACTGCCGGTCAGCTCTTGCTGTTCCAGTTATCTGAACGTATGATGAGATCACGGCGAGAATGCAGCGTCTCTGGCGCTTGTCCTTCGCGCAGGGATGGTTCGCGATCAGGGTTTGGGACGAAGGTTGTTGAGCGATGGCCGGGGCCACAATTGCCAGGAAGACGACCGGGACGGCTGCCAGCGACGCCGCATTTCAGCAGTGCATCCATCCCGCCTGTGCCGCAACCTTCTCGATTGACGAGGCGCATTTCTCGTGTCCGGCCTGTGGTGATGTGGTCGACGTGGTTTACGACTGGGACCGCCTGCCGGTTCCCCGGCGGCTGTCCGATTTCGAGGCCAGATGGGCTAACCGCCTCGAGCCCCTGAACTTCTCCGGCGTCTGGAGATTTCGCGATCTCTTGCCCTTCGCGACCCCCAACATGGTGGTCACCATAGGCGAAGGACAGACCTTGCTCCAGAAAGCCGACAAGGTCGGACAGTATGTGGGCATGTCCGCCGGCAACTTGTTGCTGCAGTACGAAGGCATGAATCCTTCGGGAAGTTTCAAAGACAACGGCATGACGGCCGCATTCACTCATGCACGAATGGTGGGTGCACGGAGGGTCGCCTGCGCCAGCACGGGCAACACTTCGGCGGCGCTGGCGGTCTATTGTTCGGCAACGGAGTTCGGGTTCCGGGCAATCATTTTTATCGGTTCGGGAAAGATCGCCTATGGAAAGCTGGCCCAGGCGCTCGACCATGGCGCCCTGACGATCCAGATCAAAGGCGATTTTGATGATGCCATGCTGCGCGTTCGTCAGGTGTCCGATCGACTGGGCATTTACCTGATGAACTCGGTGAATCCGTTTCGCCTGGAAGGCCAGAAGACGATCATGTACCGGGTTCTGGAGGGCCTGGGCTGGGAGGTTCCCGATTGGATCGTCGTTCCGGGGGGCAACCTGGGAAACTCGAGCGCCTTTGGAAAGGCGTTCATCGAGCTCTTGCACCTGGGGCTGATCTCGCGGGTGCCTCGACTGGCGGTCATCAACGCGGCCGGGGCCCGAACTCTCGATGAGTTGTTCGGCCAGCGCGGGGTTACCTGGCGAAGTGGTCTGCCGGAAATGGACAAGGTTTCCGGTTACTACAACGAGCTCGATACCGAGCTCATCAAAGCTTCGACGATCGCTTCGGCCATCGAGATCAACCGGCCCGTCAACCTGAAGAAGTGCTTGCGGGCGCTGGATTTTTGCGGCGGAGTGGTGCGTCAGGTCAGCGATCAGGAGATCATGGACGCCAAGGCGCGGGTGGGGGCCGGCGGCCTGGGTTGCGAGCCGGCGAGTGCCGCGAGCGTCGCGGGAGCGAAGCAACTTCGTGAGCAGGGAATCATCGCCGCCTCCGAACGCGTGGTCTGCATCCTCACCGGCCACCAGCTCAAAGATCCGACCGCGACCGTCGCCTATCACGGGACCGACCAGGAGAATTTCGATAAGGTTCTGGGCAGCCGCGGCGTCCGCCGCGCCGGGTTCGCCAATCGGCCGGTGATCGTGGCGAATGACCTGGATGACATCATCCGCACGATCGCTCTTTATTCGGAGCCAGAGGTGCCGCCGGGGCCCGTTTGACCCGGCCAGCAGCGGCTGCTGCTCGAGGCGGACAGAAAGGATGAAGCACAGGGTGGGCCAGGAGAAGCGAACTCTGGGATTGAATGGGGCCTCCGGCCGGATGGGTCTCCGGCTCGTGCAGTTGATCGCGGAGGACCCCCGCGCCAGGCTTGCCTGGGCCATCGAGCGGCCAGGCCATCCCCGCCTGGGCGACGATGCAGGAGCCCTTGCCGGGCTTGACCCCGCGGGCGTCAAGCTCTCCACGCTTGACGCCCTGACGGGACAGGTCGACGCCATGATCGATTTTTCGCATCCAGCGGCCACACTCGAACTGGCGCGTTTCTGTCAAGACCGGGCCATCCCCCTGGTCGTTGGCACGACGGGCTTCAGTCCCTCGCAGCGCAACGAGCTGGAGCAGGTTGCGGTGAAGATTCCGCTGCTTGTCTCTCCCAACATGAGCCGGGCGGTGAACCTCCTGATGCGGCTGGTGGGCGAGGCGGCCAGGGCCCTGGGGCAGACGGCGGATATCGAGATCGTGGAGCGGCATCATCGCCTGAAAAAAGATGCACCCAGCGGCACGGCGCTGCGGCTGGCCGAGATCGCGGCCGAGGCGGCAGGCATCACGCGGTTCGTGCACGGCCGCGAGGGTCAGGTTGGACAGCGCTCCAGTAATGAAATCGGGGTCCACGCCGTGCGAACCGGCGATGAGCCCGGAGAGCACACTGTCATCTTCGGCCTGATGGGAGAATCGCTCGAACTCAGCCATCGTGCCCTCAACCGCGACGGTTTTGTCCGCGGTGCCATCGCCGCCGCCATGTTTCTGGCGGGAAAGCCGGCCGGGCTGTACACAATGGCTGATGTTCTGGGTTAACAGCGCGGAGCTGGAATCGATTGCCCGCACAGGTAGCGCCGGCGGCCCGATCTGGATCGAACCGGCCAGCCAGTAGAGGTGCGCTCATGGCATCAGGCTTCCCCCTGCCTCTGGAATCGACGAAGACGCCCCAGTGCGGGACCGAGATGGCCGGGCCCCCGGCGCAAGCCACGCCGGGACCAGGAGCCTGCCCGGAAGAGCACGGTGCTGCGGTGGAGCCCCCGGGTTCAAGCAACCGCATCCTTTTCCTGGATGATGACCCTGATCGGGCCAGGGCCTTCCTCGGTCGCCATCCCGAGGCCGTCTGGGTCCAGACCGCCGCGGAATGCATCGCCCGGCTTGCCGAAAGGTGGGATCAAGTGCACCTCGACCATGACCTGGGTGGAGAGATCTTCGTGGACTCGAGCCGGGACGATTGTGGCATGGAAGTCGTCCGCTGGCTCTGCTCCCAGCCTCAAGAGCCGTTACCGAACACGTGGTTCTTCGTCCACAGCCACAACGCCGATGCCGCCGACCTGATGGTCCGGAACCTGTGCCAGCACGGCTATCAGGCGGTCTATCGACCATTCGGAATCGACGTGCTCGGCTGGTCTTGCGACGAAGCGCTCAACGAGCCCGATCAGCCGCCGCCGGAGCCAATCCGGCTTGCCTCTGACCTGCGCGGTTGGTTGGGCCGGCAGTTGAGACGGTTTCGTCGGACCAAGCTGCCGCGGCCGAACGCCGAGCTCGTCGATCTGCCCGAGCAAGAGCAAGAGCCGTCATCCGGGAGCAGCAATTTCGGGGCCGAAGAATCCGGAAATCGTGAGCCAGAGGGAACATGACTCTCGTTTCCTGACCGCAATCGAGGCGGACTTCGGACTCGACAATGTTCTTGCGGCTTTTATGATCGTTCTTGTTACCTGTATCAATCGTTCTTGTTACCTGTATCATAGGTGGCCGGGGAAACTCGTCCCGCGGTTTTTCGTATCGGCACCGGGGTTCATGTGAGGAGGGTTGTCTTGAGAACCGTCATCACTGGAGGAGCCGGCTTTATCGGCTCGCATCTCTGCGAGCGCTTCCTCGCCGAGGGGCATGAGGTCATCTGCGTCGACAATCTGCTGACGGGAACGCGGCGGAACATCGATCATCTGGCCGACAACGCCCACTTCCGGTTTCTGGGGCACAACATCTCCGAGCCGGTGGAGATCGACGGCCCGGTGGAGAACGTGCTCCATTTCGCCAGCCCCGCCAGCCCGGTCGATTACCTGGCCCATCCGATTCCGACACTCAAGGTGGGCTCACTCGGCACTCACAACGCCCTGGGACTGGCCAAGGCGAAGAATGCCCAGTTCTTGCTGGCCAGCACGTCGGAAGTTTACGGTGACCCGGAGATTCATCCCCAGCGTGAGGATTACTGGGGCAACGTCAATCCGATCGGTCCGCGGGGCTGCTACGACGAGGCCAAGCGGTTCGCCGAGGCAATCACCATGGCCTATCACCGGTTTCACGGCGTGAGGACCCGGATTGTCCGCATCTTCAATACCTACGGGCCCCGGATGCGGCTGAATGACGGCCGGGTGCTGCCCAACTTCATCAACCAGGCACTGCACGGAGAGCCAATCACCATCTACGGCAAGGGCGAACAGACGCGCAGCTTCTGCTACGTGAGCGACCTGGTGGAGGGCATCTACCGGCTGCTGCACGTCGATTATTCCTTGCCGGTGAATCTGGGAAACCCGACCGAGATCACCGTGCATCAGCTTGCTCTCGAGATCATCGCGCTGGTCGAGGGCACGAAGAGCAAGATCGTCTACCACGACCTGCCCGAGGACGATCCCAAGCGCCGCCGGCCCGACATCACCAAGGCGCAGACGCTCCTGGGCTGGAACCCCACCGTCGACCGCGGCGTCGGGTTTCGGCGAACCCTCGAGTACTTCCGCTCCGTGCTCTGAGCAAGGCCGGCCTAAGAAAAAGCCCGATCAGCCCGGATGCACGTCGCAAGTGGTCTCTGTCGGTCGGAGATCGGCGAACCAGAACCTGTCTCGCTCAACGACATCGCCTACGGTCACAGGGATCTCGGTGCTGAACTCTGGGCAGCGGTAACAGAACGTGTGGAACTCGCCCCGTTCGCCGCAGGGATCGACACCTGGGGGCATATCCGCCAGGAGCCTCTCGTCGTACTGCCGACCGACGAACCGCTCGCTCAACTGCTTCGGGTCCACGCAGGTCAGGATCGCCCGTATACCAGCATCCAGCATTTGACGAGCCAGGCCGGGCGTGTCCTCTGAGGTGGTCCAGATCGGGAACAACGGCTCCACGCCCGTCCCCTCCAGGAGCCGGACCCGGTACTCCCGGATGTCGGCGAGGAACAGGTCGCCGAACGCAATGTGAGTGACCCCCGAAGCCTTCACCTCGGCGATCGCCGTTACCATCCGGTCCTCGTAGATCTCGTTCGTGCATGGGTACGGCAGCACCACGGAGACGAGAGGCAGACCGGCCGCAGCCGCCTGAGCTTCGACCAGTTCCCGCCGCACGGCGTGCATGGCAACCCGGTCGAACGCTTCGTTGAACGTCGTCAGGAGCCCGACGACTTCGATGTCGGGTTGCTGGCGAAGGACGTGCAACGCCCAGGCGCTGTCCTTGCCGGAACTCCAGGAGAGCAGGACGTTCTGTCTTGGACTGGTCATCATCGTTCCTCGGGGCTTTGGTTCGTTGGTTCTTCCCGGGAGACAAAGGCTTGCTGACATGATAGTCACGGGAAGTCAGGTTTAGCACGACTCGACCTTTCACCTGGCTACCCCGTGGCAGGGTCGCCTGAAGCTCGTCCCACTCCTCCTGGCTCAATGGATTACTGGACCTCATGCGGCTGTGTTCCTTGATGGTTTGGCTCCCGACAGTGGAAACGAACTGAGCAGCTCGATTCATCAAAAAAAGCGGCGCGATTTCCACTTTGTGCCGTGTGTCGTGTAAACTCCATGTGAACAAATCCGGTGCAATGACCTTGATTCGGATACGTGGATGGAGGCTCGCGATCAATCGGGCCTGTTCATGACACCCGGAGCCTCGGGTAAGGTTCACCAGTTCGTGCAGAGTCAGGATGGATGGCCCGGCTGATCGATCGGATCGTCCCCAAGACGACCCGGAGTTTCCCGCAACGGTGCAGAGCCATGCGACTTCTGCTCACCACTTCAGCCTTACGCCGAGCCTCCCGCAGCCGACGGTCAAGAAGCTCCTGATCGGCCGGTAAGCGACATCTCGAAGGAGCCAGGCAGGACGGTCGTGAGCCTTGCTGAAGTCGCGGTCAAGCCTCTGGGTCTTCGCCGTGCGCAACCTCTTGAGCCGGCCGACGCGCGCCGGTCTGGCTCTGGTGGGGCTGTCGATCCCGGTTCTGGGAGTCCTCGGTCTGTTCGGCCTGTCGGGCGGTATCCGCAACCTTCTGGGTAATACGCTCGCCCAGGTCCAGGGCATCCTGGTTCTCCGTGAGAATGCGCCCAGCGACATCTTCAGTGATCTGCCGGCGGAGATGGCTGAAGCACTCCGGCGAGTTCCCGGAGTTCGCGTCGTCGCACCGCAGATCTGGAAGATCGCGCCCTCGATCGAGGGCCGCAGCCTGTTCGCCCGGACGGCCGCTGATTTCCTCGCCCGGCCCCGCGAGCAGCCGCTGCAGAGTCTCCTCAACCTGACCCAGATCGAGGGAAAGGACCTTGCCCAGCATGCCAGGCTGAGGAGCGATGTCTACCACAGCAAGATGATCGCCGGCGATCGCGGGGGCGGGCGGTTCCTGAATGATAGCGACCGGGGACAGCCGCGGATCGTCATCAGCACCAAGCTCGCCGCGGACTATCCCGACCGCCAGGGCCGCCCCCGGAAGGTTGGCGATAAGCTCGGGATCGGCAACCGGCGCTACACCATTGTGGGGCTCTACAATACGGGGTCGATGCTGCTGGACAATACAATTGTGATGGACATCGATACGGCCCGGCAGCTCTTGAACGTGAAGGACGAGACGGTCTCGTGCTTCCTGGTTGAACCGGTTGACCCGGCCCGGATCGACGCCGTCGCCGACGCGATCGAGCAGGCAATTCCCGGCGTGGACGCACGGACGATGTCCGAGTTCCAGGCTGTCGCCGGCCAGGTGCTGGGAACGGTGGACATGCTGCTTCTTCTGATCATCAGCCTGGCCCTGATTGTCGGCTCTGTCGGGATTCTCAACACGATGCTCATGAGCACGACCGAACGATTCGCCGAGTTCGGGATCCTGCGAACCAATGGCTGGTCGCGGGGTGACGTCCTTCACCTGGTGCTGGCCGAGAGCGTTTGCCTGGGCCTGCTGGCCGGGGTGCTCGGGTGTCTGCTGGCGCTGGGCGGGGTGACGGTGGTCAACCGTTACTTAGAGCACGGCCTGCAACTTGCTCTCACTCCCGGCTTGCTGGCGCTGGGCCTTGGCCTGGCGGCGGCGCTGGGCACGCTGGGCGGTCTCTACCCGGCCTGGCGCGCCTCGCGCCTGGCGCCAATGGAGACCATCCGCCTGGGCTCGCGGTGAGCCTGGCGCAAGGGCACGACCGTTCACTACGCGCGGTACTTGCGATGCTACTGACGAGGTCTTACGCCGCTCGATCCAGATTGAGAAAAGATTAGTTCTGCCACAGTTGCGTATGGTGTCCCCGGAACTCGGTGTCCCCGGAACTCGGGATGCTTGACGCCCTGGGGCGTACGGTGCACCCGACCCACTGGGTCAAGAGTCTCACTGACCGTTCCGAGGACGCGGCTCGAGATGCCCTCTTAAAGAAGCCGGCTGAGGGCGCTGTTCCGAATCCGCAACCATGTTGACGATGCGCCACCCTTTATGTCATTCATGATTGGGAATAGACAATGGGTAATGTTCGGGATCATCGAGTCTCCCGCCGGCCCTTTGAGGATCGAGACGAGGACAGAAGCTAGCGATGTCAGTAACGACTGCCTCCGATACCAAGACGAGCGAGCCGGGAGAGCCTCCGGTCTCCAGAAGTTTCGGACTCCCGATGGGGATCTTCGTCGTTGTCTCGAGCATGATCGGTGTCGGGGTACTCACCACGTCTGGATTCACGGTCGCGTCAGTTGGCAGCAACCAGCTCATGCTGTGCCTCTGGGTGGTTGGTGGCATCTTGGCACTTTGTGGGGCGCTCTGTGTGGCGGAGTTGGCGGCCGCCCTGCCGTCGTCGGGAGGAGACTATATTTACCTTTATGAAGCGTACGGCTCGCTTGCGGCGTTTCTCTCGGGGTGGGTATCGTTCCTGTTAGGATTCGCCGCGCCCATCGCCGCGGCGGCGTTCGCCTCCGCATCCTATCTGCTGGCTCCACTTGGCCTGCCTCCCACGACGGCGAGGCTGGCCCATCAAGGATTGGCGAGCGTGGCCATTGTGGCCTTCGCATTGATCCACACCTCGAAGGCGAGCCATGCGACCCGAGCTCACTCAACCGTCACACTGCTCAAGCTGGGCATCCTGTGCACGTTCCTAGTCGCCGGGTTGTATGCCGGCTGGGGGCGGTGGGAGAATCTGGCCGACCGGCCGTCGGTGGACCTGGGCACCGCCTCGGCGATGCTCTTCTCCCTCGTATATATCTCCTACGCGTACACGGGATGGAACGCTGCATCGTACCTCGCAGGCGAGATCGCCGAGCCGGGTCGACGGCTGCCGCAGGCCATCCTAATCGGCACCTCGCTGGTCGTGGCACTTTATCTTGGCCTGAACACGGTGTACTCCCTGGCTTTGCCGGCTGGAGAGATCCAGCGGATCGCCAAAGATCAAGGGTTCGATGCCGTCGCGCCGATCGCCGAACTGGCCTCGAAGCGCCTGTGGGGCTCGACGATCACGGCCACGCTCTCGGTTGCCTTCGGGTTGGCTCTGCTCGCTTCGCTGAGCGCTTACGTTCTGACCGGTCCGCGAGTGGCTGTTGCCATGGCTCGGGCCGGGCACTTCCCGGCGATCGCCGCGCGGCTGTCCTCCCGTACCGGAGCCCCCGCGGTCGCGACCGCGTTGCAGGTGGCCTGGGCCTTGACGCTGCTCTGGTTGGTATCCTTCGAGAAGATATTGATCTATGCAAGCGTGGGACTAGCCCTCTTCTCGATGCTATCCGTCAGCACGGTCATGGTGTTACGGCACACCCGACCTGACCTGCATCGTCCCTTCCGAACCCCCGGCTACCCGGTCGTCCCGGCGATTTTCCTGATCGGCACAACCCTCCTGACCATCGCTGCCTTCCTGGAGCGGCCTTTGCCTTCGCTCTATGCCTTGCTGACCATCCTTGCAGGCATACCCATCCATTGCCTGGTGCGCCAACCCCAGCGCCAGGGAGCCTGAGTCTTCTATCGAGTCCGAGCCACAGGAGAAACTCGAAGAAACTGATGAAGTGAAGGCTCCGGCAGGTAGTTCCCGGCCCATATCTGTCCTGACCGGCACCATCAGCCCCTTTGGTCCATCATCGAATTCAAGGCTATGTTGAGTCGTCAACGAGTGAGAGCCCTAAAGCGCCGCCCCTGGTGACTGGTAGGAACTGCAATGATGACGACATCTGCTAAAGCCGGGAAGGATCGCACCGTTCTTTATGAATTGTCCATCAATGAGATTTCTTAATGCGGATCACAAAAGGAGGGTAGGTTCTAAGAATTGCTGGACGCCAGGTGTCCCGGCTACTCAGACACTCGTCTCCCCGGCTACGGAACCAAAGTATGGTCTCGTAGCGATCGAGCGAGTTGACGGCATCGCTGTCGGGAACCCAGTATATCTCATAGTTGGGCGTCAGTCGGCGGTAGTGCAGTCGGGTCGGCCCCCCCAGTTGAAAGGCGAGGCTTCTTATCAGTCTGTTCGGGACGATGGTGATCGCTCGGAACAGCGACGAATTGCGTATCGGGATGCTCGCCTTGACCAACTTCCCGCCGATGCTGAAGTCGGAATACGGCCTGACCGCGTACCCCTCCGCATACCAACTCGCACATCCCCAAGCGGGATAAAGGAAGACTACTCCGTCGTTCCGCATTACACGTCGCAATTCCCGCAAAGCCTGTTCGGGATTCGGCACGTGTTCGAGCACCCAGATCGACCAGGCGCCGTCGAAACTGTCGTCTGGGAACGGCAACGAAGTCGCGGAACCCAGGACGAACTTCTTGTGATAGAAGCGGCGCACGCTAGGCGAGATATCTAAACCAGTGTAATCTTGGGCCACATCCTCAAATAGCCACGGCCCGAGCCGATCTCCAGGACTGGCCGCTTCTCCAAGTCGTAGCCTTTGACGAACTCCTTGACTTGATCCTCGATGTGCTCGTGTTCAGCCGCAGCCTTGGCTACCTGGGTATAGCGCGACTCATACTCGGAGGAGCCTTGCTCTTTTTCAGGAACCGGTTTCAGGTAGGCATCCTCGTAGTACTTACGATTGCTCTCTACCTGCGCGTCGCTGAGCGGCGCGTCGACGTCGTAGGGGTAATGAAGCGCGATGACCAGGATGAACGCGAGGAGGGCCAGAACTGCGAGACGCTTAACCAGAACAAAGCGACGCCTCGCCCTAAGAGCTGTGTCGTCCGATGAAGCGGAGTGGGATGTCGACATGGAACGCTCCTGACACTCAGTAGCCGAGTGAGCCGAGAAGGGCCAAGACGTCCGGGGATCCCGTCCACCCGTCGGTATACTGGGAGATTTTGATCTCCCGCCGCCCTTGGTGCAAGCGTCGCACGACAACTGCCAACGATTTTCTTGGGGAACGGAAACAGGGACGCAGCTAGTTCTCGATTCCAGCTACGTCCCCTTTTCTGGTCCCAAGCTCGCTGCGGACTATCCCGTCCGCCAGGGCTGCTCCCGGAAGGTTGGCGATGAGCTCGGGATCGGCAACCGGCGCTTCACCATCGTGGGGCTCTACAATACGGGGTCGTTGCTGCTGGACAACACGATTGTGATGGACATCGATACGGCCCGGCAGCTCTTGAATGTGAAGGACCAGACGGTCTCGTGCTTTCTGGTAGAACCGGTTGACCCGGCGCGGATCGACGCCGTCGCCGAGGCGATCGAGCAGGCAATCCCCGGCGTGGATGCACGGACGATGTCCGAGTTCCAGGCTGGCGCCGCTCAGGTCCTGGGAATCCTCGATATGCTGCTTCTTCTGATCATCGGCCTGTCCCTGATTGTTGGCTCTGTGGGAATTCTCAATACGATGCTCATGAGCACGAGCGAACGATTCGCCGAGTTCGGCATCCTGCGCACCAACGGCTGGTCGCGGGGAGACGTGCTTCACCTGGTGCTGGCCGAGAGCGTTTGCCTGGGCCTGCTGGCCGGGGTGGCCGGCTGTTTGCTGGCGCTGGGCGGAGTGACGGTGGTCAACCGGTTCTTGGGGCACGGCCTGCAATTTGCTCTCACACCCGGCTTGCTGGCCCTGGGCCTTGGCCTGGCGGCGGCGCTGGGCACGCTGGGCGGTCCGGCGCGCTTCGCGCCTGGCGCCGATGGAGACCATCCGCCTGGGCTCGCGGTGACCTGGCCCGTCGATCGGTTCCCAACGGAGACGCGAGCCACGGGCATTGGCGGGTTGCTCGTTTCGGTCCGTTCTCACAACGAGATCTACATGCACTTCCTGCCGGCGTATGAACGGTAGCGGTAGGGCGGGTCAGCGCAGCGCAACCCACCGGGGTCCGAGCAATGCCCAAAAACCGGGTACACAGAATCGACTTGGCAAAACAGGCAATCTGCTTTAGACTAGATGCATCAGACCAGTTACGACGAGGAGTCATTTCATGAAATCTGTGGGCACGTACGAAGCCAAGACCCACCTGCCCCGCCTGCTCTCGCAGGTCGAGAAGGGGGAATCGATCACGATTACCAAACGTGGCAAGCCCATAGCCAAGCTGGTGCCCGCTGACGCGGCCGAGAAGAAGGACGTGAAGCAGGTCATCGAGGAGATGCTGAATTACCGCGACCAGCACGGCCCCGTCCTGGGCGATGATCTCACTATCCGCAAGATGATCGAGGAGGGACGGCCTTGAGCAAGAAGAAAGGAATCGCCACACGCTCACCGGAAGGGCTGGTGCTCGACTGCTCCATCGTCATGGCGTGGTATTTCGTCGATGAGAGCAGCGAATATGCCGATGAGGTCGCCCGGCGACTGCCGCAGCAAGCCGCTTTCGTTCCGCTCAACTGGCCGCTGGAAGTTGCCAATGTGCTCTTTATGGGCGAACGAAGAAAACGCTCCACGCAGACCCAGGCCGCACGGCTGTTGAAGACGCTGAAAGATTTGCCGATCACGCTTGACGATGAGACCAACCTCCACGCCTGGAACATCACGCTGAGCCTGGCTCGCGCCCACGACTTGACCGCCTACGATGCGGCCTATCTGGAACTGGCAATACGGCGAGGATTGCCGCTGGCGAGCCTGGACGACAAGCTGAAAACGGCTGCTCAGGCTGTCGGCGTGCCGCTCTACTTCTACAGCGCCGGGTCCACCACAAAGAACGCCGTAAAGCATTAAATCTGAGTACGTTAGAACGCATCGATCATTTTGAATAACGAGCCGTCGAAATCCAGAGAAACGCCCAGTTA
>JBEKTN010000074.1:0-25374 GCA_049516015.1 Isosphaeraceae bacterium | reverse complement strand
GCGGATGGCGGATGGCGGATGGCGGATGGCGGATGGCGGATGGCGGATGGCGGATGGCGGATGGCGGATGGCGGATGGCGGATGGCGGATGGCGGATGGCGGATGGCGGATGGCGGATGGCAAATGCCGCGACAGAAAGGGCCACCCACGCTTCCTGGGTGCCAGAAAGTGGGTGGCACCTTCCGCTCCTGAACTCCAGGTGACGCGCCGATAGTCCGGGGACGCGATCAGTCGGGGTGTCGGGGTGTCGAGGCGACGCGAGCTGGCTTGAACGACTGAGGGGGTAGAGTGGTAGGATCAACGAAATCTGGAATCGCCGAACGCGATCGGCGGAAGGCTTGACGCCCTAGACGACAACGGGGGTGGTCTCGACAGGTCTGGTTTGTTGCTCACTCGCAGGCTCTTGGAGGATCGACGGGATGCGCCGTGGGGTCTTGTTCAAGGTTCTGATCATCGCGGCCGGGATCAGTCCAGCGCTGGCCGGAGAGCGCACCGAGTTTAGCCCGTCGGTCGGGCGGGGACGAGAGACGGTGCGGCGGCCCTTGAATCCTCCCTTCTGGTCCTTGCGAGCCTATCAGAATGCCTGGCGGCAATGGGGCGTCGGCGAGCAACCCGCCGATTATGCCCGAGCCTTCCGCGAGCGCTACGGGCTGCACCCCCCGCTGTACGAAAACGGCGGATTGCCGATGGGGTTCACCCGGCCGCGCGGCCTGCTGGGGCTGGGACAGGGGCTGGGAAATGATTGTCTGCTCTGTCACGCCGGGACGGTCGCCGGGCAGACGATCATCGGCCTGGGCAACTCAGCACTCGACATGCAATCGCTCTACGAAGAACTGGCGGCGGCTGACGGGCTACCACCGGTCATGCCGCTTTCCCTCTGCAATGTTCGCGGCACCAGCGAAGCCTCGAACTTCGCGGTCTACCTGATGCAGTTTCGCGATGCGCAGCTCAGGCACCGGTTACCAGTCAAGTATCCGCTCTGCGAGAACCTCTGCGAGGACGTTCCCGCGTGGTGGCATTTCAGGAAAAAGAAAACGATCTACCACCTGGGTGTCGCCGACAGCCGGTCGGTTCGCACGCTCATGCCTTTTCTGCTGATTCCCGGCAACAGCGCGGAGTCGATCAAGGAGCGCGAACCAGACTTCGCCGATATCCGCGCCTATCTGCTGAGCCTGGAGCCTCCACGCTATCCTTACGCGATCGATCGGGCCCTGGCTGAGCAGGGCAAGGCAATCTTCGAGCACAACTGCGGGCGCTGCCACGGCTCTTACGGCGGCGAGGCCCGCTACCCCAACAAGCTCGTACCACTCGATGTGGTCGGCACCGATGCCACCCTGGCGCACGCCTTCGCCCCGGAAGGTGTAACGCATTACCTTGAAAGCTGGTTCGCCCGCGAGCACGGTCCCGCGGGCGAGCCCTATCATGGCCTGGGCGGCGGCGGCTATCAGGCCCCTCCGCTGGACGGCATCTGGGCAACCGCACCTTACTTTCACAACGGCTCGGTGCCGACGATTTATCACGCACTCAAATCGGGCGAGCGGCCCCGAATTTTTACCCGCAGCTTCCGGGGCGATGCCCTGGAGTACGACCAGCGCAAGGTGGGGCTGAAGTTCCGGACGCTGGCAAACGCCCCCGATCCCGGCCTGCCCCCAATCGACCGCCGCAAGGTCTATGACAGCACGCAGCCGGGCCGGGGCAACAGCGGGCACACGTTCGGAGACAGGTTGACTGAAGAGCAGCGGATGGCCGTGATCGAATACCTCAAGACGCTATGAATACCGCGTGGGACAACCGCTCCACGAGCCGATCGTTCAAACCCCGATCAGTGCCTCCTGGCGCTCCTCGCTCTCCAGAGAGTCCGAATTTGCCGAGGACTCGAGACCCTGCACCAGAGCCCCAAGCTGGAGTGCCAGCAGCCGGTCTTCCGGGCTCGGGCCCCGAAGTATCGAGAGAAAGGCTTCGGCGCCGATCAATACGGCCCTGGGCTTGCTATGAATTGTCAACACGCAACGTGCATTGGGATTTTCCAGGTTCTCGAGCACTTTTGGCAGATCGCGGTGAAGTTCACGGCTTCCAATGTAACGAACACGAGACTGAGGCATCAGTGACCTCGAGGCCGGGGTCGGCCTGGACAAGAGTATTCGCGGCGATCAGACGGGATCGGCCCTGAACGCGATAGGTGAGAGAAAGGGTATCGAATCCGGCATGCCCCCGTCAACCGGCAGTCATTTGTTATCTACGGAATTCGGTGACTGAACGTTGGACAATCCTTGGACAAGAAAGAAGCGGCTCTGGGGCTCCTGAGTTCAGCCACCTAGCAATCATGGAGCCACTCAATACAGATTAGGTTCACGCGAGGATAGGTCGAGAATCGCCTGGGGAGAGGAGCTGACGGTCAGCCGTTGTCGGACCTGGCGGGCGTCTTGTCGTGATCGGGGGTATGTTCCGGGGATGTCGGGGGAGAAGGTTGGGCAGTCGGGGCCAGAGTCTCACCCAGGTGAGCGGGCGGGACGGCAGCACCCGGCGGAACCGTGCCGGGCCGTGGCGTTTCCGGCGGAGGGCCGAGCAGGTCGGCCAGATCGGCGTACTGGCTGTAGTTCTCCCTCAGCATGGCCGTGATCGCAACCGACTCGTTGGGCCGTCCTGCCTGAAGCGCCGCGTTGGCGCGGGCGAGTTTGTCGATCACGAAGGCTCGGCGTTCTTGCATCTGCGCCTCCAGTTTGGTGGCCCGATGGAGCGCCAGAAGATGCCATTTCCTTTCCTCCCGGTCGTCCGGCTTGATCAACTGGGCCATTTCCCTCCAGTAGGTGGCGGCCAGCGCGTCGTTTCCCTCGGCGGCCGCCTTGCTGGCCAGCGTATCGAACGAAACGTACTGTCGTTCTCCGTCGGTGTGGGGCTCGGAAAGCGAGGTCTTCACCGGGCTGCTCAGGTTCCTGGCCCGACCCTCGGCCTCATCCAGCAGAATCTGGTCGCGCCATTTCTGTACCTGTTCCGAGTAAGGGTGGCCCGGGTGTTTGTGATCGAGGGTGTCGAGGTACTCTTCCTGGGCGGTGAGCCAGTCAGAGCGGTGCGACGAGGCCATCAGTGCTTCGGCCTGGCGATAGAGATACCCGGCGCTAGGGGGCCAGAGCCAGTAGCCCATGAATCCGGCGATCGCGATGAGCGCCGCTGCCAGGCCGGTTGATTCGAGGACTGCCCGGTTGAGAAAACGAGATCCGAGGTCACCGCCGCCAGGGTCCCGCGTCGCGAAACCGGAGTTGATGCCGAACAGCGTGGCCGATTTGCGGCCTTTTCTGCGCGGACGCGGTGCCGGCTCGCCCATTCCGGCTCGGGGAAGATTCGCTTCGGGAGAGCCTGGCTCGGGCCAGACCATGGGGATCGCTTGTCCCCGCGCGGCCTTGTCGCGCAGCTCCTTCAAAGCATGTCCCACGGCGGCCGCGTCCCACGGGCGATCGGCGGGCGCCTTGGCCATCAGCTTGACCACCAGCTCGTTCAGCTCCTTGGGCAGCTCTGCGACCTTGTCGCCGGGCCGGGGAGGAGCCTCGTTGATATGGCAGTGCAGGAGCACCACGGCCGACGCGCCGCCGAACGGGGTCTTCCCGGTCAACATCTGGTACATGAGCACACCAAGCGCGTACAGGTCGGTCTTGTGGCTGACTGCGGGCGTGCCGCGAATCTGCTCGGGGGCCATGTAAGCCGCGGTGCCCAGAGTTCGCCCCGGGGCCGTCAGTTGCGTGGTTCGCTCCAGGTCCTTGGCGATCCCGAAATCCGTGAGCTTGAGCTTGCCGTCGGCCGTGATCATCAGGTTCGAGGGCTTGAGGTCCCGGTGGACCACGCTCTTGTCATGAGCGTACTGAAGGGCATCGCAAAGCTGGATCGTCAGATCGACGACCTCGCGCCAGGGCAGCTCTCCTCGATCCTGGAGCACCCGCTCCAGGGTCACGCCTTCCACGTACTCCATCGCGAAGTAGGACGTTCCCTTGAATCGTCCCCAGGCCAGCCAGCGAACGATGTTGGGATGCCGGAACTGCTTGAGGATCTCTGCTTCGCGCTCGAACCGATCGAAGATCTTACCCTTCTGGGCGAGCTCACCGTGAACGATCTTGACGGCGGCTGGGCGGCCGGTCGTCTCTTGGGTCGCGCGGAAGACAACACCCATCGCGCCTGAGCCCAGAACCTCCTCGAGGCGGAAGGAACCCAGCTTTTCGCCAATCAACTCCTGACTCATGGTCGCAACCACACCTTGGTGGCCGGGCTGGAGCCCTTGACCTCGGCCGCGGGCGGCTCGATCCGATCCGGACACGCAACAATCGGCCTGTCTCGACGCCCCAGGACTGCCTCAAAGGGCCGGCTAACCAGGGCGACGGGCGCCCGCGCCCCGGGGCATCTCGCAGGAGAGCCCCCCCGCTGCGGGGAGGTAGCTGTGCCGGACGTAATCCATAACCATTCGATCGGCGTTGAACCTCCAGGCCAGTGTCCGGAAAGCTTTCTTCTGCCGGGCAATCCAGTCCCGTGGCAACCCCGATGCGTCGCGTCGGTAATAAAGCGGAACGACTTGGTTGGTCAACGTCTCCAGCAGCGACCTGTGATCGCGCTCATCCTGAACCGAGGGTATGGCGTGGGTCAGGCTGTTGCCGATGGCAAACCCGTTGGTACCATCATAGGCCTCAGCCCACCAGCCGTCGAGGACCGAGAAGTTGAGGGTGCCGTTGAGGACCGCCTTCTGTCCCGAGGTGCCGCTGGCCTCCTGGGGACGACGTGGGTTGTTCAGCCAGACATCCACTCCCTGGACCAGCGAACGAGCGACGTTCATATCGTAGTCTTCCACGAATACGATGTGATTGAAGAACTGCTCCTGCCGCGTCATCCGCACGATGCCCTGGATCAGCTCCTTGCCCAACCGGTCCTCGGGGTGAGCCTTGCCGGCGAAGATGATCTGCACGGGACGGTCCGTCGACTTGATCAGATCGGTGAGCCGCTTGACGTCTTGCAGGATCAGGCCGGCGCGCTTGTAGGTGGCAAACCGCCTGGCAAACCCGATGGTCAGGGCGTTCAAGTCGAGCGCTTCCAACGCTTTCTGGACGGCCGCCTCGGGCTCGTTGCGGCGGCGGGCCGCGAGCACCAGCCGGATCCGGACGAAGTTGATCAACCGGGCCTTGAGAACCTGCTTGGTCTCCCAGAGCTCGGCGTCGTCCACGGTCTCGATTCCCTCCCAGGTCTCGGGCAGCCGCTGGTCCCTGGGCCAGTCCACACCGAGATGCCGGTCGAAGACAAACGACATCTGGGGTGCAACCCAGGTTTGCACGTGGACACCGTTGGTGATGTGGCCAATCGGTACGTTCTCCTCGGTGAGGCTGGGGAAGAGCGGCCGCCACATGCGCCGAGACACCGCGCCGTGCAACGCGCTGACGCCGTTGGCGAAACGCGACAACTTGAGCGCCAGCACCGTCATGCAGAAGGGCTCGTTGCGGTCGCCGGGGTTCACTCGGCCTAGCCCCATGAAGTCTTCGTACGACAGGTGCAGCCCTTCGCGAATCTTTCCCAGGTGCTCCTCGACAAGTCCGGCGGGAAACCGGTCGTGACCGGCGGCGACCGGGGTGTGGGTGGTGAAGACCGTCATCCCGGCCACGTCGCGCATCACCTCGCCGAAAGGCAGGCCGGTTGATTCCATCACCGCCCGGATCATCTCGAGCGTGGCAAAGGCGCTGTGTCCTTCGTTGAGATGGAGCGCCGAGGGGTTGATCTCCAGGGCACGCAGGGCCCGCAACCCCCCGACCCCCAAAAGCAGCTCCTGGCGAATCCTGACCCGGGCGTCGCCGCCATAGAGTCGCGCGGTCAGGGCGCGGTCGGATTCACTGTTCTCGGGCAGATTCGAATCCAGGAGCAGCAGGGTGGTCCGGCCCACCTCGACCCGCCAGATCCTGGCCTTGAGCACCCCGGTGGCCGTCTCGATCGCGATCTTCAGCGGTTGGCCATCCGAACCGATCACGCTTTCGATCGGTAGCAGATCCAAGTCGGTATTGAGATACAACTCTTGCTGCCAGCCCTGCGCATCCAGCACCTGGCGAAAATATCCCTGGGCATACAAGAGCCCGACGCCGATCAGCGGAATGCCCAGGTCGCTGGCGCTCTTGAGGTGGTCGCCGGACAGCACGCCCAAACCTCCCGAATAGATCGGCAGGCTCTCGTGCAGGCCAAACTCGGCCGAGAAGTATGCCACCGGACGCGACCGCAAGATCGAAGCGTGCACCGCCCCCCACGAATCGGTGTCCTTGAGGTATTCGGACAGCCGCCGGAAGGCGTAGTCGATTCGCGAGTCAAGCGCCATGTCGGCCGCCCGACGTTCAAGCTGTTCCGCCGGCAGCCGCTTGAGATACTCGACGGTATTGTGATCGACCTTCCGCCAGAGACCGGGGTCGAGCTCTCGAAAGAGCGCGATGACGTTGGGCTGCCAGACCCACCACAGATTGCGGGCCAAGTCTCGAAGTTTGTCAACAAGCGGCGATTGACCCACCAAGGTCTCACCCCCAGTCAAATCGCGGTTCGAGGAAACCGGACACTACCGGTGTGTTGAACGAACCTCGTTATCCAGGCCGGGCGACGATGAACGGTCATCGAGAAACCGGCCATCCAAAGGGAACCTAGTATGTCGCATGCAGCGCGGCTTGCCAAGACCCGGCCGACGATCTAGACATGATAGTCGCGTTCCGCAAGAAAGGCGGCACCTGGAAATTCTGGAACCAGGCACTCCTCGAGTTCAAGTATCTGAAGCCTTGAGCGTCACGCAAATTGCCAGGTCGCTTGCAACGACGAGCACAACCATGTCACTACCGCCGGTTTCCGCACACATTCGATAAGCCCGACGTGGCGGTTGCGATGGTCATGGAACCAGGCAGCGGAGCCCAACGCAGTGCCGGCACGCCTTGCGGTCGCCATTCGGCGAGCCGGCTAGCTCGGACTTGCAGACCGCGAACGTCAGCCGGCCGTTCCGTGCGCAGGCTGCCGGCTGTCGGCTGGGATCTCGGAGGTCCGCACGACATGGAGCAGGGCGATTTGCTCGGACTGGTCCGGTATGTTCGTGGTCGGATCGGGCCTCAGTCCAATGATCGCGCGGCTGCGCAGTACCAAAACCGCTTCAGGATGAACGATGTCATAGAACCGCCCATCGGTCATGTGGATTCGAAAGGGCACAAATGGCCTTCTACGGAGCTGTTCAAGCAGGTCTTCCAGTCTCATTTCGCTTCACCTTCGTAGACAGCAAGATCCCGACTGCCTCAGGTCGCCCGGCCCAGGTATGCGCCGGTGCGGGTGTCAACGCGGACGATGACGCCCTGATCGAGATGCTCGGGAACCTGCACAATGTGGCCGGTCGAGAGCGTGGCCGGCTTGGTCCGGCCGGTGGCCGAATTGCCGCGCACTCCGGGGGCTGACTCGACGATCGGCAGCTCGACCGTGTCGGGCAGCTCGATGGCGATGACCTCGTCATCGACGACCAATGCCTGGACTCCCTCCATGTTTTCGGTCAGGAACGACACCTGGTCGCGGAGGTCGTCGGCCGTGAAGGAGAATTGGGAGAAATCGGCCGCATCCATGAAGTGAAATTCGTCCGCGTCGCGATACAGATACTGAACTGCCCTGCGCTCGAAGCTCGATTCGTTGAGCCCGTCGGTTCCGCGGTAGGACTTCTCCACCCGCGCCTTGGTCTTCAAGTTGCGGGCCTTGATCTTGTACAGCGTGGCCGCCCCGCGCGCCGACGGCGTTTGTACCTGGATCTGTTCGATCATGTGCGGCGCGCCGTCGATCTCGACGACCATCCGACGCTTGAAATCCTTGGCGGGCACCACGGCAGGCGAACCTCCCTCGAGTCAGCTTGATCGGCTTCAACAATACAGGCCGGATTCAAATCTTACCGCTGAACTGAGCCCCGGGTCAAAACTCCCGCCCAGCGCGGTTCAAGCCGCGCTTCGATCGGCCGCTGGTGATATCCCGAAACAGACCTCTTGATACACACGTACGCGTGTGTTAGGTTGCTTCTCACGCGAACTTGATTCGGGACGGACGGACGGAGGGGACTGCGGTCATGGAGCGCGATCGGATGGGGCGGAGGCGAACTCCCGAGCAGGAGCGCGGGCTGCGTCCGTTGCATCCTCCCTTGCCCGAACTATGGACCAGCAAGGCGTTACGGGTGACGATGTCCGAGGCTGATTGGTCCTTGTTCGAGTCGCTGGTGCGGTCGCTGGCGCCGGCAGCCCCCACTCACGCGCGGGCCTATGGCCTGGCGCTTTCCACCTTGATGCACTCTGCAACCTTGCCGCCAGTGGAGCCCGGTCCGCTTGACTGGATGGACTGGGAACGGCGCAAGACCTTGCGACTGCTCTTGTCCGGCCGCTGATCGCCGCGATTCCGACCTAGTGATCGTGCGGCCCCCAAACCCGATGACGAAGACGACGATTACGTGAAGCCGGCGCCATTCTCTGCCCACGCAAGAAGCGCGTCTGGTGAGATTCCTGGGAACTTTTCAGGAGAACCCCGAGTTGGCAACCGTGACAGCAAAAGCGCACAAGGGTGACGTGAAAGATTTTTCGCTGGCGGCCGCCGGCAGGCAGCGAATCGAGTGGGCCGAACGCGACATGCCCGTCTTGCGGGCCATCCGCGAGCGGTTCGCGACTGAAAAGCCGCTGGCCGGAATGAGGATGTCGGCCTGCCTGCACGTGACTGCCGAGACGGCCAACCTGGCCCGGACCCTCAAGGCCGGAGGCGCGGACCTGTTGCTCTGCGCGTCCAACCCGCTGTCAACCCAGGACGACGTCGCCGCCAGCCTGGTGCAGGACTACGGCATCCCCGTTTTCGCGATCAAGGGCGAGGACGAGCACAGCTATTACCGGCACATCACCGCCGCGCTGCAGCATCTGCCGAACGTCACCATGGACGACGGCGCCGACCTGGTCAGCGCCATGATCTTCATCGCGCTGGACCGGCTCGACGATCTTCATCCGGAGGTCCGAGCCTGGGCGTCCAAGCTCGGTCCCGCCGACCGCAAGGCCCTGGTGGCCAACGTGGTTGCCAGCATGGAGGAGACGACGACCGGGGTGATCCGGTTGCGAGCCATGGAGAAGGACGGGGTTCTCAAGCTGCCGGTGATCGCGGTCAATGACGCCCAGACCAAGCACTTCTTTGATAACCGCTACGGCACCGGGCAGAGCACGATCGACGGAATCATCCGGGCGACCGACACGCTTTTGGCCGGCCGCCAGATGGTCGTTTGCGGCTATGGCTGGTGTGGCAAGGGCGTCGCGCTGCGGGCTCGGGGCATGGGGTCGCACGTGATCGTCACGGAGGTTGATCCGATCCGCGCGCTCGAGGCCGCGATGGACGGCTTCCAGGTCAAGACGATTGCCGAGGCCGCTCCCCTGGGCGACATCTTCGTCACTGTCACAGGTGATATCCACGTCATCCGCGGCGAGCACTTCGTGGCGATGAAAGATGGCGCCATGATCTGCAATTCAGGCCACTTCAACGTCGAGCTTGCCCTCGACGAGCTGGGCCAGCTTGCCGCGAGTGTCAACAAGGGTGTTCGCGAGTTCGTGGATGAATACGTCCTGAAGAACGGCCATCGGCTCTACGTGCTGGGCGAGGGCCGTCTGATCAATCTGGCCGCGGCTCATGGGCACCCGGCCAGCGTGATGGACATGAGCTTCGCCGCTCAGGCACTTGCGACCGAGTGGTCCGTCAAGCACTCGAGCAAGCTCGAGCACAAGGTCCACCAGGTGCCCAAGGCCGTGGACGAGTTCGTCGCCTCGCTCAAGCTCCAGACCATGGGCATCTCTCTCGACAAGTTGACCACCGAGCAGCAGAAGTACCTCCAGAGCTGGGAAATGGGCACCTGATTGAATAGTGGCGAGTGGCGAGTGGAAACAGGGAAGAGTGGCCAGTGGCCAGTGGCCAGTGAAGACCGGGGAGCCGTTTGGCATCTGGCATCTGCCATCTGCCATCTGCCATTTGCCATCCGCCATTGACTGGCCACTATTCACTCGCCACTCGCCGCTATTCCGAGCCACTGAGGATTACGGAGCAATGGACCCCATGCCTGACGTGAGACCGTTTCGAGGCGTCCGCTATGATGTCGCGCAGGTCGGGGCCCTCGCCGATGTGGTGGCGCCTCCTTACGACGTCATCGATGCGGCACTCCAGGAGCGGCTTTACCAGGCCAGTCCCTGCAACGCCATCCGGCTGGAGTTGAACCGTGCCGAGACGAGTGACTCTGAGACGGAGAACCGCTACACCAGGGCGGCGGGGTTCCTGCGCTCGTGGCTGCGCCACGGTGTTCTGAGGACCGACGACCATCCGTCCCTTTACCTCTGCGAGCAGACGTTCCAGATCGAGGGACAGACCCACACCCGCAAGGGATTTCTTGCCCGGGTCCGGCTGGAGCCATTCGGCCAGGGCCGGATCTACCCGCACGAACAAACACTGGCCGGTCCCAAGGCCGACCGGCTTGCGCTCTATCAGGCCTCGGGCTTCAACCTGAGCCCGATCTTCGGGCTCTATCCCGACGCCAGTCACGAGGTGCTGCGGTTACTGCAAGCAGGTCTGCGCGATCGAACACCCCTGGAAGCAACCGATCATCTGGGGGTGATCAACCGGCTCTGGCTGGTGACCGACCCCGGCACGCAGACAGCCGTTCAGGGTCTCATGAGCTCGCGACCGGTGTTCATCGCCGACGGTCATCATCGCTACGAGACGGGCTTGAGATACCGCGACCTCCTGGCGCAGACCGGAGAGATCGGCGGCACCGACGACCCGGCGAACTTCTGCATGATGATGCTCGTGGGCATGAGCGATCCCGGCCTCTTGATCCTGCCGACCCACCGCCTGGTCTCGGGCTTTCCCGGCCTGAACGCGGAGGAACTTGCTCGTCGTCTGGCGCCCGAGTTCGAGATCCAGCGAGCGGGCGTTGGTCCCGCGGGCTGCCGCGCGACCTGGGAATCGATCGCTCATGGTGGCGAACAACACCTGCTTGGCTTCGGAACCGCGGCAGACGGTGTCTGGGTCCTGGCGCGGCTGCGCTCGGACGAAGCCATGGACCGGCTCGCCGCGACCCACAGCGCCGACTGGAGAGCCCTGGGGGTGAGCATCCTCCACGTACTGGTCCTCGATCACTTGCTGGCCGAGGGTTCAGGCTCGGGTTCAGGCTCGGGCTCAGGCTCGGCCCCGACCTGCCGCTACGTCCACTTGATCAGCGAGGTCATGGACGACCTGTCCGCGCTCAACTGCGACCTCGCGTGTCTTGTTCCCCCCGCGCGGATGGAGCACGTCGAGGCCATCGCCTCCGCCCTCGAGACCATGCCTCCCAAGAGCACGTATTTTTACCCCAAGCTGCTCACCGGCCTGGTTTTCAACCCTTTGCGGTGATCAATTCCGAATCCTCGTTGAGTAGCTGCCGCGACCAGGCGCTGAAACCGATCTGTATGTCCTGATGGGGCCACCTGGGACCGTTCTGGACCGGACTCCCGATGGTTCGGGGTGGTCCCGTTTGGTCCCTCTGAGACAGCCGATGTGGGAAGGGTGTGGGAAACCCGCAGGTCGGGCAACCGGTCCACGACCTTCGACAAATCTCGAAGTGCACCACGGGTTAGCCCATCGTCGTATCTCCGTTTGTTTATTCGCTGTCACTTGCCCCGGGTTGCAGGCGGGCGATGCCCCAGTATTGAACGGGCCCCAACGGGTAAAGTCAAGCAGAATCTTCACCCCCTTCGGGTGTACCAACCGATGTACCGACGGCATGGTGACGGCGATGGCGAGGGGAGGCAAACAGATTCAGAGCAGGGTACCGTGGAGGATGACCAGTGCAACGCTAAAATAAATGATCAATCCGGTCACGTCGACCAATGTTGCGACGAACGGCGCGGAGGACGTGGCCGGGTCCATACCCAGCCGCTTGAGGATGAAGGGGAGCATCGAGCCGGTGATCGTGCCCCAGAGAACGATTCCCAGGAGCGAGCAGGAAACGGTCAGGCCGACCAGCATCCAATGCTTTCCATAGAGGCTTGAGAAGGCGCTCCAGAGCGCGATCCTGAGGAAGCCGATCGTGCCCAGAATGAATCCCAGGAGAAGCCCGGAGAGGACCTCCCGGCGCATCACGCGCCACCAGTCGCGCAGCTTGACCTCACCCAGCGCCAGGGCGCGGATGATGAGGGTCGCGGCTTGCGATCCGGAGTTGCCCCCGCTGGAGATAATGAGTGGCACGAAGAGGGCCAGGACGACGGCCCTGGAGATCTCGTGCTCGAAGTATCCCATCGCGGTCGCGGTGAGCATCTCACCGACGAAGAGGATCACCAGCCAGGTGGCCCGCTTGCGAATCATCTCCAGGAGCGGCGTGCTCATGTACGGCTCGTCGAGTGCTTCCAGACCGCCGAACTTCTGGATCTCGCGGGTGGCTTCTTCCTCGGCCACGTCAAGGACGTCGTCGAGCGTCACGATGCCGACCAGCCGGCCGTGGCTGTCGATCACGGGCAATACCGTGCGGTCGTACTGGCGAAAGACCTTGACCGCCTCTTTCTTGTCGTCGGTGGCGTTCAGGCTGACGAAGCGATTATCGCAGATGTCCGACACGACGGCGTGCAGTGGCGCCAGGAGGATCTCGCGGATTCGCAGGTCGTCGATCAGGCGATTGTCGCCGTTCACCACGTAAAT
This sequence comes from Isosphaeraceae bacterium, assembly GCA_049516015.1. Classification (GTDB taxonomy): domain Bacteria; phylum Planctomycetota; class Planctomycetia; order Isosphaerales; family Isosphaeraceae; genus Aquisphaera. Next base: position 12,681 of record JBEKTN010000074.1, on the reverse strand, counting down.
GACGTTGAGCGTCTCGCTGTCGCGTCCGTGGGCGCGCACATGGTCCAGCACGTGGCGGAGCGTCCACTCCTTGCGAACGGACACGAAGTCCGGCGTCATGAGTCGCCCGACGCTGTTCTCGCCATAGGTCAACAGCCTGCGCGCGATCTCGCGCTGATCGGGATTGAGAAGCGCCAGCAGCCGCTCGGATTGCTGGGGAGAAAGCCCGGCCAGCAGCGCGGTCCGGTCGTCGGGAGCCATCGCGTTGAGGATGGTCGCCGACTCCTGCTCGGAGATCGACCCCAGCACGGCGAGTTGTGTCTCGAGGTCCAGATATTCAAACGTCTCGGCGGCGAGCCGCGGCTCGAGCAGCCGCATCACCTGAAGTTGCTCAGCCGGGCTCAGTTGCGACACCACCTGACCGAGGTCGGCCGGGTTCCACCGGTTCACGACATCGCGGAGCGTGTCGTCGTCGCCCAGCTCGATCAGTTCTCGGATCTCAGGAAGGACGAGCTTGCCCAGCATCGCGTCACCGCTTTGAGTTCGGGCTTCGCGGGGCAAACTCCCGCAGGTGGATTTCGATTAATCATGAGCCCCATGCACGCGAAGTCCGGCCGCGCTGCCTCGATCTCGACTGGCGATCCGGAGAGAATGGAGGCGAAGGCTCCTGTCAACCAGGACGCACCGAGAGGCACCAGCCCGAAGTGCCAAGCATCGTCGCTCCGCCCGGGCTTTTTTGTTATGGCAGAAGCGACCAGCCGCCGCAAGGTCCGCTCGCTCGTCTCGAGAAAGTATATCACCTCGAGAACCGTTGCACCTTGAATACTCGTAGGAAGGGTTATTGGTGTCAGTTCTTTTTTCGGCGAAAAAAGAACTGACACCAATAACCCGACACCAATAATCCGCAAAGCTGGAAACCAACATGAAAGTGAACCAAGCTGCGTTTGATTGCGGCCAGCTAGCCGAGCGTATGGCCCAAGGCTACCATGCACACACGGCAGCGCTCGCGGTAGCAACTGACCCAGGTGCGAAGGCGTTGGTTCCGACAGTGCAGCCGGGTTTCATCGTTCCTGTAAGTTTCGTGCGCCGCAAAGATGGAACGCAACTCGCCTTTCATTACCACTTCTATCTTGACCAAGCACGCAGCAACCCCGCGATAGCTGAAGATACTGAGCGAGTGTGGCTGGTGGGATCGCTGCTCGCCGTCGGCGATGCCGCCTCCTTACACCGCTACTTCGACCGAGCGCCTGAACTTGAGTTGTTGCGTCACTTACGCAATGGGGTTGCCCACGGCAATCGCTTCAGAATCGACAATCGTGCAAGCCTCGTCAAGTTTCCAGCTCACAACAAGCTGGCGTGGACAAGAAGTCAAGGCAAAGCTGAATTCGAAATCAATCCCGCGCTTAAAGGCCAGACGGTGCTGTTTGACTTCATGGGGCCTGGTGACGTACTCGATGTCTTGATGTCAGTCGGTCAATATCTCATTCGAATGGGAAATGGCGATCGACTACGGCCATAACCGGAGGCGAAGTGGACATTCGTAATTCTCTTGGTAAGTTGAACGGTCCAGGCAAACCGCCTCCCCGCAGACTGGTCATCTTGCCGCGATAATTAAGAACGTCCCCTTTGTTCGCGCTGAGGTTGAGGTGCCTCAGGAGAGCTTACTTGGCGGTTTCGGATCTCCTCAAAGCGGCTGGTTTTCGCGCGCCCATCCGTGGCTGGTTTGGCGCGCCCGCTGACAGGGCAGGAAGAGCGGGCGAATATGGGCCGCCAGAGGAGCGGCCGCGGCGCTCGGTATGAGGGCCGGAAACCGGGAAGCAGGCTCAACGGCGCGGGCTTTTCGGGAGACGGTTTCTTGGCCATGCCGAGCGAGGCATGGTTCAAAGTCGCTACCCTCGCAGGTGACAATAGCTGGGTGGCTGGGGTCGAGCTGGCAATAGCCAGCGAGCCCCCAGCGCGGAGGCCTCGGATCTGGGGGCGTCGCCCTCCGGGCGTCGACCCCAGCCACCCTGAGCTGTAACCTGCTTTTGAACCATGCCTGCGGGAGAGGGAGCCAGAAGTCCCTTCGGCCAAGGGTGTTATTGCTAATTCAACGGTATTGGCTCTAAAAAGGCTTGACGGGCGTCGGCGGGGGCGGGGCCACGCGTTCGGCGTCCGATGGCGCGGGTGTGTCGGACGATGGACCATCCAGCGGCGGTTCTTGTGACCCGGGCTGAGTTCGGAAGGGTGACGAGCGGGGATCAGGCGAGGGGAGAGGCGTCGTCAGCCGGGGGACTTCACTCTGCTGAGTCTGGTTCGGGCTACCTGCGGGGGCCGAACGGGTCAAAGGCGGCGGGGGAGACTGACCGGCTTGGGGATCGGCGGCACGCCGCTCGCGAAGCAGCCGCAGCGCCGCGGCCGCGGCGTCCTTGACCTCCTGCTTCTTCTCATAGATGATGCATCGCTCCAGTACGACTTCCGCCTCGCTGCCGCCGATCTCGCCGAGGGAGGTCGCCGCCGCCGCCCTCACTTCTTTCGACGAATCATTCTTCAAAACATGGACGAGCGGAGGGATGGCCCGGGGGTCTCCTAGCTGGCCCAGTTCTCGCGCTCCGTCGCGCCGGCTGGAGGCATGGTAACTTTGCAGCTTTTGCGCGGCCAGTACCACCGGGTCGAGCGGATTCGGCTGCGCGGCCGGCCCCTGCGGTCCGCCAGGGACGCCCCCCGGCCCAGCGACTCCTCCTCCCGCCATCCCCATCCCTGCTCCGCCCATGCCCGGTCCAGCAACAGCACCCCCACCCACACCCCCACCCGCGAAGAATGGGATCGTGATGATCGGCGCCGCCGTGATCCCGAGACCCCAGGAAGTCACGGGGCGAGGGCCGGGAAAGAATGGTAACGGCCGAAATCCTCCAAAGCCTCCCCCGGGGAAACCGCCCCAGCCCCGCTGGATGGTGGTACTTCGATCGATAGTGCCCCCGGGCCGCTGGATCTGCACTTGCCTTTGAAATGTGCCTGGACCGCGCTCGATGTCAACCTGCCGATTGATGGTGCGGCCGCGTGGGCCGGTGATCTTGGTGTCACGCTCGACCACCTGAGCATGCAACAATGCCGTCGCGGGGCCACACAACCCGAGCAACCCGAGCACGACGCCGAATCTTGACCACTTGATCACCGCACACCTCCCTGCGAGCCGTTATCAAGCGAACGGCCCTCCGTACTCCGAGCGTACGAGACGACCGCTCGAAGCGGATTCTTACCATATGGTCGAGAACTGTGAAGTCCAATCTCTGCCTTTGAGGCTTCCGGCTTCAGGTGCTTCACCGTCTAGTATCGGACTCTTTTCTCCAGGAGATTTGTGCAGGCCCGAAATCCCAGCTCCAGGCGTGATGATCGATCGCTGATCGCAGAACAGCTTTAAGAAAAATTAATCTACTTTGCAATCGCGTTATTCAATGAGAGCGAATAAGATTTATAAAGCAAGCAAGCGTCCGATGAGTGACGCCCGCTGCCACAAAGCCGTGGACCCACGCAGTCACTTCACCTGGACGTGCGAGAGGAGGTAGATCGTGGAAGCTGCCCGGTCAAAGCTCCCTGGCCCGATGAAGGCGGCGATGGAGCTGACTGCACGCGTGATTGATCTGGAGGCAGAACACACGGCGCCGTGTTGCCCGCTTTGCGAGCAGTTGCTCAATCTTCATCAACCTGATGAGAGCCTGCCCAACCAGCTTCTGGCAACCTGCGACTCTTGCCTGCAGTGGTATTCCCTGTTCGGGATCGGAGAAAACCCGAATCAGTTCTTGATGCTCGACCTGCCTGACGAATCCATGATCGAAGACGCGTTTTACAACCGGTTTTGACGGTCAGGAATGAATCCGGCGATGGTCTTTTTCGATGCCGGATACGGGATTGCTGCTGGTCGGGTCGAGCGGTGGCAGCGCATGGCCCAGCTCGACACGGAGCCGCGTCGCGGCCCTACCGCTTGCGCTTCTTGCTCGCTTCAGGCGGCTTGGGCTTGCGTTTGACTTTCTTTTTTCGCTCGCTCGCCCCGTCGTTTCGGACCGGGCCAGCGGGATTGCCCGAGCTCGCTTTCGGGGTGGTACGGCGGTGAAAGCCGGTCGGTGCCCGGGCAGAAGGCGCTGGCGCAGGCGCGATTGAAGCGGCTCGTTGCCGTCGGCCCTGGGATAGGGGCGCGTCGGCCAGCACCAGATCGAGCTCGCGGCGATCCAGATCAACGTGAGCCACGCGCACCGCGGTGCGGTCGCCGAGCCGATGCCGCCGGCCGGAGCTGCGCCCGACCAGGGTATGCGTCCCGGACTCCAGGTAATAGTAGTCATCAGCCAAGCTGGTCACGTGAATCAGGCCCTCGACGGGCAATTCCACCAGACGGCAGAAAATGCCGAAATCCTCGACGCCCACGACGATGGCATGAAACGTCTCGCCGATCCTGGCTTCCAGGTGCGTGAGCAGCTTGATGCGGATCAGCTCGCGCTCCGCCGCCTCGGCCCGGCGTTCGGTTCGTGTGCAGTGCTCACCCAGCACGAACAGCTCATCGGCATTGCTCCGCGGCTTTTTGCCTTCCAGCAGCGTGGTCAACTGGCGATGCACCTGGAGGTCTGGATAACGCCTGATCGGCGAGGTGAAGTGGCAATAGTCGTCGCTGGCCAGTGCATAGTGGCCTTCATGCTCGGGCGTGTAAACCGCCTGCTTCAAGCTCCTCAAGAGGCCGAAGTGCACCGCGTATTCCTCGGGCTTACCCGCCGTCTCGCGGAGGATCCGCTGCAGCTCGAACCGGCTTTGCGGCAGCTCGAGCGAAAGCCCCAGGCTGCGGGCAAACTCGGCGAAGCTGTCGAGCTTGTGCGGATCAGGCTCGGGGTGAACTCGTCGCAAGAAGCCGGCGTGATTCTCGGTCAAGTACGCCGCGACCGCTTCGTTGGCCGCCAGCATGAACTCCTCGATCACCTGGTGGCTTTGATCGTTCACCGTCAGATGAGCACCACTAACCTGCCCTTGCTCGCCCAGCTCGATTGCGATCTCGGGAAGGGTCAGCTCCAGGGCGCCCCGGGCGAACCGGCGCTGGCGAAGGATCATGGCAAGTTCGAGCATGGCCGCGACCATCCGGGCGACCTCCGGGGCAACTCCCGAATCTGCCTTCCCGGGATGGCTCATCACGTCCATGGCCTGTTCGTAGGTGAAGCGGTGATCAACCCGAATGGCCGACCGGGCAAACCGCCGTGAGGTCAGGATGCCCTCGGCGTTGAATTCCAGGAGCGCGCTGACGGCGTACCGGGTACGGTGAGCCTGGAGGCTGGCCAGGCTGTTGGAGAGTACCTCCGGCAGCATGGGAATCACGCGGTCTGGCAGGTAAACGCTGGTGCCTCTCTGCCGCGCCGAGCGATCCAGCTCGGCCGCCGGCCGCACGAAGTAGGAGACGTCGGCGATGTGGACGCCCAGGCTCCAGTAGCCGCGATCGTCGCGCTCCAGGGAGATCGCGTCATCGAAGTCACGGGCGCTGGCCGGGTCGATCGTCACGCTCAAAAGAGCGCGCAGGTCGAGTCGTTCGCCGGTCTCGTCTTCAGAGAAGTGACTCGCTTGCTGACGCGCCTCGGTCAGAGCGGCCTCGTCAAATGTGTCGGGAATGTTGAACGCGCGGATCACCGACAGGGTGTCGACTCCCGGCGACCCGCGCTGGCCCAGCAGCTCGGTGATCACGCCTTCACCTTCGAGGTAAGGGGTGGGGTAGCGAACGATCTCGAGCGCGACCTTGTCGCCAGCCCTGGCACCCTTGGCTCCGGGATCTCCGACGTAGATCGGGGCGTGGAACGTGGTGCCGTCGATCTTCACGTACCCGCCGGCCCCGTCTTCGAAGTACGTCCCCACGAAGAGGCCCGAGGCGCGGGCCAGAATCTGGACGATCCGCCCTTCGATGTTCATCCCGGCCCGCTTGGGCCGCTTGATGATCTTGACCACGACCTCGTCGCCGCTGGAGGCATCGCCGGCCGCTTCGGGCGCAATGTAAATCTGGTCGGCCCGGGCCGTCGCCGTGTGCGGCCGGACGAACCCGAAGCCCCGCGCCGAGCGGCGAAACAGTCCGATGATCGCATCGGAGTGATCCGGCTTGCGCAGAGTCTTGTCCCGGGCCTGCTCGAGCTTGCCCTGCTTCACGAGATCCTTGACCGCCTGGCGAAAATCGGCGTAGCCGTCGCCGCCCACCTCAAATCGCCGCGCCATCGCCTTGGGCGTCAGCGGCGCGTAATCGGGCTCGGTCACAAGCTTCAGGATGCGCGCGGCATGGTCGGCCATCGCGTGCCACCTTTCCGTCGGATACCTTGAATAGGCAATGATTTATCATACGTAACCTGGTTTGGCCTGGATACCGCTGTCCGGGCGGGCTGATCGGCCCGGGGGCAGGTTCGACCTCGAGCGAACCCCTCCCTTGCACTCGCGGTGATGACCTCTGGTCCGGGTCACGGGTGAGACAGATCCCATGGGCCCATCAAGCCGGGGCGCGCTCGACAGGCTCCCCACCGACCAGGAAGATTCTTCTTGACGCCAGGACTGCCCTACGGCGTGACTGAAAACATAAAATGGATCTTGGTGGAATTCGCACTGTGAACCCCGACTCGGAGGATAGTATGTGCTCGTTCCGGTGGTCTCGGCTACGGCAATCAAGACTCGTGCGGCGGGACCGGCCCCTCGTCTGGCCGGCCCGCGGAAGGGGAGTGAACGGTCGGTGGCCGGCCGATGGCCAGGGTAGCGCTTGATGGACGCGGGGCCTGGCCAGGAACGCGGGGCGAGATCGAAGGCGTCTGGCGCCTGGGCGGCAGTCGTGGCTTCAGGATTGGCCGGCTTGCTCGCGCTCGGCTTCGTCACCGCGAAGGTTGGGAACGCGTACCCGGTGAGCTCGGACGATGCGACAGGAGTGCTGGAGGCGGCTTCGATCCTTGAGGGCAACCTTCTGCTCAGGGGCTGGACGGTTTCGAACGTCTCGTTCGTGACAACCGACCTGCCGTTCTACGTGGCGGGGGTCGCAATCAAGGGCCTGGACCCATCGCTGCCGCGCGAGGTGCCGTCCGCAGTCTACGCGACCTTGGTGGGATTCGCGGTCGTCCTGGCCGCGTCCGGAAGCCGTGCGGCGGGACTGGCGGCGGCCACGGTGGTGGTGCTCCTGGGGCTGCCGGCAGGGGGGTTGGCCGAGTTCGTCACCAAGGGTTATACGCGTGTAGGCACATCGATAGGCTTGTTCGGCGGGTTGATCGCTCTGGGAGACGCTGCTGGCCGAAAGGTCTCGATCGTGAGACTCGCGATCTACGCGGCGGTGGTCGGCCTGACCCTGCTTTCGGACACGTACATGCTGGTGATTGCGGTGGCTGCGGTCCTGGTCGTCTGCCTGGTGGGAGCGCTGCGACGGGAGACGTACGAGAACCTCGGGCTGGGGCGAATCGCCATCGCCACATGCCTGGCGGTGCTGCTGGCGCAAGCGGGGACCTGGCTGATCCGAGCACTGGGGGGGTACGATGCCCAGCCGCTGCCGCTCAAGGAATACCTTTCGACCAAGGATCCCTTGCGGATGATGGCAGCGAACGCGCGGGCCCTGGCGAACAACCTGCCATTGCTTTACCGTTGCGACCTGCCGGAGGGCGGCGGGTGGTCGGTTTGGCCAGTCTGGCTGGGCTGCCTGATCGGGCCGGCCTTGCTAGCGTGCGCCCTGTGGCGGGGACGGCCGGTGAGGCGTTGCCGAGTCCGTTTCGATTTCGCCGGCGACGTTCTCTGGGTGTCGATGGGTCTGGGACTGACGGCGTTCCTGGCCAGCGCCAACGAGAAGGACAGGGGGACGCTGCGGTACATGGTCCCCTTCGTGCTCTCGGGGGCGGTGCTGACGGCGCGCGTGCTCAGCGGGAGGGCGCGTTCCGTGGGGCTCGTGGGCGGGGTTCTGGGAGTGCTGGCGGCGGCCTACGGTGTGACTGTCGCGTGGGACCTGGCGAAACCGCCCGCGGGCGACCAGGCGGCAGGACTTGCCCGCTGGCTTCAGGAGCATGATTTGCGGCAGGGGTATGGACCATACTGGGACGCCTCGATCGTCACGGCCTCGGGGCGCGGTCGCGTTGCGGTGAGGCCGGTGCGCGGCCGGGAAGTTTGGCCGGGGCGACTGGTGATCGAGCCGTTTCGCTGGATGAGCGACGAGGCGTGGTATCGCGAGGCGCCGGCGAATTTCGTGGTCTACAGGCCGGATCCGGGCCCCAAGTATCATTTCCTGATCAACGAATCCGTCTGCGCAGCCTGCTTCGGCCGGCCGTTGGCGCGATACGCGATCGGCCCGTACGTCGTGCTGGTCTGGGATCGGGACCTTCGGCCCCTGCTGGAGAGGGGGTTGCCATGGGCCCCGTGACGGTATTACCGCCTGGTACTACAGCGCTAGATCTTTCGCCGTCGAGAATACAAACGATGCCGGCCAACCCGCTTGCAACAAGCCTGAAGCGCAAGCGAGTGGCATTCAACAATATGTTTTGAAACGCCCTTCGCTTGCGCTTCAGGCTTGTAGCCCGGTTGCTGACGACTCCGGCGGGAAGTCGGGGCTTCGATTCAGCGCGGTACTACGAGAGCCAACGTTCCAGTACCAAGCCAGTACAAGAAGGCTCGCGCCCAGGACGTGAAGCCCCAGCCCAAGGGCCAGCCCGCGGGGACGGACTTCGAGCACGAGCCGACCCTGGCCGTCGGCCGTGACGGTGAACGGAACCCTCAACTCGGCGCATCGGCCCCCAGGGAAAGCGGGGCGGCCATTGGCCCACCACCAGGAGCCCGGATTCTGGTTGATGTGAACCACCTGGCCGGGCTCGACTTGAAAGACCAGGCGGTTGGGACTCCAGAAAACAGGCCGAAGACTCCCGTTCTCGGACCAGGCCTCCCCGCGATACCCGGGATCCTCGCGTGCCAGACGAAGCGTGGGTGCGTCCCGGTAGTAGCTGAGCATCGGCTCGTACCCTCGGATCACGCCGTAGCCTCTCATGGCGCACGGGTAACCCAGGCCGTCCCGAACATTGACAATCTCAGGAACCGGCGGCCCCGGAAACACTTCCGGGCTGGGCCGAACGCTGAATGCCCGCGGGAACTGCTGATGCCCGAGAACGACCAGGTCCGAGGCGATGATCACGACCAGAAACGCAGCCAGAACCCGAACCGCCCGGCGCGGCGATGCGCGCCATCGGGCCAATACGCTGCCGGCTGCGAATCCCAGGCCCAGGAGCCCCAGCAACCGCCATCGGGTCACCACGTGGGCTGATCCGAAGAGCGGCCAGGCCGCGAGCCAGGAACTCGGCTGATACCACCGCACCGAGCCAAGGGCGAGCCAGAAGCAAACCAGCGCCAGCGTGTGCCACCAGCGCCAGCCAAAAGCCAGACTCAGGAGGGCGAGCCCCAGGACCACCGGTCCGACATAGCAGGACAGCTCGCCGAACATCGAGCCCTGGGCGGCGTTGAAGTCGTCGGTCCAGTTCGGCCCGGGACGAAAGAGCAGGTAGTGAAGCAGCGTGGCAGGCGTCTCATCCCAGAACGTGACGCGCTCGCGCTTGTCGTCAAGGAGAACGAGTACGAGGGTACTCAGCCTCCAGCCACAGATCAGGAAGCAGACGCCCAGGGCGGCAAGGGTGTGGATGAGCATGCCTCCGCGCCGCTCTCTTGGCTGGACCCGCAGCGCGCGGGCCCAGACCATGGCCGTCATGGGAGCGGCATACAAACTGAGGTACTGGATCCCGTTCATTACCACGAAGGCCATCCAGAAGCCGAGCCAGAGTCCATCGGAGAACCGCCGGCCGATCCGGTAGGCGAAGTAAGCCAGCCAGGGGACGCTGCAGTAGCTCATCGCCAGAACGTATCCCATGGAGGTGCTGAGGATGACGGCCCCGTTCAATCCGTAAACGAGCGCCGAGGCGGCTGCCGCCCAGGGCTCTCGCAGCCAGAGCCAGGCCAGTCGGTAGGTCCCTTCGACAGCGATCAGCAGACAGAAGATCGCGGCGAGCCGAAGCCCGATCGACGTCCCCAGAGTCAGCACCAGCGGTGTCGCCATCGAGACGGCACCAATCTGCGGCTCGGCCGCCAGCGGGAACCCTCCACGGGACCAGGGGTTCCACCAGGGAAACTGTCCCCAGATCAGGATCGTTCGGCGCAGGGCCTCGAACTTGTCGAGGACGAAATCCCAGTCGGCGAATCCCAGTCCGTCGGGGTTACGCATGATCGGTGACGCGAGCGAGAGAACCGCGATGCGCAGTGCCCAGGGAACCCAGCGTGCGTCGAAGGCAGGGGGGTGGTCCGCGTCCAGATCTCGCTGCGATGGCCATGAGTCTGTGGGATTTACTCGCCAGAGCCTCCTCAGCCCGACAGCGAGCAGCGCCAGGAGCAGTCCCTGGCCCATCGCTTTGCGCAATCCGTTCGGCAGCCCAAAAAAGAGAGCAATGGCGACGTCCACGGCCAGCGGCCCCAGTAATACCGTCATCGAGACCACGAACAGCAGTAGCAACGGCCGGTATGACCTGGTGTCAAACCATCGTCCCAAGCATCGGCGGAGGGCCTCGATCTTCTTCCAGTGTTCGCGGTTCAACATGGCTGTTTCAGGGTGCTCGCGCTGGACCGATCTGGCCGCCGCGCGGTTCGTGGAAGCGTTCCATTCCGAAGTGGAGGTTGATCAGCCTCCGGCTGGCACGCTGCAAGGTTGGCCTTGACATGGCCAAACCGCCTCGTGAGATGTTATCGGTTTTGTCGCGCTCGGGCGATGGGAGAGTGGTCCCCACCAATCAGCAAGAGGAGATAGGCATGGAAGCCATCGTGGAAGCGCCTTCGGCTCGAACTCGCAAGGACTACACGAGCTGGCCCGGCGCTTTGAGCCGCTTCTTCCGCATGAGCCGAGATGGGTGGGAGAGCAAGTATAAAGACCTCAAGGCCACCGTCAAAGGCGACAAGAACCGCCTTGCCCACATGACCAGGAGCCGCGAGCAGTGGAGGATCAGAGCCGAGAGAGCGGGTGAGCAGATCACCACCCTGGAAGTCGAGATCGCCGAACTGACTACCGACTACTGACTGTTGGGGGCCATTTGCAAGAGCGGAGCGACTTGCACCAGGGCGTCATCACGCCCTCTCAGGTGAGCCGCCGCGCTGCTCCAGCGTTAACGGCATGGCGCCTGGACCAATCCGGCGCGCACGGGGTTGAGCTCCACGTACCGCGCCGCGGTCAGGAGGTGGTCTTCATCCGCGACGAACGAGGCGAAGCGGCCTTGCCACACGTGCCCTCGCCAGTCCTCCCGGAAGTTGATCCACCGCGTGTACCGGCGATGTGCCTCGCCGATGGCGCGACGCAGGCTCTCGGCGGACTGCGGGACAACGATCAGGTGAACATGATTGGGCATCAAGCAATATGCCCGGATCGCGACCTGCTCTGCGCGGCAGAATTGCGAGATGAGCTCGAGGTAGTGCTGGTAGTCTTCTTCACCGAAGAATGTCTCTTGTTGCCCAATCGACACAATCCGTGGAACAGGAGCGCGCGAATTTTCCGGACTTGGTATTAGCTTCCCCCAATCGACCCTCATTCCAGGCTCTTGGGTCGGCCGGTCTCGCGAGCGGTGGTGAGGACGATCGACCTCGTCGTGTCCTGAGTCTTCGGATAGGATGGATGTGAACCCGATCGAGCCTGCGAGTGACCGAGGTGCTTTCATGAGTACGGTCTCCAGACCCAAGCCTCCGAAATCCCCTCCTCCGGAACCGGATCCGTTCCGCTACGGCTGGCGGTACGTGCGGGTGGAACATCCCGACGGGACTGTCTCCTTGGACCAGGTTCCACTGACGCTGGAGGATGTGCTCCATCCCGAGGTAGGGGACTTCATCGTGCAGACCGACGGGCACGACAGTGACCTGAATTATCTCAAGGATGTGTTCAAGGCCCAGCTCGCCGATGATCCCATGAAGGCGGTGACCTCCGACTGTCGAGTGGATTGGAACCTACCAGGAGTCAAGCCACTGGGCCCGGATGTGGCTGTGTTCCGGGGAATCAAGCGGCATCGTGACTGGTCCACCTTCGACGTAAAAGCCGAGGGAGCCGAGCCGATTCTCGTTGTCGAGGTCACCTCGCCCGACACGCGCCAGAACGATGTGGTCACCAAGGTCGACTACTATCACCGGGCCAAGGTTCCGCTCTACGTGATCGCCGACGTCCGCGAGCAAGGCGAGGACCGAGTCATCGAGCTGATCGGCTATCGATACCAGCGAACCGGTTACCAACGAATCCCGCTCGATGAGAGGGGGTGGATCCGGCTGGAGCCTGTGCAGCTCTGGCTGGGCTTGTCACGAGATCGTCTGGGGAATTACGAACGGCTGGCGTGTTTCGACCGCACCGGCGCGGAGGTCGGCGACTACACTGCCATCAGTACCGCGCTGGCCGCCGAAACCAGAGCTCGGGCCGAGGCGGAGGAGCGGGCGACGGCCGAAGCTGAGGCGCGGGCGGAGGCGGAGGCGCGGGCGACGGCCGAAGCTGAGGCGCGGGCCGAGGCGGAGGCACGAGCGACGGCCGAAGCTGAGGCGCGGGCGGCGGAGGCCGAGGCGCGCGCGCGAGCCGAGGCTCGAATCCGTGAGCTGGAAGAGCGATTGCGCCAGAATTGAGCTCAACCTGTGTGATTTGGAATGGGTGCAACCCAACGTCAAAAAAAGCTGAGGTTCCAGTTTTGTCGTAACTATGGGCAC
>JBEKTN010000073.1:0-25488 GCA_049516015.1 Isosphaeraceae bacterium | reverse complement strand
AGGTTCTCAGTGCGGAGCAAAAGCGCCAGATCGAGGATTCAATCCTCAAGCAAGCGGCGGCCTAAGTTATTATGCGACCATGAGATACTTGAAGAATCGATAGAATCCCTGATTGGCGTTGGATGGCCCCCAATGTCTGGGAAACGTGGATGGCCCCCAATGTCCCAGGACGAGAAGCGGGACAAAGGACGAGAAGCGGGACAGGTCCGATATTGCTAAGTCGGGCGAGCTTTCTGGAGGACGAGAAGCGGGACAGGTCCGATATTGCTAAGTCGGGCGAGCTTTCTGCTAGCCCATATTGCCAATAGCGGACCTGTCCCGCTTTTCCCCGCTCCGCGCCATGGCTCGAAAAACTATGGCGTTGCAGTCGAGTGGTGGATGCGTAGGAGAAGCCAGGATAGTCCACCCTAACTAACAGCGCCGAGCCGCGAGGCAAGCCGGTCGGGACTGGCGGGCTCCGTGCCGTGGCGGTCTGCCACCTCGTGATAGATGTACCCGTCACGGTTCGAACTTGCAGGAATCACCAAGTGCACGCTGGCGGTTGGACGGACCCATTCAATCCGAACCCCGCCCTGCGAGTCCGTCGACGTGCAGCCACGTGGAATCTGCCGCCCATCGCATGCCGAGATGATGGCGGCGTCGGTTACCAAATGACAAGCTATATCGAACGCGTGCTGACTCGCCCGCAGAGTACCGTACTCGTCGCTTTCCGCTTCCTTCCGAAGTTCCACAAGTTGCTGAATGATTGCTGAGAGGTACTTGATTCCCGCCGAAGCAAGCCGCAAACGCTCCGGCGCGATAGTGTCGGGAGTTGCGCGGTCGTCCGCTGTCCGAACGGACGGCGCCTGAGACTTCGGCGTCCTTGCTCGGGACAAGGCCAGTCTCCACTCTAGCTCGGTGAACTCCGGCACGATCTGATTTTCCATGGTCAAGTACATGGGATTACCTATCCGGGGAAGTACTTGCGAAGGATTTCGTCGGCCTCAAGCGCTGCCATTTCGAAGAAAGCGCGGATCTGCTCTGGCTCGAAGCGACGCGAATCGGTTTCGTTCGGCAACGTGTTCAAGTCTTGTTCGACCAGAATGGCGGGGCTATCGTCCGCAATCATCCTGGCGCTCTTGCACCGTACCCAACTGTTGATCTTGTAATCGATGTCCTTCCTCCGTGGAAGATAGACCTTATGGTTGTGGACTTCGAATGATTCCGACCGGTTGAACGGCTCTCGCTGGCTCGACTCATTGCAAAACCGTTGAATGAGCGTCTGGGCCGGATTATCCACAGAGTATGTGCGATGGACAACCAAGCCGACGCGGCCGACGCGGACGTGAGACTCGCGGACGTAGCGTTCCAGCACTTCCGTGCATTCCCCCGCGGCGGACTCTAAACTTAGCGCCACCGCTGGAGGCTTGGCCTGCCACCCGGAATCTATGCGCGCCGGGGCCATCGAGAGGCGCCATTGGCCGTCGCCACTTTGTAAGATCACGCGTGGAATCTCTGGCGGAACTTCCGACGGTAACGGCAGAACTTGCATTTCACCATCAAAACGATCCCGAAAGCTTGTTAGGACTGTTCCAACCGCCTTTCCGGACGAGAAGCCGGAGTGCTCTGGCGTGAAAATCGACCCTTGCACGACGTTCAGCATAAAGTCTTGCGAGGTAGCCATCTCAGGCACACGGAAAACTTGCGTTGCTGGAGCATTGACGTTGCCGCATTGGTGTTTCTCCTAGTGAATATAGCCGCCGTCGTTCGAACAAGCAATTCTTGGGGCGCCTCATCGTTGATACCTCTAACTTGACCGCGGCCTCTGACTGTTAGTGTGGCTTGGCGGAAAGTCAAGCCGGCGCGGTTCGCGGCATGCACGATCCGCAGCAGCATGGCCCCATGCCTACCCGCGGGTCGTCACCTGCTGGGATGGTTCGCCCAGCCGAAGTTGCCCGCAGCTCTTCGACGGTCGGGTCGAGCCTTCCAGTCATCCCCGCGGCTTGCTTCAAGAACTCGGCCTGATAGCCTGCACGGCGTCGATAGGCTCGACGTTGGGGAGTTGGCATCAAGCGCCAGTACGAGACGGTAGCGCACGAGCCCGATCCGTGGCCTGACTCGCAGGTGCGGACTTGAACGGCCCCAAGATCCGGTCGCAAAGGTAGACCGCTGCCTTCCCGTCGCCTTCCTTGGCTCGGGCAATGAGCCCGTCGATGATCTCGGGCAGGGCATCGACGATTCGCTGCTCGGCCGCATCGAGGGCTTCCCGGTAACGGAGCGTTTTCGGTCGGGTGCTCATGGCTCGGTTACTCCTTTCGCCAGGCTGGCGACGTGCACCTGCTGATTCCGTGCGAGGTTGAATTGCGCGACGATCGCCGGGAGTGCCAGGCGCCGCACCTTCGCCAAGGCCGTGAGCGCCTGAATGTAGCGGGATTGGGCACGGGCAATCCGCCGATCGATGACTTCGGCTCTTCGGTCGATTTCTCGGGCCGCTGGGATGTCCCGGATATCGGGTCGAGCCCCGGCGTAGGCATCAGCGGCTTCGTACTCCAACAGGGCGACATGGAGCCAGCAGAGAACGGCTCGCTCGGCGAGCAGCCGCTCGATGGGCGAGCACTCGGCCGGTGCCAGCTCATCCCGCATCAGCGCCATCTAAGCCGCTACCCCTGCCTTATGAAGGGCGCCGTGCCCCGGCCCAAGCTGCTCGATGAGGGCGGTCTCGACATCGGCATCCAGGTCGCCTTCCCCGTCCACGGCAATCTCGTAGAGGCAACCCGGCATGCGATCTGAAAGCTCGCCAAGAGCGATTCGATCGCCTTCCCGAGCCAGGCGAACCAATTCCCGAACGTCCAGCCTGGCGAGTTCCGTCTTCACGGTTTCCGCGTCCCTTCTCTTCCGCCAGTCGCCCCGATGGTGCCGGTGGTAGCCAAGGGCGTCAAGTGCCGAAGCGACGGCACCGTCAACCCGCCTGGAGTGCCTGGCGACGATCCGATCAGCGCCGTGCAATCGCTCTCGCAGGGCTCGAAGCCTCGCCCGCTCGGCCCGGTCGGCTTCGATCCGCTCGGCTCGGTCGGAGTCGATCTCGATCCGCCTGAGCCGGATGAGTGCTCTGAAGTCCCGATCGAGCAGCGCGACGGCATCGGCCAACTTGCCCGTGCCGACATACTCGGAAGTGACCTTCCCCCCGCGCCGGATCGACCGGATGTAGTAGGCTCGTCCGTTTCGTCGGATATATCCCATCGCATGCCCAGAGCCCCGCGAAGTCTACTACACCTCATTCTCCCGATCTGCTGACCCGCTCGACGGCTCGGGTTGCACCGTGCCCCCTTCGGCTTGTCCCGTGAGCAGGGCGACGAGCCGAGATCGGTCGGCAGGCGTCAGGCTCGCCACGAAGCCGGCGAGGGCATCGGCGTTAAGCTCATTCCCGGTTTCAGTGCAACGAGACGTGCAACGAGCGGAATGGGTCGCCGTAAGTTGAGACAGGTTCCCACTTGCGACGGTGGGCTGCTTGCTTGGGGTGCAGACGTAGTTGGCGAAGACGTAATCCTGAGCGATCTTGTTCCGTTCTTCGGCGTGGTCCCAGAACCACCCCGCGTCAGGGATCAGCACGCCGTCGCGTTCGATCAGGGTGTTATCGATAGGAATGACGCCCTGGTCGCTGTACCGCGTCGAGGGATCTTTCTGGAGTTGCTCCAAGCGCCGTTGGTTGAGGGCTCCGATGTCCCATTCGGCATCGGTGAGGAACCGGTTGGGGCAGGATTGATCGGTGGTCTGGGCGAATTCGCGGTTGATCCCGAGCACCGTCTTGCGCTCGGCCACCATCAATCCGGTGAGATACTCAGCGAAGTGTCGCCGCTGGCACTCGTTGGCGAAGAGGTCGCCGTACTGGGGCATGGCGTCCCGCACGACCTGGGGGAATTCGATGATTCCTGGCATGAGCAGATGCTCCACAGTCCATTAGCGCCAGGCAAAAAATGGTCAAAACCGGCTCCGTCTTCCCCATTTTTACACGGTCAGCCGTGAATTTGCAAAACCCCAGTTATTAAGTGACGATCTCCAAGATCCGAATCTCTCGCTGGTTGCTTTCTTTCCGCGCTCTCATTTGATCTCATGGGCTGGTGTGTCATTGCATCGGTCCGGGAGGTTTGCCGCAAATGAGCGATCCTGAGTCTGAAACCGGGGCTCCCTCCCGGCCGGCGCACGATTCGAGCCCGGTCGCGGCGTGGTCGAGACGGGTGCTGGCCGAGGTCAACAAGGTGTTCATTGGCCAGGATCGGCTGGTCCGCGGGGTCTTGCAGGCGCTTCTGGCCGATGGGCACGTCCTGATCGAGAGCGTGCCGGGGTTGGGGAAGACGCTCCTGGTCCGGGCCATGGGGCAGGTGCTTGGCTGCGGGTTCAACCGGATTCAGTTCACGCCCGACCTGATGCCGTCCGACGTGACCGGATCGCCGATCTATGACGAGCGAATCCACGACTTCCGGTTCCGGCCCGGGCCGGTCTTCACGCAGTTGCTGCTGGCCGATGAGATCAACCGGGCGCCGGCCAAGACCCACTCGGCGCTCCTCGAGATCATGCAAGAGACGCGGGTCACGATTGACGGAGTGAACTATCCGATCGAACCGCCATTCCTGGTGCTGGCAACCCAGAACCCGATCGAGTCGGAGGGGACGTACAACTTGCCTGAAGCCCAGCTCGATCGTTTTCTGTTCAAGCTGGTCGTCGATTACCCGAGCGAGCGCGAGGAGGTCGACATCCTTCGCTTGCACACCCGCGGCGTTCCGCCGGACCGAAACCTGGGGGAGCAACTCGGCGCGGTGACGGACCCGGCCGAGGTGCTGGAGATGCAGGGCCGATGCGCTGCGGTGCTGGTGGATGACCGTGTGCTGGGTTATATCGCCGCGCTGGTCCGGGCGACCCGGCGGTGGCCGGCGTTTTCGCTGGGTGTCTCGCCACGGGCGGGTGTGGCGATCCTGCGCGGGGCCCGGGCCGTGGCGGCCCTCGAAGGGCGGGAGTACGTGGTTCCGGACGACGTTCAGGAGGTCGTCCTGCCCGCGCTGCGGCACCGGGTCATGTTGAGCCCGGAAGCCGAGATCGAGGGCCGGTCGCCCGACGAGCTCTTGACCGAGCTGATCCGCTCGGTCGAGGTCCCCCTACGATGAGCGTCCCCAGGATCTGGCCCGGCCGCGCCCTGGCCCGCGCCCTCTTGCTGCCGGCATTGCTTTCGCTCGGGGTCTTCGCGAGCGAAGCCATGCAGCCGGTCGTGCTGGCGCTCGACCTGGTGCTGGCGCTGGTGGCGGCCGCCGACCTGGCGAGCTTGCGCGGGGCCGGGCGGTTCCGCGTCTCTCGCCAATGCGGGACCACCTGTTCGCTGGGCCAGCCCCAGCAGGTCACACTCGCGCTCGAGAACTTGATGGGCCGAGGCCGCCGGCTGCGGCTGCGCGACGACGTTCCGGCGGTCTTCACGGCCGACCCGGCCGAGTTTCGCGTCGATGTACCGGGCCGGAGCCGGGTCGAGCTCGAATACCGCGTGGTTCCCGGCAGACGCGGGACCTACGCCTTCGAGCAGGTCGATGCCCTGGTGCTCAGCCGGCTGGGGCTCTGGCAGCGGGCGATTTCGTGGCCGGCCCGGACCGAGGTCCGCGTTTACCCCGACGTCCGGCAGATCGCCCGCTACACGATGCTGGCCCGCCGCGACCGGCTGAGCGTACTGGGCCTGCGGGCCTCGCGCCGGCTGGGGACGGACAACGAGTTCGAGCGGCTCCGCGACTACATCGAGGGCGACGACCCGCGCCACCTGGACTGGCGCGCCACCGCCCGCCGGCGCAGATTGACGGTGCGCGCCCACCAGCACAACCAGAGCCAGCGCATCCTTTTCCTCATCGATTGCGGGCGGATGATGGCCGGCGACACCGGAGGCGGACTGTCGCCCCTGGACCACGCGCTGAACGCCATGCTCCTGCTGGCGCACGTCGCCCTGATTCGCAACGACCAGGTCGGGCTCCTGGCCTTCTCCGACCGCACCCGCGCCTACATTCCCCCGGGCGGCGGCCCAAGGCGGATCAGGCGGCTGGTGCATGCGGTCCACAATGTGTTCCCCGAACCGGTCGAGCCTCGGTATGATCGGGCGTTCGTGGAGCTCGAGGAGCGGTGCCGGAAACGTTCGCTGGTCGTTCTGCTCACGAACCTGTTCGACGAGGTCAATGCCCAGATCGTCTCGGAATACCTGGGCAACCTGACCGGCAGGCACCTGCCCCTGGGAGTCTTCCTCCGCGATCATGATCTCTTCGCCCTGGCCGACAAGGCGCAGGACGAGGGAGCGACGCTCTATCAAGGAGCGGCCGCCGCCGACCTCTTGAACTGGCGCGAGCGGGTGCTCGCCGGACTGCGACGCCGAGGGGTGTTGACTCTCGACGTCTTCCCCGACGATCTGACCGGCGACCTGGTCAGCCGCTACCTCGAGATCAAGGCCCGACACCTGCTCTGAACCGATCGACTCTGATCTGATCCCAGCACTTCGGCAGCGCTTCGGCAGCGCATCGCCCGGCTTTTCCCCGAGGTCAAACCGATGGCAACCGGCCTGGATCCCGATTTTCCTGGCGACGAAACCAACCCCTATGCACCGCCCCGGAGCCAGCTCGGCCATAGGCAGCGCGGCAAGTCTCCGGCCATCGTCCCGTTCGACCTCGGCTGCATCCTGAGTGCGACCTGGGCCATTTACAAGGAACGACTGGGCGCCTGCATCGCGGTTTGCTGGACGGTGCTGGCCCTGACGTGGGGCATCCAGTTCTGGCAGACGCGGCTACTCCGTGAACTCGCCGCGGCGCCCGGCAACCGGCTCCAGTACTTCCTGGTCCAGTTCGCGGTTTTCTTGGGCGGTTACGTGTTCCACGTCTGGCTGAGCATCGGCCAGAACCTCGCCATGCTGGCAGTGGCGCGGGGCGAGCCTGCCGTGCTGGTGCGGGTCTTTCGCGGCGGCCGTTTTCTCCTGACCACCGTCCTGGCGACTGTCCTCTTCATGCTGGTACTTGGCCTCATCGTGCTGGTGAACCTGATCTGGATACCGATTCTGCCGGGGCTTGCCGGTCCCCGCAGTCTCGCCATCGTCATGGTCCTCGCCGTGGGAATCGCCATCGCCTGCATCGTCGCGATCTACGTGTCGATGCGCTTCTCGCAGTTCCCCTACATGATTCTCGACCACAACGCGGGCGCAGTGGATTCGCTGCGTTTCTCGTGGGAGGCAACGCGCCGGCGGGTGTGGACCCTGAACCTGGTCTACGGCATGCTTTGCCTGATCAACCTGGGGGGATTGCTCGCCTGCTTCGTGGGTCTGCTCTTCACTGTGCCGTTCACCGGCCTGATGCTCGCCGTGACCTACCTGTCCATGACGGGCCAGCCGCTGGGCGGCAAGAAGCCGGCGCCGCAATCCTGGGACGAGGTGTCCTTCGAAGCGGACTGAGAACGACCGGAACTCACGGAGCCGACAGCTCAGCCGCCTGGGCCAGCCGGGCTCTTTGTGGACTCGCCGGCCGGTCCGGGCTTCGTGGCGGCGGCCTTTTCGAGAAACGTGACGACCTCCGCCTTGTCCCAGTCATTCGCACCGACCTCGGCCGCCACGATGCGACCGCCGGGTGTGATGATGTAGGTTGCCGGGATGGCCTCGGTGAGGAAGACCGGCGGCAGGGATTCAGAGCGAAGCACGGTCATCGGCCAGTTCTTGTCGCGGACGAACCGGACGACCGCGGCGGTGGAGTCGTCGGTCGAGACGCAGACGAACTCGATGTTCTTGCCCTTCAGACGGGGGTTCTCCGCAAGCCTGGCGATCGAGGGCATCTCCCCCACGCACGGGCCGCACCAGGTGGCCCAGATGTTCAGGAACACCGTCTTGCCCTTGAAGCGAGAAAACTGCACCGGCTGCTCCCCGAGATCCTCGAGCTTCCAGTTGTAGTCTGCCGGCAGGTCGATTCCCGAGCCCTCCAGCGGCCGGCGGTTCCCCGGCGCGAAGAAGGTCAGGTAGACGACCCAGAAACCCAGGAAGACCAGGGCGATGATGAGCCAGCTTCGGTTCGGTCCTGACTTGGTATCGGCCATGGGAGGCTTTCTTGGTTCGGCAGCCAGGTGATGACCCTTGTACCGGTCAGTCGTCGGCCCGCGTCTCGGCCACCGGGGCGAGCAGGTTCTCGACCGGGGCGTAGTCATCGGTCAGGATGATGTCCCGGGAGCGGCTCTCGAAGATGGCCTTCTCATCGTCGGGCGGGTAGGGTTTCGGCTCGGTCCGGTGGTCGTTGTGAAAGAACTGGGGGTCATCGTCGCGGCGGCCCAGATCCGCGATGTCAAGCGGCTGCCGCGATGCGACCACGACGAAGGTCTCGCGCAATCCGGAGCCCGGGTTGCGATCGGTGCCGAAGATGTAGAGGTGGGGAAAGGTCAAGGCCGCGGTCTTGGCCCAGGCGCCGAGGAAGCCGCCGTAGCGGTGCGCCCGGTCCAGCTCCTGCCGGCGGACCCGCTCCTGCGCGGCCGCGCCCTCGATCTTCTTGTCCGCGATGATCTTTTCGGCCTTCTTGAGTGCGACCGAGTCCGACTCGTAAGCATCAATGATGTTGATCATGTAAACACCTGTCGGGCTCATCATCTTGGCGATTTTCTCGTTGAACTCATGGGTTGTGAGGTGCCAGGGAACCGAGAAATCGTTGAACGCGTCGCCGAAGATCAGGTCGTATTGCTTGGTGTCCTGGTTGCGATCGACGAACTGTCGCGCGTCGCCCCAGTGGGTCTTGATCGTCGTGTTGTCGCGGGGCAGGCCTGTCGCCTGGTAGTTGGCGTTGGTGACCGCCCGATCGATCTCGGCGACGTCGACCTCGGTGCCGGGATAGGCGTATTGCATGTGCCGCTGGAATGTGTAGGCCCCGCCCCCCAGGAACAGGGTCTTGAGCGTGGACCGCTCGACCTTGGGCAGCACGGGCGTGTGCCTGTCTGCCTCCTCGTTGATCTCTTTCTCGGCCTGATCGGGCGTGTCTTTCTTGGTCTTGTCCTTGTCTTGATCCTTGACCTTGTCCGAGTTTTTCGAATCGGGCCCGCCAGCGCCTTTGTCCTTGGCTTGCGCGGCGAAAACCAGGTCGGGCAGGCTTGCAGAGCTGTTGGCGGTCGTCCTCCTGTTCGTGGGCGGGCTGTCCGGGGCCAGGGTGATCTTGCCAGCGGCCTTGGCGGCACGGTAGGCCACCAAGGCGTAGATGTGTTCGTAGTCGTAGTCCAGCCGCTCGGGATGGCCCAGGATGAAATAACCGTGAATCAGGTTATCGAGAACCAGCGTGCGTTTTTGCGAATCCGTGTCCGGCTCGGGCTCGTTGGTGACCTTGATGAAGTAATAGTTGCTTTCGTCGATCCAGGCAAAACCGTCTTCGGTGGTTGCGGGATTTCCCTTTTCCTCGCGGATTCCCCACTCCTCGCCCATCTTCTGGAACGTGTTCAGCGGAGTGAACGCGATTACGCACAGCCCGAGCGGAACGCCCGCCCAGACGGCGTGCCAGACCGATCCCAGCACAGTCGCCGCAAAGGCCATGGAGGTGCCCAGCAGCAGGAGCACTCCCTTGGTCCCGATGACGTCGATCAGGACGAACCCGGTCAGGAACGTCCCCAGGATGCTGCCGGCCATGCCCCAGGCATACACCTGCCCGATGGCCGTGCCGGTACGCTTGTAACGCTTCAGCCGGTCCACCGCCAGCTTGGCCACGACCGGGCTGACCGTCCCCATCGAGACCGCGGGGAGGAAGAAGACCAGAGTGGTGACCAGAAGGACCCGGTACGGCCACGACAAAGTAATGGCCGGCAAGAGCGGCAGCTTCAGATCGGACCAGGTGATCGCCGCGCTGAGCACACTCCTGGGAGGCCCCCCCTGGGCGAATGCTTCGCGCAGCCATCGCGGCGGCGACTCCAGCAGCAGGATGCTGAGGACGAGGACCGACGCGGCCAGGAACAGCCAGCTTGCCTGCTTTTCGCTCTTGATCAAGTTGGCGGCGCGTCCGCCCAGGAAGTTGCCCAGGCTCAGTCCGGCAAGCAGAACGGCGATGACGCTGGTCCAGCCGTAGATGCTCGACCCCAGGTGGCGCGACACCATCCGCCCGGCCACCATCTCCAGAGCCATGAAGCCCAGGCTGGCCAGAAAGGCCAGGATCGCCAGGTCGGACAGGCTGGGCCGCGGCGCGGCCGGATCGATTGCACCGACGCTCTCGCTGGTCTTCTCGCCCAGCATGGGGTCCTGCCGCCGTGCCGCGAACAGGCTGGAGATACCCAGCAGCCCGAGCAGCAGGGCCGTCACATTCCCGGCCAGCGCCAGGTAGTTGATCTGGTACGAACCAAGTGGGATGGCCCCCAGGCCGAGCGACCGGACCAGTGGACCGACCGATCCCAGACCGAGCAGCAGCGCGGTGAGCACGCCGAGCACGAGCCCGCCCATCTGGCCGAAGAGCGCCGCGGCCAGCAATGCCAGTGCCGCGGCGACCAGCAAGACGATGGTCGAGCTCGGGGCCAGATACATGAGCACGAAGCCGGCCAGGAAGGTGCCTACGATCGAACCGATCGCCCCGCAGAAGTAGACGTCGCCGATCGCGCTGCCGGTCCGCTGCGCCTGCTCGACGGCCATCTTGGCCACGACCGGTCCAACCATCCCCAGCACGGTCGCCGGAACCAGGAAGTCGAGAATCACCACGATCACCGTGCGCAGCTCCCAGTTGATCGTCTCGGGCGCCGGAAGGATGTGGCCGACCTCGGCGTTGATCCAGAGACAGCAGAGGACCAGCAGCGATCCCAGCGCGAACAGGGGTCCAACCGCCCGCCGCGGCTCGACCCGGTCAGCCAGCCGGCCGCCCAGCACATTGCCCAGGCAGATTCCGCCCAGGATGATGCCGATCACGCTGGTCCAAACCGTCAGCGACGACCCGACATGCCGGGCCACCAGGCGGCTGGAAACCAGTTCCAGGATCATGATGCAGAGACTGCTGAAAAACGCCAGAGCGTACGGCAACAACCGGGCAGCAAGGCCGACCATACCGAAAAGACTCCCCGCGACCGCCAATCCAGATTCGGCGATCGTTCCATCCCTGCCTGTCCAAAGCGAAGGTAAACCAAGCAGAATTCACCATATCCGACCAAGCCCCAGCTCCACAACCGGCTACCTCCCGCCCTTCGGGTCAGGCACCGGTTCGGGCGCGGTCTCCCGACCCGCCCGCCCACGGCGACCGAGGGTCTCCCCAGCCTCGCGTTGCGGGAGCGCGGGCATGGCAAACCTGCCCGCTATCGTTCGTTGAATATATTGTCCTGGACGTGGACGATCACCAACGGCGTGAGTACATACACCGTTTCATCCACGGAACCAGGCGCGTCCGCGACAACCAGTGGAATCACTGCGACCGGGGCGGGCCTGCTCGTCCCCTTTCCGTCGGGAATCATAGTCTTATCCATTCCCTCCACCCCCACCACCTACACCTCGGGGCCACCGTCAGGTATGGTATGGTATGGGAAACAAACCTAAGTCCAGGTAACCTGCCGGGATTGTGGCCCGCGACGCCAACGAACTCATGGTTTGGCATCATCGGGGCAGAGGAACCAGGGTCGTCGGCGTGGCTGATCGCGTCGCCGTCCCCGAACCCTCCTCGCTATACATCGTGGGGTTCGGTACCGTATGTGGCTGCGTCTACGTCATGGGACAAAATCGCAGGGCACGACGGACCGCAACGACCGGCGCGTAGCCACAATCCGCCAAGGCCAAGTTGGAGGAGCCACCGCTCAGGCCAAGCCAGTCGTTCTCCGCGTTCCCCGAGTCCGCTGCTTGTTCACCGAAGCCACCGAATCGGAAGCAATCTCGTCGATCCAGTTCACCCGGTTCCTCCTCAGGGCGGTTCATCGCCCTGCCCAGGAAGCGTCGAATCGCGCGGGGCTCGGGCGAGGGTCTCCCCGCGTCTCCCGTGCGCTCATTGACTTCCCGCGTCCGGTCGGTTAATTAGTTATCATGGCACTGCTCATGGCGGGCAGGGTTTCAGTTGGCTACGAGAGCCCCACACGCGTCTTCACGACGTGCCAGAGGGGCTTTTTTTCACGCCCATTTGAATGAACATGCGATGAAGCGAACCAAGCCAATCTCGCGCACTTCATCGTTCTGGCGTGGCGCATTTCCGAGCACGCAAGGCCGCGTGATCACCATGGTGCGAGGTCGCACCCTCGGAAGCAACCACCCTTTTCAGGAGGTCCCACTTGAAACGGCAATTCGTGACGGTTGATGGGAACGAGGCGGCGGCCTATATAGCCCATCAGACCAACGAGGTCATCGCGATCTACCCGATCACGCCGTCCTCGCCCATGGGTGAGTTCGCCGACGCCTGGTCGGCCGCGGGCCAGAAGAACATCTACGGCGTGATTCCCACGGTCATCGAGATGCAGCACGAGGGAGGAGCGGCCGGGGCCTGCCACGGTGCGCTCCAGGGTGGCGCACTGACGACGACGTTCACGGCGTCGCAGGGCCTGCTCCTCATGATTCCCAACATGTACAAGATCGCCGGCGAGCTCACCTCGACAGTCTTCCACATCGCCGCCCGGACCCTGGCCACCCACTGCCTGTCGATCTTCGGCGACCAGAGCGACGTCATGGCCGCCCGGGCCACAGGTTGGGCCATGCTCTGCTCCAACACGGTGCAGGAAGTTCAAGACTTCGCCCTGATCTCGCAGGCGGCCACGCTCGAGGCGCGGGTCCCGTTCCTTCATTTCTTTGACGGCTTCCGGACCTCGCACGAGGTCAACAAGATCGAGCAGCTCACCCCGGACGACTTGCGGGCCATGATCCCGGACGAACTGGTGAAGGCTCACCGGGACCGGGCCCTCAATCCCGAGCGGCCGATACTCCGCGGCAGCGCCCAGAACCCCGACGTCTTCTTCCAAGCGCGCGAGGCGTGCAATCCGTTCTACCTGGCCGTCCCGGGAATCGTGCAAGAGACCATGGACAAATTCGCCGCGCTCGCCGGCCGGCAGTATCACCTCTTCGACTACGTCGGGGCCGCGGATGCGCAGGAGGTGATCGTCGCCATGGGTTCGGGCTGTGGGGGCATCGAAGAGACCGTCGTGAAGCTCAACGGCGAGGGCCGGAAGCTGGGGCTGGTCAAGGTCCGGCTGTACCGTCCGTTCGACGTGCCGAGCTTCGTCGCGGCGCTGCCGGTGACCACAAAGCGAATCGCCGCGCTCGACCGGACCAAGGAGCCCGGCGCGATCGGCGAGCCGCTCTACCAGGACGTCATCACCGCACTCGTCGAGGGCTGGAGCGAGCGGGCCGGCGATGTGCCGGCCCCCAAGGTCATCGGCGGCCGGTACGGCCTGTCATCCAAGGAGTTCACGCCGGCGATGGTGGCCGGAGTCTTTGATGAACTGGCCGCCCCCAAGCCCAAGCGGCACTTCACCGTCGGCATCGTCGACGACGTCACCCACCTGAGCCTGAAGTGGGATCCTACGTTCACCACCGAGGCGGCCGACACGCACCGGGCCGTCTTCTACGGCCTGGGCAGCGACGGCACCGTGGGCGCCAACAAGAACACGGTCAAGATCATCGGCGAGAACACCCCGCTCTTCGCGCAAGGCTATTTCGTGTACGACTCCAAGAAAGCGGGGTCGGTCACCGTCTCGCACTTGCGGTTCAGTCCCCGGGCGATCGACTCGGCCTACCTCTGCCGCAATGCCAGCTTCGTGGCCTGCCACCAGTTCAACTTCCTCGAGAAGATGGACGTCCTCGAGTTCGCCGATCCCGGGGCGACCTTCCTGCTCAACAGCCCGTACGGCCCGAACGAGGTCTGGGAGCAGATTCCGATCGAGACCCAGCGGCAGATCATCGACAAGAAGCTGAAGTTCTACGTGATCGACGCCGAGAGCGTGGCGGAGAAGGCGGGGCTGGGCCGACGGCTCAACACGATCATGCAGACCTGCTTCTTCGCGATCTCGGGCGTTCTGCCCCGCGATGAGGCGATCGCCGAGATCAAGGACACGATCAAGAAGACGTACGGCAAGCGCGGGGAGACCGTGCTGCAACAGAACTACGCCGGCGTGGACACGGCCATCGCCGAGCTGTTCGAGGTGAAAGTCCCGGCCTCGGCCGCCGGCGATCTGCGCCGGCTGCCGCCCGTGCCGGCCTACGCTCCCGACTTCGTCAAGCGGGTCACGGCGATGATGATCGAGGGCAAGGGCGACCTGCTGCCCGTCAGCGCCATGCCGGTCGACGGCACCTTCCCGACCGGGACCGCCAGGTACGAGAAGCGGAGCATCGCGCTCTCCATACCGATCTGGGACCCCGACATCTGCATCCAGTGCGGGCTCTGCGCTCTGGTCTGCCCCCACGCGGCCATCCGCACCAAGGTCTTCCCCACATCGGCACTCGAGAACAAGCCGGCCGGCTATCAGTCGGAGCCCTACAGCGGCAAGGAATACCCTGGCCTTCACCTCACCGTTCAGGTCGCGCCCGACGATTGCACCGGCTGCGGTGTCTGCGTTGATGTCTGCCCGGCCAGGAGCAAGGAGATGGTCAAGCACAAGGCCATCAACATGGAACCGAAGCTCGACCACCTCGAGGTCGAGCGGGCCAACTTCGATTTCTTCCTCGAGATTCCCGAGATCGACCGCAAGCAGGTCAAGTTCGAGGTGGTCAAGGGCTCGCAACTGCTTCAGCCGCTCTTCGAGTTCTCCGGCGCCTGCCCCGGCTGCGGCGAGACGCCCTACCTCAAGCTCATGAGCCAGCTCTTCGGCGACCGCGCCATGATCGGCAACGCCACCGGCTGCTCATCGATCTACGGCGGCAACTTGCCGACCACTCCCTACGCGCACAACAAGGAGGGGAAGGGCCCGACCTGGAATAACTCGCTGTTCGAGGACTGCGCCGAGTTCGGCCTGGGGATGCGGCTGGCCGTCGACCAGCAAGAGGCCTATGCCAGGGAGTTGCTCCGGCGGATGTCGTCCTCGCTGGGTGAGGACCTGGTCGCGGCGATCCTCGAGTCGCGCCAGGTCGACGACGCCGAGATTGAGGCCCAGCGGGCCCGGGTCGCCACGCTCGGGCAGAAGCTCGCCCAGCTTGATTCCATCGAGGCACGGCTGCTCCAAGGCGTGGCCGACGCCCTGATCCGCCGTAGCGTCTGGATCGTGGGTGGCGACGGCTGGGCTTACGACATCGGCTTCGGCGGGCTGGATCACGTCCTGGCCTCGGGCCGCGACGTCAATATCCTGGTGCTGGACACCGAGGTCTACTCGAACACCGGCGGCCAGGCCTCCAAGTCCACCCCGCGGGCGGCGGTGGCCAAGTTCGCCTCCGGCGGCAAGGCCGTGGGCAAGAAAGACCTGGGCATGATGGCCGTCGATTACGGCAACGTTTATGTGGCCACCGTGGCCATGGGCGCAAACCCGCTCCAGACGCTCAAGGCCTTCCGCGAGGCAGAGGCCTACCGGGGCACCTCGATGATCATCGCCTACAGCACGTGCATCGCCCACGGCATCGACATGAGCACGTCGATGAGCCACCAGAAGGAAGCGATCACCTCGGGCTACTGGCCGCTCTATCGCTACGACCCCCGCGCGGCCCATGACGGGTCCAAGCCGTTCCATCTCGACAGCCGCAAGCCGACCACGAAGTTCAAGGAATTCGCCTTGAAAGAAGGGCGCTACGCCATGCTGGCCCGCGCCAACCCGGCCCAGGCCGAAAGGCTCCTCGAGCTGGCCCAGAAAGATATCAACGACCGCTGGCATTTCTACGAGCAGATGGCCGGCATCGAGCGCACGGTCAGTCCGCTGGAGGAGGCAGTCCGATGAGCATTTCCCTGCACACCAAGTACCTGGGCCTGGACTTGAAGAACCCCCTGGTCGCATCGTCCGGCCCGCTCACGGGCCGCATCGACACGCTCAAGAAGCTCGAGGAAGCGGGGGCGGCGGCGGTTGTGCTGCCCTCGCTCTTCGAGGAGGAGATCGTCCGCGAGGGGGTCGAGATCGCCATGCTTTACGACTACCAAAACGAGGGTTTCGGCGAGGCCCAGACGTACCTCCCCGAGATGGAGACCTACAACACCGGGCCCGAGACCTATCTCCAACTGGTTCGCCAGGCCAAGCAGTCGCTCACGATCCCGGTGATCGGCAGCCTCAACGGCACCTCCAACGGCGGCTGGATTCAGTACGGCAAGATGATCGAGGAGGCCGGCGCCGATGCGCTGGAGTTGAACATCTACTATCTCGCGGCCGACCCGGAAATGACCGCCCAGCAAGTGGAGGAACAGTACCTCGAGCTGGTGGCCAGCGTTCGGGGGGCGGTGTCGATCCCCCTGGCCGTCAAGGTCGGGCCGTTCTTCAGCTCGATGGCCAACATGGCCAAGAGGCTGTTCCACGCCGGCGCCGACGGCCTGGTTCTCTTCAACCGGTTCATCCAGCCCGATATCGACCTGGACACCCTCACCGTCGAATCCCGCCTGGTCCTGAGCAGCCGCGATGAGCTCTGGCTCCCCTTGCGGTGGATCGCCATCCTGCGGTCGTATTTCGACCAGTCGCTGGCCGCCACCCGAGGCGTTCATACGTCTGAAGACGTGATCAAGCTGCTCCTGGCGGGCGCCGACGTCACAATGACCACCTCGGGCGTGCTCAAGCACGGGCCGGGCCTGATCTCCGACCTTCTGGTCGGTCTGCGGACCTGGCTGGAAGAGAAAGAGTACGTCTCGGTCGAGCAGATGAAGGGCTCGATGAGCCAGCGCAACAGCCCCGACCCCGCCGCCTTCGCGCGCGTCAACTATGTCAAGACCATCCAGTCGTATAGCTCGCAAATTGCGTGGTGAAGGCTGTCGACCGCAGCACGAAGAACTCGACCCTGATGCAGTGGTCAGCGAGTGATTGAGGCGATGACTCGTGAGCTGATCACCGATCTCGACGACCCACGGATCGCCGTCTACCGCGCGCTCAAGGCCACGAATCTGACTCGCGGATTGGGCCAGTTCGTGGTCGAAGGAGAGAAGCTGGTCGAGCGCCTGCTTGCCAGCCGGTTCCCGGTGGTTTCCATCCTGGCGACAGACCGTTATGTTGCCCATATCGAGGAGCGTCTACCAGCGGATGTGCCGGTCTATGTGGTCACCTTCGAGCAGATCCACGCGGTCGTCGGCTTCCCGTTCCACCGCGGAGTCCTGGCCTGCGCGGAGCGGACTGCCTGGCCTTCGGCAGAAGAGATCCTCCGGCAAAGCGACGGCCGGTGCACGCTGGTCGTCTGCCCGAGGCTGAGCAACCCCGAGAATCTGGGAGCGATCGCGCGGATCGGCGACGTGTTCGGGATCGACGCGATCCTGGCCGGTTCAAGCTGCCCCGATCCCCTGTCGCGAAGGGTGCTGCGGGTCTCGATGGGCTCGGCGCTGCGACTGCCTGTGATCGTGGCCGACCGGCTCCAGGAGACCGCCGGCCGACTGGCCTCCGCTTTCGACGTGGAGTTCTGGGCGGCCGTGGCCGAGCCCACGGCAGATTCCTTTGAGCAGGTATCTCGACCCGACCGTCTTGCCCTGGTCCTGGGCGACGAAGACCAGGGGGTCGAGCCTGACTGGCTGGCGCGATGCCGGCGGTCGATCACGATCCCGATGCGCCCGGGAGCCAGCTCGCTCAACGTGTCGGTCGCTGCCGGAATTCTGCTCTACAACCTGACCAGGACCGCACGCTAGCCTTAAGAGAAGGAGGAGGATGAAGAGCACAAGGGTGCGCGGCGAATTGAGTCCTGATCCTGATCAAGATCCTGATCAAGATCCTGATCAAGATCAGGAAAATGGAAAATGATTTGACTCTCCGGACCATTCAAGGAAGGTCGAGCCTGGCGCGGTTCAGGATCAACGAGCGGAGGCCTGAAAATGCCCTGCCAGTCCCTCCGAATCCACGGCGCCCTCGGTCGTCGAGGAGGCGCCGGGAAGGGGGGGAAGTGTGAGTAGCAGTGCCACCAGGACGCACCGTTCGATCATCTTGCGGCAATCCAGGAACTCGTGGACCGCATGGGCGCCGTCACCCACGGCTCCCAGGCCGTCGAGAGTAGCTGTGTACTGGCTTGCGGTGTTCCCGTCGGAAACGCCGCCGGCGACTCCTTCCTCGAGTTCCATTCCGAGTCTCCGTCCCGCCTCGCGCGCGGCGTTCCAGAGCTGGCGATTTCGTGGGGTGGCTTCCAGCGGTGGCACATCCACCGAGCCCTCGACAGTGATCCGGGTTCCGGGGACGGTGGGCTGGAGCCGGTGGATGGCCGCCTCGATCCGCAGGCCGTCGGCCACCGTGGGAACCCGGACATCGATGACGGCCTTGCTGAATGGCGCCACGACGTTGGGCCGGATGCCGCCATCGATCTGGCCCACGTTCACGGAGATCCCGCGCTCGGTATCATTGAGGGCTTGAAGTGACTGAATCACGTAGGAAAGCTCGAGAATCGCGCTCGCGCCGGCCGTGGGATCGAGCCCGGCATGCGCGCTGTGGCCCTCGATCTGGATCGTGAACTGACCTGCACCCTTGCGGGCCGTCTTCAGCTTGCCAGAAAGGCCCAGGGCCGGTTCGAATACGTAGCAGCGGTTGGCACGGCGTGCCAACCGGCGGATCAGCAGAGAGGACTCCTCGCTGCCGGTTTCCTCGTCCGAATTGAAGAGTGCGACGGGAGTGACCGGTAGCTCGACCCCCAGGACCCGGAGCGACCTGATGGCGAAGACTAACTGCACCAAGCCCCCCTTCATATCGTACACTCCTGGACCCTTGAGCGTTTCGTTCTCGAGTTCAATGGGCATGCGGGCGAGGGTCCCCAGAGGCCAGACTGTGTCGGTATGACCGAGCAGGAGCTGAAACGCGGACGATCGACTTCGCCGGCGGGGCGCGGCGAACAGAAGGCCGCCGCTCTTGCCATGTCCCTTGATAATTCGCACAAGGAAGCCGTCATCCCGGAGTGATCCGGCCAGGAGCGACTGCACCGGGCACTGGCTCTCCGGTACCACCGACGGAGATTCGGCCCGGACGAGTGCCTCCAGGAACGCGACCATTTCTCCCTGGCGGGATTCGACGTCGTGACGTAGATCACGGACGAGTTGATCGTTCATGAATATGACCCGTCTTGCCGATCGGCCCCTGCGGTCGAAGCCAGACCTCCGATTCAGCGCATAAAACCTGCCGGGTAAGGGAACGCATGCCCGGAGCGAATCTCGGCGTAACGTCCCGGAGCCAGGTAGGCCATGAGTGGCGCCGCAAGCAACACATCGGCGTCCTCGCGTTCAAAGTGCCGCAACGCATCTTCGGCAACTTGGGCGGCCAGGACACGTCCCGCAATCAGGCTGTTCTCTCCGAAGTCATCGATGATGCGCTCGAGCGAGCATTCCAGGAACAGGTAGCCGCCCTCCACGAAGACCCCGTCAATCGTACGCGCCGGGCGCGTGGGCAGGAGGGCAAGCGCCGGCTTCGTATCATCGTCGTCGCGTGGCGCGGCGGCCAGACTCGTGAGCACAACCTGGCTCGGTCTCGGATAGGTGACGGTAAATACACCCTGCCGCTGGATGTTCTGATAGGTCCGGTGCCGGGGTGTGCAGACGAACCCGAAGTAGTTTTGCCAGCTCAGCGGCGTGGCCAAGTGTTTGGGCGCCAGGTCAAATGCCCCACTCTCCTCCCGGGAACCAATGATGACCAGCGGAGCCACCGTGAAGAACCGCTCCCAGATTGGCCGGCTCGGATCGAGCGAGACCAGGGGGACACGCTTCTCCATCTCCTCGAACGGGATCGTCCCCGACGACTCATTCGGCTGGCTGGACATGGCTCTGGCTCCGCTTTGTGCCGGCAGTCATCTGTTCGCGGACCACGTGGATCACGGCGCCTCATTCTGCTAGACTAAACGACAAGAGGGCTGGCCGCAATGATTCGAGCGCGTGGGGGCGGAACGTTCCGCCGGCTAGTCTTACCTCAGGGGATGACCGGCGCTGGATCAGCGCCGGCCTGGTCACGGTCCGCCGGGCCGCGAGGTCAGTGATGCTCGACTGGGAATGGCTTATCGGTGACGACGTGATCGGGGCGCTCTTGCCCGAGGCCTATGCCAGCTATCGCCGTCCGATCGTCGAAGGTCTGCGCCTCTTCATGAGCCGGCTTCCCGGCCCCGACGTGGCCCGGATCCTCGGCGACCAGGCCGCGCTCCGCGCCGATGCATCGGCGGAGGAGCGCCTGGTCGCCCTTGCCGAGCGTTGCCCCGCGCTGCACAAGCTGGGCCAGGTTCTCGCCCGCGACCGCCGGCTCGCTCTCGAGCTGAGGCTTCATCTTCAGCGCCTCGAGTCGCTGCCCCCCCTGACCCCGCTGAGCACGATCGAGCAAACCCTGGCCCGCGAACTCGGCCCCCTGGAAGGCCTCGGCGTGAAGCTTGATCCCCCGGCTCTGGCCGAGGCCAGCGTGGCTGTCGTGGTGCCGTTCCGATACTCCGCCGGCGGTCAAGAGGATCTTCCCGAGCGCGGGGTGTTCAAGATCCTCAAGCCCGGCATCGAGGACCGGCTGGCGCTGGAGCTCGGCCTGCTGCAGGAAGTCGGAGGGCTTCTCGACGACCGCTGCGTCGCGTTCGGGATTCCCCAGCTCGCGTATCGCGAGGTCTTCGATCAGGTGAGTGAAAAGCTGGCAACCGAGGTCAAACTCAAGGGAGAACAGCGCCACCTGGAGCAGGCTGCGGAAACCTACGCCAGGGAGCGGGAGGTCTTGATTCCCCGGCTTTATCCGTTCTGTTCCGGCCGGGTCACGGCCATGGAGCGAATCGACGGCCATAAGGTGACCGAACCTGGGGTACACGACCTCTGGGACCGGCGGCGGCTCGCCGAGCTGATCGTGGAAGCCATGATCGCCGGACCCATCTGGTCGCCGGCGAGCCGGGCGACCTTTCATGCCGACCCCCACGCCGGAAACCTCTTCGTGACCCCTGATCGCCGCCTCGCCATTCTCGACTGGAGCTTGACCGGAACACTGAGTGAGAGTGACCGGGTCACCATGACGCAACTGGTGCTCGGCGGCCTGAGCCTGAGCGCCGGGCAGATCCGGTCGGGCCTTCTTGACCTGGCCCTGGAGCAGCGGGTCGACGAGGTGGCACTCGACGACGTCATCCAGGACTGGCTAAGGCGCATCCGCCAGGGCATGTTCCCCGGCTTCTCCTGGCTCATGGGCATGCTCGACGACGCCGTGCTGCGGGCGAAGTTGCGTGCCGGAACCGATCTGATCATGTTCCGCAAGGTGCTCCTGACCCTGGACGGCGTCCTCGCCGACGTCTCGGCGGACGTCAGCGTCGACGAGCTTCTACCCTCGCTATTTCTGCGGAGACTTGCCGGCGAGTGGCCGCGACGGCTGCTGACTCCACCCCTTTCGCGCGCCCTCGAGACCCGCCTGTCGAACGAGGATCTCGCCTTGCTGATGATGCGCCTGCCCTTGACCCCGGCTCGAGCCTGGCTCGAGAACACGCTGGAACTGATCACTCGGACCGCGGAACGGGAAGCATGAGTGGGCGGCTGAACGGGTCGTCCAGCACGGCCCGTGACGGTGATCCCCGGCGGTCACATTCCCGGAGCAGGACGGCGAACCCCGATCCAGTGGTCCGTGAACAGGACATATTGCCCGGAATCGACTCCCGGCATGTGGCAAGCGACGCACCCCCTCGTGGGAGACACCGGACAAACCGAAGTCGCGGCCAGATGGGACATCTCGTGCCCGGTCTCCCCTGTCGTTACTTTCCTGGGCATCTCGTGGCAGCTCAGACAGACCCGCTCGTAGATCGCGGGATCAGAGGACGACCGGGCATGGGGATCGTGGCACGAGACACACGACAGTCTCCCCTCGCTCTCCTTGAAACAGCGGGACTGGGACAGGCCGATCGGCTGGAATCGGGCCAGGGCCGGATCGTTCGCGTTGAGCTGCTCTGGTGGTACCCGGCTGGGATGCCGATGGCAGCCGCCGCAGAGCTCGAGCTGGCTCTGGACCGTCCAGCCTTCCAACCCCATGGGCATCGAGAGGTCTTCCGCCCCAGCTCCGCGCCGAGCCGCCTCGACATGGGCTCGGCCAGGTCCATGACACCTTTCGCAGGTGACGCTGGGAATCATCAAGAGCGGATCAAGCTCCACAACCGAATGTGCCGAGAGCTGGGTCGCATGACAGCCGAAGCACTTCAGGGTCTCTCGAGCACGCACCTCACGACCCGCGGGCGTTGTTCCAGGCATCTCTTTGCCCACCGCCTGACCGGGCGTGACTTCCAGCGTGCCCTCGCGGGTGTAGTAGGTCAACCGGTGCTCGAGAATCTTGGGAGGATCGAGGTCGAGAACGGTCACGAAAGTCGTCGCATGATGACCCGACCCAAGTGCATAATCGACCACGAACCGTTCGATCTTCCTTGCTTCCTGCGGAGAAATCAATCCGTTGTTCCTTGTTCGCCGCCGTCGGACCCTTGACCATTCTCTCGTGGCCGGAGGCGCTCAACGCCAGTCGCTCCAGGCGTGCCTGCCGGATGGCCATACGGCGTAATGCCTGTTCTCCGATTGCTCTCCCTGATTTCCCGGAATTCGCCCAAGCAGTTAGGTATGGTGTCCCCGGAACTAACGGAATTCGCCCAAGCAGTTAGGTATGGTGTCCCCGGAACTAAGCAGTTAGGTATGCTGTCCCCGGAACTAACCACATAGTGAACAGGCAGGCGAGAGGAGGAGGGAATTCTAATTGTCGCTGGGCGGGAATTCTAATTGTCGCTGATCACTGAGGAGAGTGGCCACGTCTTGCCTGACGCGGCGCAGGATGCTAACAAGTCGGTGATGCAGTTGCATTGGAGGGTCCTCCAAAAAGACAAAGTGGCTTGATCCATCCACCTGTACGAAGGAGGACCCTCACACGTTCAGTTGGCCACAACTGACACAGCCATTGGATGTTGCGTTGATAAGTCAATGCCATTCGGGACGTTCCTAATTGTTGTGGCAAGATGCCTAGTCTGCGGAAAGCCGGGTTGCCTGGATCGTGTAATTTAGCAGAGCAATTAGGAATGTCCCCTTCGCGCCTCTGCGCACAAGCGAGGGCCGGGGAACTCCTTATCTGCTTCGAGGAGAAGAAGCCAATGCTTAGCTACCTGAAGCTCACGAATGTCGGCCCTTCGCCTGAGATGGAGATCCACTTCAAACCGCGCATGAGCTTCCTCACGGGTGACAACGGCCTTGGCAAGACGTTTCTGCTGGATATCGCCTGGTGGGTGCTGACGCGGACGTGGGCGAGGGCCCCGGCGACCCCTCCTCTTAAGGGGTGGAAGACACCAGAGGGAACAGCCACAGGCACTTCCTCGATAGGGTACGGATACGAGAAGGCATCGGGCGGTCTCTTCAAGAACGAGGTGATCTTCAACCGCGTTGAACAGTATTGGCCGCTGAAACCTGGTCGTCCGGCCATCGC
Organism: Isosphaeraceae bacterium; assembly: GCA_049516015.1. Lineage (GTDB taxonomy): Bacteria > Planctomycetota > Planctomycetia > Isosphaerales > Isosphaeraceae > Aquisphaera. The sequence continues at coordinate 2,085 of JBEKTN010000073.1, read as the reverse complement.
TGGCATGGTAATCTACGCGCAGGTGGACGGCGGTTTTTCCGCCTGGGATCCGGCCCGCAATTATTGGAAAGAGAAGGACCCGGAGAAACCAGACAGGCCACCGGCCTTCCGATTCAAGCCAGAGGAAGTCTGGGACGGATTGCCGCGCGACAGTCCCGAGAAGCTTTGCAATGGCTTGATTCTCGACTGGGCAAGCTGGCAGCGAGAAAACGGCGACGCATATACTCAACTCACCCGTGTCCTGCAGGCCCTAAGCCCTTCTTCCAAGGAGCTGTTAAGGCCTGGGAAATTGATGCGGATCGGTCTGGTTGATACGCGTGATCAGCCCACCTTGTTGCTTCCCTACAAGCAGGAAGTGCCGCTTGCCGTTGCCTCGGCCGGGATGAGGCGGATCGTGGCATTGGCCTACTTGTTGGTCTGGACCTGGCAAGAGCACTTGCGTGCCTGCGAGATTCGCGGGACAAAGCCCGCGAAGGAGATTGTCTTCTTGATCGACGAGATCGAGGCCCACCTTCATCCGCAGTGGCAGCGCCGAATCGTCAAGGCACTGTTGGATGTCATGAGGGCTTTGACAGAGACTCACGCCGTCTCAGTGCAATTGATCGCCACGACGCATTCACCGCTAGTCCTCGCCTCGATCGAGCCCGATTTCGACGACCAGAAGGATGCCGTCTGGGAGCTCGACCTGGTGAATGACCGGGTCGAACTGAGGCAGTTTCCGTGGCGACGGGTGGGCGACGTGAACAATTGGCTCACATCCACGGTTTTCGATCTCTCCGAACCCCGTGGGATCGAAGCGGAAGAGGCTCTTCGGGAAGCTCAGGAGTTACTGCGGAGGACATCGAAACCGACCTTGAAGGAATTCGAGAAGGTTGATCAGAAATTGAGGAAGGTTCTGGGGGATATCGACCCATTCTGGATTCGCTGGAGCCACAACCTTGATCAAATGCGGGGTGAGGGATGATCCACGTTAACCCAGCACCCGAGCCCCCGGATTTCGATCGGAAGGTGCGCCAGCCTGGGTTGAGCGCAATCGCCGAGATGGTCGGCGAGCCCCCGCTGATGAAACGACCCGGCCGCATTCGCAGCAAGATCGCCGATCGTCGCGAAGACATTCCGTCGGAAAGTTTCCCAACGTTCTGGAGGAACGGGCTCGATGACATGATGCTGGCCTACAATCAGATTTGCGCATATATGGCCATCTATATCGAGAAAGTGACGGGAGCGGCTACCGTCGATCACATGATCCCAAGGTCGGTGGAATGGAGCCACGTTTACGAGTGGAACAACTATCGTTTGGCATGTTCACTAATAAACGCAAGGAAAAACGATGCAGTCTTTGTTCTCGATCCCTTCCGAGTAGAGTCGGGATGGTTTGAGCTGGAGTTTGTCGGCTTCCAGGTCAAGCCGGCCGCGACATTGTCGTCTCTGATTCGGGATCGGGTGGAGAAAACGATCACTCGATTGAGACTTAACGACCGAGAATGCCAGGATCTTCGGCGATACTATGTGGTAGAGTACGAGGCGAAACAAATCTCGCTGACTTACCTCACGCGTCGCGCTCCGTTCATCTCCATGGAATTACGACGTCAGGGGCGGTTACGGGAGGGTGACACATGAGTCATCCATTTCATACTTACGCGGGAGGGAAAAAGGGACGTCACTGATATCGACCGTTTGAGAGGGGAAGGAGCCTCGGGGACATGCACTTAAACGCTTGATGCAAGCGGCTTAGGGGTTAAGGAATCGCTATTCAGTAATGTCCCTTTTCCCCTCCCCCGAACCAGGCGACTCCTGCGGAAAAATCAATCCGTTTCTCCCCACTCGCTGCCGCCCAACCGTTGAACATTCTCCCGCGGCCGGAGGCGCTCAACGCCAGTGGCTCCAGGCGCGCCCGCCGGATGGCCAACAGCCGCAATGCCTGTTCTCTCCCTGATTTCCGCGAGTTCGCCCAAGCAGTTAGGTATGGTGTCCTTGCGTCAGGTAAGCTTTGGGAAGGAGGAAGAGACTTGAACTCTGAAACCTTTCGTTGAAACCCTGCGGGTACGAATCCCGCCTGGCAAAGCTGGACCAGCAGCCAGAAGC
>JBEKTN010000072.1:0-25584 GCA_049516015.1 Isosphaeraceae bacterium | reverse complement strand
GCCGAAAGACGGGAAAAGCAGCCTATTTTCGAAGATCCTCGCGTCTCCTAATGAATTCGCGATGCTGATTGCTTGTTGCAGTTGACCTTGGAGTTACGTCAAGCATAGCGCTGTAGTATTAGGAAGTCTCGAATGAACCCTTCATGGCGCATGTTTCTGGTTCACCAGCGCCTGCACTTTAGCCAGGCGGCGCTTGTGGCGTGGGGCGCCGCTGAAGTGAGCGGCCAGAAAGGTCTCGACCAGTTCCCAGGCGAGCGCAGGCCCGATCACTTTTCCACCCAGACAAAAGACATTCATGTCGTCATCTTCGACGCCCTGATGGGCGGAGAAGACATCATGGATGAGCCCGGCACGCACGCCGGGAACCTTGTTCGCGGCGATGGACGCTCCCACGCCGCTGCCGCAAAGCGCCACTCCGCGTTCAACCTCCCCCGCGGCGACGGCCCTGGCCAGGGGGATGATGAAGTCGGGGTAGTCATCTCCGGGGTTCAGTTCGTGTGCGCCGAAGTCCACGACCTCGTGCCCCGACCCTCGCAGCGACTCCGCCACCTCCCCTTTCAACGTGAACCCTCCATGGTCCGCGGCGATTCCGACGCGCATCATGGTCCCTCCTTGACCTGACGGAGCAGGTCATGGCTTTGCTTGCAGATATTCTCCATCGTGAAGCCATAGTGCTGCATCACGACCGGCCCGGGGGCCGATGCCCCGAAGGTGTCCACCCCGATCACGGCGATCTGGGGACCGACATAGGATTTCCAGCCGAGGGACGTACCGGCCTCGATGGCCAAGAGGGGCACGCCCGCGGGCAAGACCTTGTCCCGATACCGATCCGACTGCATCGAGAAGATGTTTGTACTCGGCACACTCACCACCCTGGCCTGGATGCCCTCACTCGCCAGCCGATCACGCGCCTCCAGTGCCAGATGCACTTCGGAGCCGGTTGCGATCAGAATGATGTCGGGTTGCGCACCCGGCGGAGAGTCCGCGAGGACATAGCCACCACGCGGCACTCCCGCGGGTAAGCCCGGATAGCGGGCCAGGTCAAGGACGGGGAGTCCCTGCCGAGTCAACACCAGGGCAACGGGACCTTCCCTTCGCTCGATGGCGATCCGCCAGGCGGCAACCGTCTCGTTGGCATCCGCCGGCCGGATGACGATCATGCCGGGGATCGATCGCAATCCCAGCAATTGTTCGACCGGCTGATGGGTCGGGCCGTCCTCTCCCATGGCGATGCTGTCGTGGGTGAAGACATAGATCACAGGCAGGCCGTTCATGGCCGCCAGGCGCATCGGAGGACGCATGTAGTCGCTGAAGACCAGGGAAGGTCCCTCCATAGGGGATGAGGCCCCGGTGCAACGCCATGCCGTTCAGGATGGCGCCCATGGCATGCTCCCGAATGCCGAAGTGCATGTTGCGTCCCGCCCGGTTCTCCGGCTCGAAGTTCCCGGCCCCGTCCATGTTCGTGTGGGTGCTGGGAGCAAGATCGGCCGAGCCTCCCATCATTTCGGGCAGACGAGAGCCCAGAACCGCGATCGTCTTTCCCGAAGCGATGCGAGTCGCCATCGGGCCTTCGCCTGAGGTGAATGTCGGCAGGTTGGCGTCCCAACCCTTCGGAAGCCGCCGGTGCATGACCCGCTCGAACTCCGCGGCCAGCTCAGGGTGTTCCTCCGCAAAAGCCTCGAGGCGCAATTCCCATTCCGCCTGCGCGCTACTTCCCCGCGCGACCGCTTCCCGGAAATGCTCCAGGGCCTCCTCGGGAATATGGAAGGGAGGTTCCACCGGCCAGCCCAGCCCCTCCTTGGTCAGGCGGACCTCCTCCAAACCGAGCGGCTCCCCGTGGGCCGCAGCGGTGTCCTGCTTGTGGGGACTGCCGAAGCCGATGTGGGTGCGAACTTGAATCAACGAAGGCCGGCCCCTCTCTTCCCGGGCAGCCTCGAGCGCGGCGGCGATCGCGTCGATGTCGTTGCTCTGTTCGATCCGCTGGACGTGCCAGCCGAACGCGGCGAACCGGGCCATACGGTCTTCGGTGAAGGCCAACTCCGTGCTGCCTTCGATCGTGATGTGGTTGTCGGCATAGAGGACGATGAGCTTGCCCAGCCGCAGGTGACCGGCTTCTGATCCGGCCTCGGAAGAGATCCCTTCCTCCAGGTCGCCATCGCTCGCCAAGACGTAGGTGTAATGGTCCACGATGGAGTGACCCGGTCGATTGAAGCGCGCTGCGAGGGCGACCTCGGCGATGGCCATGCCGACGGCGTTGGCCAGGCCTTGCCCCAGGGGACCGGTGGTAGCCTCGACGCCGGGGGTCTTGCCGTATTCCGGATGGCCTGGGGTACGGCTCCCCCACTGGCGGAACCTCTCGAGTTCCTCCAGTGGCAAGTCGAAGCCCGTGACATGAAGCAGAGCGTACAAGAGCGCGCATCCATGTCCGGCCGAGAGCACAAAGCGGTCCCGGTCGGGCCAGAACGGATCACGCGGGTTGAACTTGAGAAAGCGATCCCAGAGCGCGTAGGCCATGGCCGCCGAACCCATTGGCAGGCCGGGGTGCCCGGACTTGGCCTTCTGCACGGCGTCCACGGCCAGGAAGCGCAGGGTGTTGACGCAGAGTTCGTCCAGTTCGGGCGGAGCGATTGTGGCTGAGAGTGTCATGTTGGCGATGAACCTCCTCGGATCGTGATCGGAGCTTGCCGACGACTCTCCCTTTCAGGTCGACCGTCGCGTTGAGGTGAGCGCTTGGCTTGGGCCGGGTCGGCGAGTGCCCCTGGCGGCAAAGATTCCGGCACGTCGAGACGCGCCACGCCGATCCGGTTGTCGGCCATCCCGTAATAGACGTCAAATCGATCGGGCAGACCGAGATCGTCGCGCCGGTCGATGGCGGTGGGAAAGACGACGTTGGCGACGGTCCCGGTACGTTCCTGCGGTGATTCCGGCGTCAGCACGGGTTGCGGCGAACGATAGCGGATCACCCGCGGATGCTCTTGGGAGAGGACGATTACCCCGGCGGAGTAGCACAGCTTGTGCGCTGCCGTGCTCGGGACCGCCAGTTCGTGGACGCCGTGGTATACGACCATCCATCCGTGCCGGGTCAGGACCGGAGGAGTGCCGCCGCCAATCTTGAGCCATTCCCAGGAGGCCACCGGGCTGGCCAGCCGGTTATGCAAGGTAAAGTGGCAGAGGTGATAGGGCTCATCGCCAGGGTCACCCAGTGGACAGTAGGAAATCCAGATGCTCTCTCGATGAAGATCCACGACGCGGGACGCCGGTTGGCAGACCGTTTCCTCAGGGCGAGTCCCGGGAAAGAGAGGTCTGTGGAGGATGGCCATTGCCGGTTGCCCAGCAGGATCGGGAATGGCGACGGGGAAGATGCTGGCGTCCTTATCGTCCACGCCGTCGAACTCGATGCCTTCATACGGGCAGAAGGTCGCGAGCCCCAGACGCTGCCAGTGGAAAAGGTCTTCCGAGAGGGCCAGGGCAATCCGTGGGCCTTTGGGTGAAAACGCCGTGTAAGTCATCACGTAGCGCTTGAGGTCTTCGCCAAAAGTAATCCGTGCATCCTCACAGCCTCCGCTGCCGTCAGGCCGCAGCTCGTAATCCGTTTCAGGCTCCAGTGCGATGCCGAGCCGCTCGACGCCCGCCGGGTCGCCGGCCTCATTGAACTTCACGCGTGCGATGCCGATGCGCGAGAAATTTCCCTTCCCGACCAGGCGCGGGAAGAGGTAGTACTGAGCATCAGGACCGCGCACCCCGGCCGGGTTCAGTACCCCTTCGACCTCCAGCGGATTGCCCGGCTCGGGCTCCATCAGCATCCCGAGGCGCTTCATTTGAAAACCAGCCATTGTCTCTCCTGACAAGGTCACATAAGCCAGGCTCAACTTGAACAATCGATGATTGTTTCGATAACGCGTTTCGTCTCATGCGGATCTCTGACTCGGATCGAAACGACGCCGGCTTCCTCGGCCGGATAGTCGTTGCCGCCAGGGAACAAGGCATCCCCGACAAAGATCATCTCTTTAATAGCAATGCCCAGAATGTCTCGTAGCTTTCTGATCCCGTAGGCTTTGTCGATTCCAGGCTTCGTGACATCAATGGACGTCGAGCCCCCGAGTCGGACAGAAAACTCGGGAATCAATGTGTCAAGGATGGCTTTCATGTTCTTCCGCTTGGTGAAATCCGGGTCCCATTTCACCTTTTCTTTCAGGGGAGCTTCTTGGCCCAAAGCGGAAAAGGTGATTTGACTTCCCCTGTCTTGAATCACCTCTCCCCAGACGTTTTCGGCCTTCAGGCCAGATTGCTCGATCGTCTTCTTCAGTGAACTGATAATCTTCCTTTTCTGTTCACTGGTGAAATCTTCCGCGTAAAGCTCTTCCCAACCTTTTTCGTATTTGTAGAACTGTGTTCCACATGTAGGAAGGAGCGAAAGATTCTTCAGGCGTTCGTCACCGGTAAGGTGAGAGAGCACTTGTTTTTGAAATTGCGACCAATCGCCACCGGATATCACAGCGACCTTGATCACACCAAGCAGTTTGTTGAGAAGTGCCGCCATCTCGGCATCAAGCGATGACTTGCTCTGGGCCAGTGTTCCGTCCAGATCGAAGACAACGAGCTTTTTAATTTTCACTGTCTCCGTGTTCTTGGTTCTGCTCACCATCCCGATCCTCCCGCTGGAACTATCCCGGCAGTGCGACCTCCAGCATGGTGACTGGAGTGCGTGGCCGGTAGGAACATGCGCCGACCTCCGCCGGCAAGAGCACGACGTCGCCGCGGCCGACGGGATAATTGGTGCCGCTGTGCTCCAGTTCTCCCTCGCCGGCGATGCAAACCAGTACCCGCGGCGTGCCGGCCGCGCCGACGCTCAACGGCGATTGTCCCGTGTGCCGCCACACCGAGAAATGTGCACAATGAAAGAGTCGCTCGCGCCGTACCGGCGCCTCCTCCAGCACCACCGGCGCCACCGGACCGATTGCGACTTGCTTGAAATCGATGCAGGCAACCGCCTGCTCGACTTGCAGCGGTCGAGGCTTACCTGTCCTGCGGTCGACGCGATCCCAGTCGTACAGGCGAAACGTGACGTCGCTGTTTTCCTGGACTTCGAACACCACAAGGCCGCTGAGGGAGTGAACGGTCCCAGCTCGGAGGAAGACGGCGTCGCCGACCCTGGGCGTGAAGCTTGCCAGAAGGTCAGCCACCGCCCGGCTCGCGAGAGCCCGCTTCAGATCGTCTTGAGTGGTGCCTGGCTTCAGACCCGCGTAGATACGGCTCGCCGGCCCCGCCTCCAGCACGACCCACCCTTCGGACTTGCCGCTTTCGCCCGCTGGGATATAGTCCCTCTGCCCATCCTCGGGATGCACCTGGACCGAGAGCTTGACGTGTGCGTCGAGGAACTTGAGGAGCACAGGGAAGCGTCGGAAATGGCCCGCCAGTTTTCCCAGCAACTGGTCGGGCGACTGCTCCAGCAATTGCCGGATGGTCGATCCTTTGAGCGGCCCGTCGGCGACCTTGCTGGAATGGTCGTCGCGGTCGCTCAGTAGCCAGGCTTCGCCAATGGGTCCGTCGCCGGGCAGCGGTGCCGTGAGCAGCTCGGCCAGGCGCCGGCCGCCCCAGAGCCGATACTGGTAGATCGGTTCGAATCGCAGCGGATACATTGGAGTCTTGCTCATGTTACGACTCTCTCTTTGAAGTCTGACAGCAGCGCCGTGGGCGCATTCTCTCGATTGGGTGCCTTTCAGCTCAGTGGCCATGCTTCTCCGCTGAGTGATACTCTTTGCGAATGTGCTCGATATCCACCGAAGGCGGGGGGAACGTCAGCTTCAGCCCTTCCAGGTGCTCCACGACGATTCGGGCCACTGCGAGGTTCCTGAACCACTTGTGGTCGGCGGGGATAATGAACCAAGGGGCATGCTCGGTGCTGCAACGGGAGAGTGCATCCTCGTAAGCCGCCGTGTAGTCGTCCCAGCAGGTTCGCTCCTTGTAATCGGCCTCGCTGATCTTCCATTGCTTGGAAGGGTCGTCGAGCCGATCCTTGAAGCGTTCCAGTTGCTCCCCTTTGGAGATGTGCAGGAAGAACTTGAGGATATGGGTGTCGTTCTCGACGAGGCCACTCTCGAAGGCATTGATTCGATCGTAACGGCGGGACCATACCTCTTGTGGGACCAGGTTATGAACGCGAGCGATCAGGACGTCCTCATAGTGCGAGCGGTTGAAGATGGTCACTTCACCCCGGACAGGCGCGGCACGATGGATCCGCCAGAGGAAATCGTGCGCAAGCTCAAGGGCGGTAGGCTGCTTGAACGCCACCACTTTGCAGCCCTGTGGATTCATCGAACCCAGAATGTGATTGATCGTCCCGTCCTTGCCCCCTGCGTCCAGCGCCTGCAGGCAGATCAGGAGCGATCGCCGTCCATCGGCATAGAGCAACTCTTGCAGTTGTCTCAGCCTTTGCAAGTCGTGCTCGATCTCCTTGGCCGCCTCCTTGTGGCCTTCGTGATGGTTCTTGGACGTCGGGTCGATGTCCTTGAGCTTGACAGTGGTGCCCGGCGGCACTCTGAAGCGTTCCACATAGTTCACGTCGCTCCTCCTGCCAGCGCTTGACGAACGACTTTCTGTTGAAGGTTCTGGACGGAGGCCGCCCGGAACCTTCTGTCACATCCATCTGGTTGACTTACGCGCTCACGGTGGCCAGTTCTTCGCCATGGACCGCCGTTAAATTCGCCTGGGACTGATCCAGAAGGTCCCTGGCCCGTTTCACCTCGTCGGCCGTTCCGTGGACGACCAGGAGGAGTTTCCCGTTCTTCACCTGGGTTTCGTATTGCAGGATACTGTCCTTCGGGATACCGATGCTGTACAGTGCGGCGCCGAGTGCGGTGAGCCCCCCCGTCACGACGGCGCCTTCGAGCGCGCCGACGATCCACATGACCAGCGGCCCCGCCACGAGCAACTGACCAATGCCCGGCACCCAGAAGAACGCGGAGCCGAACAGCAACCCCCAGAAGCCGCCCCAGAAGGCCCCCAGCTTGCCCCAGTACTTCATGCGATCGCCGGTGTTGTAGTAGCCGACGACATGCTCTTCCGTGTGATAATCCTTGCCGACGATCGACAGCTTCTTCATGTCGAAGCCGTCCTTCTGAAGTTCGCGGATGGCGTCTTCGGCCCGGTCGTGGGACTCGAAGATCGCGACGACGGAGTTCTTGTCTGACATCATCTGGTTCCTCATTGGTGAAGGTTAGTAAAAGTAGCGATGGTTGACGTGCGAAACGGTGAACAGTTTCGTCATCACTGTGTCGGGCTGGACATCATGTTAGTCGTTAGTGCCTGCGGCCGAGCCACGTAAGCACGAGCAAGAAAAAGCCGGCGTGGTCGAGAACCCTCAGGTCCCTGACCACGCCGGCTTACTCTTCGACGGGCCACCCGGAATAACCGGGCTGCCCTTCGTCTAGTCATCCGAAAAATTCAGATCCTTTCCGGGAGCCGACGGGCGCTTGTCCCTTGTCGACTCCCTCTGAACACTCGTGATGCTATATGCTGCGGCGAGAGAAAAGCAAGTAAATTTTTGTTCCGGCCGGAATTCGGAATTCTTGAGACCAGATCGCCTCGGGGGATGGCGACCAAGGTTCGGGCCCTTGGCGCTGCCTGTCCGGTACCCTTCTCGCGCGAGCAGATAATCGCTCTGGCGACTCTGACCACGGAGGACGTTGAACGGGCCGAGTAGTATCGCTGGAGCCATTAGCGCCTGGGATTCGCCCACCAGATCGCCTTCGTCCGACTGACCAACCCGTTCCCCGCACAGCACCCGTTTGAGGTTGTCGACGAGCTGCTGACCTCCACTGGCGTCCAACTTGTCATCGATCCCGACCAGATCGACTGGTACAATCAAAGGAAGCCGACAATCTCCGAGCATCAGATCCGGATCCGGCACTACCTCTACCTTCGGCAGTTCGGAGGGGAAGAATAGGAACTCCTCGGTCTTGCGGATCCGTCAACTTCTCATGAAAGGAAACCGTCATGAGCCAGGCGGGAACTTCGATTGCTTCCAGCGTCGTGGCGGTTTATCCCGACCACGCTTCGGCCGAGCGCGCGGTGCGGCAGCTTCACGACGCGGGGTTCCCGCTCGGCGATCTCTCGATCGTGGGCCGCAACTTTCAGGAGACCGAGGAGCCGTACGGGTTCGTCAGCCGCGGCGACTATGCCAAGGCCGGGGCGGAGACCGGGGCTTGGTTCGGGGGGATGTTCGGCCTGTTCATTGGAGCGGGATTTCTGATCTTGCCAGGGCTGGGCCTCGTCGTGGTCGCCGGGCCGATCGCGACGGCGCTGCTGGCGGGGATCGAAGGGGCGCTGGCGGGGACGGCGCTGGGCAGCCTGGCGGGCGCGCTCGTCGGCTGGGGTGTTCCGAAGGACCGGGCGCTCGAATACGAGAAGCAGATCAAAGGAGGCAAGTTTCTCGTCATCGTCCGGTCCATGCCGGAGGTCGTCGCCCGCGCCCGGAGCCTGCTCGCCGCCCCCGGGCCGGACCACATCGATGTTTACGAGCCGCCGGCGTCTTGAATCCTGACCCTCGCCCTCAAGACTCCGGCGGCTTTGCGCGAGCCAGGGCGAACTGCCCGATTACGACGGCTCTTTGCTTCAGAAAGAAGAAGTCATCGAGTTGGCCAGGCATTCAGGTGCTGCGACTCTTGACGGTCGGCCTTGCGGACGCGCCGCTTGCGTCTACAATTTTAAAAGATTCTGAATTTCCGGCACGGAGATTGGATTCATCCGTGGCGACCCAGTTGCGACGCGACCCGCCTCGTCGCGACCAGCCGTAACCGGAGGCTGTCGATGTCCAGTCTGATCCGCGTGGGAGCCGTCAGCTATCTCAATGCAAAACCCTTGTATTACAAGCTTTGCGACTTTGCTCCCAACATCCAGTTGACCATGGAAGTACCCAGTCGTCTGGCCGAGCGACTGGCGGCCGGTGCGCTGGAGGTCGCCTTGATACCGTCGATCGAGTACCTCCGAGGCGTCCGTCTTGGCTACGAGATCCTGGCGGGGTTTTCGATCGCGGCGACGGGCCCGGTCCGGAGCGTCAAGCTGTTCAGCAGAGTTCCATTCCACCGAATCGAGAGGCTGGCGCTGGATGAGGGGTCGCGTACGAGCCAGGCACTTGCCCTGGTCTGGCTGGATGCCTGCCACGGTATTCGTCCCGGACGGATCGAGTCACTGCCGCTGGGAGTGTCGGTGCTCGAGAGTACGGCCGACGCGGTGCTCGTGATCGGCGACCGCGCGATGAAGGTGCCGCATGATTCATTCTGCCAGGTGGTCGACCTGGCGGAAGCCTGGCGGGGGATGACCGGCTTGCCTTTCGTGTTCGCGCTCTGGGTGACCAGAAGAGGCGTCGATCTTGGCGATCTGCCCCGCGCCCTGGCTCGCAGTCGCGCCCTTGGACTGGCCCGTGCCGATGAACTTGCCAGGGTCCATGGACCCCGGCTAGGACTCGACTTCGCCACGTGCTACGATTACTTGACGAAAATTCTGTCGTACGAGCTTGGTGAGCCGGAGCTGGCCGGGTTGAGGCGGTTTGCCCAGATGGCCGCCCGCCTCGAGCTGGTCCCGGAAGGAGTGAACCTTGTCTTCCACCGTCCCCGCGATCTTGCAGCGCGCCGTTAGCGGCCGCCGCCTGACCTTCGAGGAAGGCGTCACGCTGTTTCAAGAGGCGAGCCTCCTGGACCTTGGCCGCGCGGCCCAGGCTGTCTGCCAGCGGCTTCATCCCGAGCCTTACCGCACGTACAACATCGACCGCAACATCAACTACACCAACGTCTGCACCGCAGTCTGCGATTTCTGCGCTTTCTACCGGAAGGTGAACGATACCGATGCCTATGTGCTCGACCGCGACGTCGTGCTCGAGAAGATCGGCGAGACCGTGGCGCTGGGCGGAGACCAGATCCTCATGCAAGGCGGACTGCATCCGCATCTGACTCTGGAGTGGTACGAGGAGCTGCTCCGCGATATCAAGGATCATTTTCCCGGGGTCAACATCCACGGCTTCAGCGCCCCTGAAATTTACCACTTCACGAAGGTCTCAAGACTGCCGCTCCGGACGGTGCTCGGGCGGCTCAAAGAGGCGGGGCTGGGAAGTCTTCCCGGTGGTGGCGCCGAGATCCTGGTCGATCGCGTCCGCAAGGCGATCACGCGGGGCAAGGTGCTGACCGACAACTGGCTGGAGGTTCACAAGGTCTGGCATGAGCTGGGCGGTCGATCGACCGCGACCATGATGTTCGGGCATGTCGAGACCGTGGCAGACCGGATCGAGCACTTCGAGCGGGTTCGCCAGCTTCAGGATCAGACCGGGGGCTTCACGGCCTTCATCTCCTGGACGTTTCAGCCCGATCACACCGACATGGCCGGCGTGCCCGCGGCGGGGGCCTTCGAGTACCTCAAGACCCAGGCGATCTCGCGGCTCTACGTCGACAACGTGCCGAACATCCAGTCTTCGTGGGTGACCCAGGGCGCCAAGATCGGCCAGCTTGGCCTGTACTTCGGTGCCAACGACATGGGAAGCTTGATGATCGAGGAGAACGTCGTCTCCTCGGCGGGCACCGTACATCACCTGACGCTTGACCAGATCAAGCGGTCCATCAGCGAGGCCGGCTACATACCACGGCAACGTAACGTATTCTACGAGTACATCGACATCGTCCCCGAGCCCGAGCTTGCCGAGGCAGCCGGCTCTTGACCTGATGAGGTCATTGCCATCGCATGGTCCCCGGGCTTCGTGCGCCGGAGTGCCTCGTATCGATGACGATCGGGCCTGTCGCAACGGACCAACATACATTCGAGCAACCACGTGATACACGTTGAACGACTGTGCAAATCCTTTCTTGATTATCAGCGGGGCTGGGTTTTCGCCGTTCGCGACGTCTCTTTCGACTGCCGGCCGGGAGAAATCTTCGGGCTGCTGGGACCCAACGGCGCCGGCAAGACCACCACGCTGCGGGTCCTCAGCACCGTGCTCAAGCCGACCGGCGGCCACGCAATCGTGGCCGGTCATGACGTGGTCGCCGAACCCCAAGCCGTGCGGTCGAACATTGGCTACATGTCGGCCAGCACGGGAATCTACGACCGGATGTCCGCCTGGGAGCTGGTCGAGTACTTCGGCCGGCTGTACGGATTGCACCCGGAGCGGCTCCGGGAACGGATGGAGATCATCTTCGACTGGCTCAAGATGAACGATTTCCGCGAGACCCTGGGCTCGAAGATGTCCACCGGGATGAAGCAGAAGGTATCGATCGCGCGGACGATCGTCCACGACCCGCCGGTCTTGATCTTCGACGAGCCGACCTCGGGGCTGGATGTCCTGGTCCAGCGTGTGGTCTTGCAGAAAATTCTCGAGCTCCGAGACATGGGCAAGACAATCCTTTTCTCCACGCACTCGATGCACGAGGTGGAGAAGCTCTGCCAGCGCGTGGCGATCATCCATAAAGGGGAGCTCCAGGTTGCCGGAGAGCCCCACGAGCTGCTCCAGCGGTTTGACCAGCCCGATCTGGAAGAGCTATTCTTCCATCTTGTCGATCGAGCCGACCATGAGGCCGCAATGGCGGAGCCGGCTGCGGACCGCCCCGCGGGCGCCAGGAATGTCGGTTCTTCAGATCAACCTGATCTTCCTTCACTCCCCCACTGAAGACGAGACCGACTCATGAACTGGTCGAACCTGTACGTGATTTTCCGCCGCGAGGTACTCGACCAGCTCCGCGACCGGCGCACGTTGTTCATGATCTTCGTCTTTCCGATCTTGCTCTACCCGATCCTGGGATATGGCATCATCCAGGCAACCGTCGCGCGCGAGAAAAAGCCCCGGATCGTTGTGGTGGTGGGGGCCGAGTATCTTCCCACCGAGGAGCCGCTGCTGAGCCCCGGGGGGAATGGATTCAATCCCGGGCTTCTCGATCCGCTTCAGGATACGGGCCCGCTCTTGGTGCAACCCGAGTCGGGAAAGGGACCCTGGGGAACCCCCGAGTGGCGCGAGCAGGCCATTCGTAACGGCACTGCCTCTGCGGTCATGGTCATCCCGCCTGATCTTCCCCGTCAGTTTCGCGAGAAAAACGACGTCGAAATTCCGATCCTTTACCGGAGCGTGGACGAGCCCAGCCAGAACACTTATTTCCGGCTGCGTGAGATCCTCGATCGCTGGAAGCGCGGAATCGTGGACGCGCGCACGAAGAAGGACAACCTGCCCCAGGGTTACGCCCAGCCAATTCAGGTCAAGGGTCGTGACGTGGCGACCGCTCAGGAGGTCCAGGGCAACACCTGGAGCCTCATCTTCCCATTCCTCCTGGTCATGATGTCGCTGACGGGCGCCTTCTACCCGGCAGTGGATCTTTGCGCCGGCGAGAAGGAACGGGGGACGATGGAGACCCTCCTGATCAGCCCGGCGACCCGCGCCGAGATCGTGCTGGGTAAGTTTCTGACCGTCATGCTCGCCAGCGTCATGACTGCCGTCTTGAATCTCGTCAGCATGGGTTTGACCGGCACCTTCCTGGCCCACAACAGGGCAAGCCTGGCGATGGAGCCAACCCAGCACGCCGCGGCGGCGGCCGGCCTCGCCCCGCCGACGCTCCTGTCGGCGCTGTGGATGGTTCTCCTCTTGATCCCGCTGGCAGCCTTCTTCAGCGCGGTCTGCGTTGCCCTGGCCGTGCTGGCGCGGAGCATGAAGGAGGGCCAGTACTACATGACGCCGCTCTACCTGGTTTGCCTACCCTTGATATTCCTGACGCTGATTCCCGAGACCAAGCTCAACCTGTTCTACAGCCTGGTTCCCATCACGGGGGTTTCCCTGCTGCTCCGCGCCCTGATCATGGGAGACTATGCCATCGGCGCACGGTTCTTCCTGCCCGTGATGGTGCCGACCGTCGTTTACGCCTGGATGGCGCTGCGCTGGGCCATCGACCAGTTTCAGCGTGAGGAAGTGCTCTTCCGGGAGGCCGAGCGATTCAACGTCGGGCTCTGGCTGAAGCATCTGGTCCGCGACCGCCAGCCAATGCCCACCGGCGGACAGGCCGTGCTCAGCTTTTCGCTGATCCTGTCGGCCTCGTGGTTCCTGATGGAGTACATGGCAATTCAAGGGATCTGGGCGAACCTGGCCGCGGTGGCGGCCGGACAGTTCTTGATCCTCTTTCCCCCCTTGATCATGGCGGTAATGTTGACCTCCTCGCCCCGCCGGACCTTGCGGCTGAACTGGCCGGCGCCGCGTTATTTGCTGCTGGCGATCGCTTTCCCCGTGGCACTTAATCCCCTGGTCAACCAGCTCGGTCATCTCGTCGAGCAGTGGTTTCCGCTCTCCTCCATCATCAAGCAGTCGCTGAGCCAGATCATGTCCGAATCTCCCAGCCTGTGGGTCAGCGTGGGCGTCTTCGCGCTCCTGCCCGCCCTCTGCGAGGAGCTTGCCTTCCGCGGTTTCATTCTCTCCGGGCTTGAATACCGGCGTGGGACGCGGTCGGCGATCCTCCTTTCGGCGCTGATGTTCGGGTTCCTGCATGTGCTCCTGAGCCTGTTCCAGCAACTTTTCAATGCGACCCTGCTCGGCATCGTCCTGGGATTGCTGGCGGTCCGCAGCCGTAGCCTGTTGCCGGGAATTCTCTTTCATTTCCTGAACAACGCCCTGGCCGTCACCCAGGGCCACTGGGTACACGGGCTGGAGGCCGCGGGGCTAGCCTCTTGGCTCTATCGCAATCCGGAGGAAGGTCTTTATCATGGGTTCTGGATCGCGGTGAGTTTGCTGGTCTCCACACTCCTTTTCCTGTACCTTTGGAGGCTGGATCGTGCCGATCGAACGGCGGAAACTCACGGAGTCGCGCCAGTCTTGTAGGTCAGGCTTTCCAGCCTGACGCTGAGCCTTGTCAGGCTGGAAAGCCTGACCTACTTCATTGCCGGAGTAATATCTTTGCAGATCCCGGCTTGGGCGTTCTCTCCATCGCGTCGAACGCGGACGAACAGGTCGCGCGTCGTTCGCAGGGCGGCGGCCACAGGACACGAGCGATGAGACGAGACACGCTGATCCTCCAGGCGCGGTACGTTTTCCCGGTGGAGAACCCGTCCATCGAGGACGGAGTGGTTTGCATCCAGCAGGGCCGGATCGGCTGGGTGGGTCCGGCCAGCGAGCGGCCAGGCGATCTCGATCTGGGAAACGTGGCCATCGTTCCCGGCTTTGTGAACGCACACACCCACCTCGAGTTGGCAAGCCTCGACGGGCAGCAAACCAAAGGCAACCCGGCGCGGGCAAGTCGCACCGGCTCGGAGGACGAGGTCGCCTGGTTGCGCAGGGTCGTCGATCAACGGCGCAAGGGATCGGATCAAACGCTCAAGGAGTCTGTCGGCCGCAACCTCAAAGCCAGCATCGAGGCCGGGACGACGTTGCTGGCCGACACCACGACCGCCGGCTTGAGCTGGGAGCAGGTCGCGGTCGCGTCGCTGCGCGCCGTCGTCTTTGCCGAGCTGATCGGCCTGAAGCGATACCGGGGGCTGCAAACCAGCGATGCCGCGTGGAACTGGCTGGCGACCATCCGTCCCGAAACGCAGGTCGCCGCGTGCGCCCGGCCAGGCCTGAGCCCGCACGCCCCGTACAGCACATCCGAGTGGCTCTACCACAAGGCGGCAGGCAGCCGGCTGCCGCTCTCGACCCACCTTGCCGAGATGCCCGAGGAGCTCCGTCTGCTGGAACACCGCGACGGCCCCCTACGGCAATTCCTGGAAGACATGGACGCCTGGGACGACGACTGGGAGCCGCTGGGCCCGCGCCCGGCGGACTATGTCCGCCGCGGCGAGCTCCGCGACGCCGACTGGGTGATCGCCCACGGCACTTACTTCGACCCTTCCGAGTTCTGGCAACTGCGTCCCGAAGCTGCCCCGAACGACCACCGCGTCGCGGTCGCCTTCTGCCCCCGCACCCACGCCCGGTTCGGCCACGCACCGCATCCGTACCGGGCCATGCTCGAGAAGGGAATCGTGGTCTGCCTGGGCACCGACAGCCTGGCATCGAGCCCGAGCCTGAGCATCCTCGATGAGATTCGCTTCCTTCATCATCGCGACCCGACGCTTTCCGGCGAGCTGCTCCTGACCATGGCCACCCTCTTCGGCGCCTGGGCCCTCCGCGCCGAGACCGCGACCGGCAGCCTTCGCCCCGGCAAGTCCGCCGACCTCGCCATCATCCCGCTCCCCGACCGTTCCAGGGCCGATCCCCATCGCCTGGTCCTCGAATCCGACGAGCCCGTCCTCGCCACCGTCTTCGAAGGCGACTTTGTCACCGGGCCGTGGATGGGAATCTGAGCTCGGTGAACAGCAAGGTGTCACTCCCGCTGTCCCTTCCAGCCCAGGTCGAGGAACCGATCCATGAGCCGGAAGCCCTGTTCGAGAAACGGCCCGCCTCCGTCCCTGGCCGCGATCTCGTCGTAGGTCAAGCCCGAAGCGGGAAGCCCCGTTCCGGCCATGGTCCAGGCGACGGGCGCGCGATCGTGGGCGCGGGTGCGAAGCAGGGTCGAGTGGTCGGGAGAGATCAGGATCCGCCACCGGTCGTACTGCCGGAGCACCTGGAGGACGGGAGCGACGATGTCACGGTCGATCCGCTCGATGGCCTCGACCTTGGCGTCGGCCCGGCCTTCGTGGCTGGCCTCGTCGGGCGCCTCGACGTGGACGCAGACGATGTCATGGTTGGCGAGGGCCTTGATGGCATGAAGGCCCTTGGCCGCGTAATCGGTGTCGAGATAGCCCGAGGCGCCGGGGACGTCGATCCGGTTCCAGCCGGCCAGCACGCCCACGCCGCGCACCAGGTCAACAGCCGAGATGATCGCCCCTTTCAGTCCGTGCAGCTCGGCGAACTTCGGAACGCTGGGCGCCTTGCCCTGTCCCCAGAGCCAGATGGCATTGGCCGGCGCCTTGCCGGAGCGAATCCGCTCGAGATTGACAGGATGGCCGGCGAGGACCGGAGTTGCCGCGGTCATCAACGCGCGCAGCAGATCAGCGCCGGGGCCCCGCGGCAGGTGTTCGTCCGCGGGCTGGCCGGGATGGTCGTGCGGCGGGTCGGTGACGGTCTGGTCGGTGAAGCGGGCGTCGCCGGGGCGGCCGCGATAGATCATCAGGTTGCGATAGCTGACACCCGGCAGGAACTCGACATCGGGCCGGCCCAGCGCGGTGTGGAGAGCCCCCATCAGCGTCCGGCCCTCCTCGCTGGTGATGTGACCCGCGGTGAAGTCGGCGAGCCGGCCGTCCTCGATGGTCATGAGATTGCAGCGGACGGCCCAGTCTTCGGGCCCCAGCACCACGCCCATCGCGGCCGCCTCGAGCGGGGCGCGTCCCGTGTAGTAGCGCTCGGGGTCGTAGCCGAAGAGGCTGAGGGTGGCCACGTCGCTGGCCGGCAAGAAACGGTCGGGCACGTTGCGCGAGCGGCCCACAATCCCCTCGCGGGCCACACCGTCGAGCGCCGGCAGATTGGCCGCCTGTAGAGCCGTTTTCCCCCCCAGCGAGGGGTGCGGCTCGTCGGCGGCACCATCGGGGATCACGATCACATACCTGGTAGGCATTGCGGCCTCACTTGCTACATTCCCTGGCTATCTCGCCTTGGTCCGTCAGTGGCACCTGCCATCACGTCAGTCCTCCACCCCCAGGCAAACACTCGGCGGACGAACGACGTCGAGCTGGTCGATCTCGCCCAGCGCGGCGTGAAGCTCGGCCTCGACGGCCAGGTGGGTCATGATGACCAGGGGCACGGTGCTGATGTCCGGGGCATCGTCGCCGCTATCGTGCTGGATGACGCTGGCGATGCTGATTCCATGTTCGCCCAGGATCCGCGCCAGCTTGGCCAGCACGCCGGGCGAGTCGGCGATGGTGAACCGGAGGTAGTAGCGGCTCTTGATCTGGTGGGGGGGCGTGCGCGCGACCGTGTGCCCGGGTTCGGCCCAGAGATCGAGCACGCGCGAGGTCAGGATCGCCCGGCCGGTCACCACGTCGATCAGGTCGCCGACCACGGCCGACGCCGTGGGCATCATGCCGGCCCCCCGGCCGTAAAAGAAGGTGTCGCCCACGGCGTCGCCAACGACCCGGATGGCGTTGTAGGGCCCACGCACTTCCGCCAGCGGGGTGCCGTGCTTCACCAGGGTGGGAGCGACGCGGAGCTCGAGGCCGGCGGCGGTGAGCTTGGCCAGGGCCAGCAGCTTGACCGCGTACTCCAGCTCGCCGGCATACTTCAGGTCGGCCAGTTGCAGCCGGTCGATGCCCTGGCGCGGAATCTCGCCGGTCTTGACGGTGGCCTGGAACGCGAGCTGGGTGAGTATGGCCAGCTTGTGTGCGGTGTCGGTGCCGTCCACGTCGAGGGTGGGGTCGGCTTCGGCGTACCCGAGATCCTGTGCCTGAGCGAGTGCGTCGGCATAGGCCAGACCCTCATGGATCATCTTCGTGAGGATGTAATTGCAAGTGCCGTTGAGGATCGCGGCAAGGTTCTGCACCTGGTTGGCGGCGAGCGCCACGCCCAGGGCCTGGACGATGGGAATGCCGCCGCCGACGCTCGCCTCGAACGCGACGGCTCGCCCCGCGGCGCGGGCCTGCGCGAAGATCCGCGGGCCGTGCTCGGCCAGCAATGCCTTGTTGGCCGTCACGACATGCTTGCCGGCGGCCAGGCAGTCGAGGACGATGCTCAGGGCCGGGTCGATCCCGCCCATTGCCTCCACCACGATCTCGACTTCCGGATCGTCGATCAGCCGGGCGGTGTCGGTGGTGACGCGAACACCGTCGAGCTTGACGTCCCGGTACTTGGCGGGATCACGGACGACCGCCCACTTCCAGCGAACCTGTTTACCCGCCCGGCGGGCGATGCGGTCGGCATGCTCGGTCAAGATCCGGGCAACGCCCGTTCCCACGGTGCCCAGCCCGATCAATCCAATGGTGACGTGTTCCATGTCCTTCGCCGGACCTATTCGAGGTTGCGTGGCTGACCAGACGAGACGTCTGGTCGCGAAGTCCCACACCCGAGACTCAAGTTAAGGCCTGGGACGTTCGATCGCAAGCGCCCTCGATCTCGCCTACGACCGGGATTGAACAAGGACCCGCTTCTTGTTGCGACCAACCAGCAGGATGCCTAGCTCGTAGAGCAGGATCATCGGCACGGCCAGGAGGGTCATGCTGAAAGGGTCCTGGCCGGGCGTGAGGACCGCCGCGGCGACGGTGATGATCAGGATGGCGATCTTCCGCTTGGCCCGGAAATCGGCAGCCGTGAAGATCCCGATCCGCTCCAGGAAGAGCATGATGAGCGGGGTCTGGAAGGCAATGCCGAATACCAGGGGAAGGATCGTCGCGAAGCTCATCCACTCGCTCAGCCGCAAAGTTGGGGCCACCCCCAGCCAGACGTTGAACTCGAGCAAGAAGCCAAGGGTGATCGGCAGTACGAAGCCGAAGCAGAGGATCACCCCGGTCAGAAACAGCCCGATCGAGATCGGCAGGTACTTCTGCACATAGTGCCGCTCGTGGCGATAGAGGCCCGCCGCGACGAACGCCCAGCCCTGGTAGAAGACCCAGGGGCTGACCAGCACCAGCCCGGTCACCAGGCAGACCATGAAGTAGATCGTGATCGTTTCCAGCGGGCCGAGCGAGATCAGCGTCTTATCGATCATGACCGTCGAGCTCTGGGTCGCCTTGATCAAGGTCGACTGGTTGTACTGGAGCGGAAAACTGAGAGTCTTCCCCTTGAGCTGATCGACCGGAGGGATCTCGATCTTCGGCGCGATGTCCTTGATGGCCTGGAAGAAGGTGTCGGCGGGTATCTTCGCCTCGAGGGTCGGTGAGATCGCCTTGGCGTCTTCGGCCAGTTTTGCCTTCTTGTCGTATTCATTGCGGTAAAAGCGCTCGAGGGCGTCGGCCGCCGGCGCCTCCATGCTCTTCATGACCCTCCAGCCCAGGTCCAGGTAAGGGATGAACGCCACGATCACCCCCACAAACAGGCCAGCCAGGGCCAGGATCAGGCGGACGCGCAGTTCCTCGACGTGCTCGCCGAAGCTCATCGTGGCCATGGTCTGTTCTTCGGCGAAGAGATCTCGTTCGCTGGGCATGGAAGTGAACCAACCGAGCTGGGCCGGGGGAAAATCGCCGGAAACGGCGAATCGAGGAGGAGACGCGGGTCGCGACGGCCAGTCCCGAGGCCGGAACCCTTGCATGCAGCGCCGCTCGCCAGCCTCACCGGGACGGCCGAAGGAGCGTGGGCGTTCCTTTTCCTGAGCTTACCATGAAATCCCCAGACGACGCCAGTTGCAACATAAAATTGGATCCGTTCGTCGTCGGGACGAGCAACGCCTTCGCACGTGATCCCTTTGAGATCAGCGGGTTAACCGAGGCTTTCTTCGGCTTGAGGGTGGGGTTTGCCTCGCCGACTCGGGTGGACAGCGCCCGAGCCGACGCGTTACAACAGGCTCCACGCATTGAATCCGGGGGAACAATCGGTCACGATTCCTTCTGCCCGACCGAGGAAGTTTACCCATGCCCACCGTTTCACTCTATCCTCTGCGGTTCGAACCGATCCTCCGGCGACTCATCTGGGGGGGCCGCTGGCTGGGAACGGTACTGCACAAGCCGATCGGCGAGGGTAACGATTTTGCCGAGAGCTGGGAGCTGGCGGACTATCGCGACGCCGTGAGCGTCGTGAGCGAGGGCGAACTCGCCGGGACGACCCTGCGCGACCTGGTGCACCAGCGCGGCCGGGAAGTGCTGGGGCCGGGCCTATCGGGCCGGGACGAGTTCCCGCTGCTGGTCAAGTTCATCGACGCCCGCGAGGTCCTGTCGGTCCAGGTTCATCCCGACGACGAAAAGGGAAAACGCCTGGCCGGTGACAACGGCAAGACCGAGACCTGGGTGGTCGTGGACGCCGAGCCGGGCAGCTTGATCTACGCGGGGCTGAGGCCGGGCGTCACCCGCGAGCAATTCGGGGCGGCCATCGAGAACGGGCAGGTCGAACCCATCCTGCATCGCTTCCCGGCCAGACCCCGCGATTGCATCATGATCGAGGCGGGAACCGTCCACGCCATCGGCGCGGGAGTCTTGCTGGCGGAGATCCAGCAAATGTCCGACGCGACCTTCCGGGTTTTTGACTGGGGACGCGTCGGAGCCGACGGCCGGCCCCGCGAACTACATATCCGCGAGGCCATGGAATCCACCGATTTTGCCCGCGGCCCGGTAAACCCTTTGATTCCCGCGCGCCAGCCGGCGGGCGAGGGCAACATCCGCGAGGGGCTGTCGCGATGCCCCTACTTTGCACTCGAGCGCTGGACGATAGCGCGGCCCGCCGTTCTGGGCCGCACCGACCGGTTCACCATCCTGATGGGAATGGAAGGCAGCGCGGAGGTCCGGCACGCAGGGCAGGGGGCGCGGCTCGCGTTCGGCCAGACTCTGCTGCTGCCGGCCGCGGTGGGTCCCTGCGAGATCGTCCCCGACGGCGAGGCCGTTGTTCTGACCTGCGTGGTGCCCTGAGGGCGACGAACCAACACGTCAAAGAGGAATCGAGCTATGCACACGGAGGCGGCAAGCACCGAAATCATCACCAATCCGACGGTCGGACCCGGCTGGCTTCGCCTGCTTCGCGCTGCACGAGCGGCTTTTGACATCAGCAAGGTCGTGCTGGCGGCGGTTGGTTTGATCCTGTTGCAAACCGGCTGGGGCGCGCTGGACCGTCTGTTTCCGGAATCGTCGGCCGTAACGCCAGCGCTCCATGCCCTGCCAGGCGGTGCGAGCGCGGGCACACCAGCGAATCTGGATCCGACCTCATGGGAGTCCGTCCGCTCGGCCGGTTGGCGGCTGACCGAACCGGCACGGATACTTGCGACTCCCTTGATCTCGCTCTTCGCGCTGAGCAAGGGCTTTGGCTGGTACGCGCATGCGGCGCTGGCGGTTCTCTGGGTTTTGATCGTGGGGGGTATTGTTGGTGGGGCCATCGCCCGGATTGCCTTGCTCCAGGTATCACGGATGGAGGGGCCCGGAACGTTGGGCGCGGTTCGCTTCGCGCTCCGTTTCGCATTGCCGTTGATCGCGACCCCGCTTTTCCCGCTCCTTGCGATGGGCCTCTGCGCCTTGATCTGCGCCGGGTTCGGCTTGCTCTACTGGCTGCCGGCGGGCATCGGCTCGGTGGTGGGGGGAATGTTGCTGTTCATTCCGCTCTTGCTGGGCCTGGTCATGGCCCTCTTGCTCTTCGGACTGGCGGCGGGCTGGCCGCTCTTACACGCGTCGGTCGCGGCCGAGGCCGAGGATCTGCTTGACGCTCTCAGCCGATCGTTCAGTTATCTCAACCAGCGGCTGGGCAAGTTCGTTCTGTGCGTGGTACTTGCCTGGCTGATCGGAATCCCGGGTCTGCTCGCGGTCGATTTGCTGGCAACCGCGGTGACTCACCTGGCCGCCTGGGGAGTCGGGCTGTCGGCTCCGGCATCGAGCCTGGCCGGCCTGACGGATCCTGGTGCCGGCGAACGTGCTCTCGCGCAGGCTGTCACGGCCTGGCCGGCGCTCTGGCGGGGAGTGATCGGCCTGCTTGTCCGGGGCTGGATTTACGCCTACTTCTGGACGGCCGCGTCGTTCATTTACTTGCTGCTTCGCAATGACGTCGATGGCACGCCGTGGACGGACGTGAAAGACGCCTGATCTGGAAACAGGGACGCAGCTAGTTATTAATTCTAGATGCGTCCCCGTTTCTGCGCCCTTATGCTGAAAGAAAAAAGAACCGACACGAATAATCTCAATAAGTTGTTGGAAGTTCGCCGCGTTCTCGCAGAGCAAACCAGCAATCGACGACGCTCTCGGCCCTCGAATTCTGCGGAGCTCTTTTTGTCCGGAGGTCCGGTAGCTCATCGGGAAACGCCATGTATTCGCAGTAGAGATCCGGCTCGTGCAATTGAAGTGCCGTGAGAACTCGCATCCACCGATTACGGTGCTGAACATTCTTCACACTGTTCAATCGCAGTTTCTTGACGAGCGACTCGCCCGCTTGATTGAGTGCCTCGATCTGGCCATCTTCCCCGATACGAACGCAGTCTGCAAAAGCAACGCTGCACGGGTCTGGTACACCGAGAATGTCACACTTGGCGTTGTTGCAGGTGGCGCATGCATAAAGCAGGTTCGCATACTCCAGTTTCCTGAGTGCGTCTCCTGCCACAGGGACAAAATGCTCGATTTGGAACGAGGCTCCCCGGCCGTACCATCGCTCTCGATGCAGGCAATAAACGCACCGGAACATGAACTCGTCCCGTACCCAGTCGCGGTAACTCTCGTAATCTTGATAACCACCAGGCCCGTGCCGCCGAACATGGGGCTCGGTTGGATACTCGAAGCCCTGCATCACACGCCCTTCTTCCGGATGGTCGCGGATCCGAAGACGTGGTCTTCAAGCTCCTCCAGGACATGTGTGGGGCGAGGCGACACTTTCTCCAAGTAATAGTCCGCGTATGCTTGGAGAGCCGCGAGCTCCACAGCCTCAGCGCTGGTTATCGTCCCGCCAATTTCCTTGTCCACGAGCTCGCCTCGTCGCCGATTTGCGGACGGCCAATCCGACTCGTAGGCGACGAAATCGGAGAACCTTATCAGATGGCTCAGCCCTGGCGGAAAATACTGGACCTGCTTGAAGGGAACTCCAACGCGCTCCCAACCCGTAAATAGCGATAGCAAAGCCCGCTCCAGGTCGACCGGAAGAGTGTACTGTCGAAGTACGGCCGCGTCGACTTGCGACATGAGTCTGTAAAGCTGGTCGGAGTCTGCCCGGTCCGCAGCAGCGTCCAGGTAGTTGCGAGCGGCCGTCTCGATTTCGTCAAGCGATCCTCCTCCTGGCATTGGAATTCGTCGCATGTCGCTGACGGTGTTGTCCCGCTTTCCCAAATGGGTAAACGCGAAGGCGTTTGCAATTGGCGAATTCAGCAAGGCCCAAAGAACCTCCAGGGAGCAGCTTCTCGGGCGCACTGTGAGAAAGCGGCTCGCAACGGGCCGACCTTTGGCGTCGATAAATGCTTTTAGGCGCCATGGACCGCGGCTGACTGGGGCATAGCTCATCAGCACTTGGGGCACATTAAGTGTCGTGCCGGAACGATTGCGTAGGATCGCGTCTTCGTCCAAGTTCATCCAATATAATTTAGGCGGCTGATGAATCTGAAGGTCGCGTTCGAGGCGAATGTAGCCCTGGTAGGCGCCTGGGAATCGCTCCAGGGAATAGGTGCGAACGCCCGGCGGCAAGTCCCGTCCATGGTAAGCGAGCCCTTGCATTAGCTCTGCAAGATCATTCGCATTCGGATTACATGCCAACGCCAGCCAAACCTCTTCAAGATCTGGAACACGCATGTCCCAACGAACATTCGCGTTGAAGCGTGACTGCTCGACGGTCCGAGAGCTTGGCGCGTCGTAAGTTTCGCGAAACTTTGGCATTTGCCATTCGCGAATTCGGCGAAACCGAAGTGTTGTTCTCTTACGCGATTCTTCCGGCAGACGCCGCCCCAGCAGAACCGCCGATTCCGCATCCGAGAACGAGAATACCTTGTCCGGAAAGAGCGAGACTTCGCGGAGCTCAAAATTCTCGATCATATAGCGGCGCACCTCCTCGGCAAATGTCCCGTGCAGCAACGTTTGGGGAACCACAACTCCGAACACGCTCCCCGGATGTAGCTCCGGCAGCGTTCGCCGGAGCAACTCAGCCGCTTTGTTGTTGACGTGGATTTCCGTGTCAGCCTTCGCGTAGTCCGCCCGTTCATCGGGCTCAAAGCTTCCGAATGGCGGATTGGCCAGTAGGATCGTTTTTCCTCGCGTTTGCTCTGCGAGCCGTTCGCCTATAAACATGTCCTCGACCCGCAAGTCCCATCCGTCGGGATTGGGAATGTCGGTGAGGGTAAGAGAGAGACGAGCAAGCTCCAGTGCGAACGGGTCTCGCTCGGTGCCGTGAAGGCGACTGCGAAGGTACGGGCCGCGGCGACTCGGGATCGCCTTCTCGGGTGGAAGAAGCTGGGTGAGTAGTCGCATCGCCGATACGAGGAACGCCGCATGTCCGCAGGCCGGCTCGAAAACGCTCCGGTCGTTCTCCGGAATCTCTTTGATCCACTCGGCGAGATTGCCAACTATGTAATCCACGAGATACGACGGCGTGCTATGAGTTCCGAGAGAGGCGCGCGTCTCCTTCTCGATGAGCGTATTTTCATAGACGTACGCCAACGACTCCGTCGTCGTGAGGGCCAAGCTGCTGAACCGGTCGATGGTCCGTGCTGACTCTTCCAGAGCCTTCAGCTTCTGCTTCGATCCTGCACTGAAGGGGTTCGTGCCGTAGTGGTCCGCGACTCGGGTGAAAACAGCCTCGACATCGGCAAGATCGATATCCTCGAAGTGCGGAACTCGCTTGTCGCGGAGAATCTTCCCGGAGACCAGCCAGAACACGGATTTGAGCAACCAGTGGCCTTGCTCGACGGTCACATCGCCCCAGCCAAGTCGGCTTTTGATTCCAGCCACGTTCCTTTCGATAAGGCGGCTCAGGGCCTGTCCGAGCTCCTCCTCGACCAGCGGCATGAGACCCACATCAACGAACGAAAGTTGGTACTCGCTTCGGACCCGGCCAAGCGTCTTTGCCCGATAAACAGCTTCTGGGGAGAAAACCTCTTGGTGGCTTTGGAAGAAGCTGTCAACGCGGTCGAAGGGGATGCTTTCGATCCACTCGGCCGAGGCCGCCCCTTGCTTCCACCACTGCACTGTCTCGTGGAAGCACACGAAGACCACAGGGGTTCCTAAGGGCCGACACCCTTCAACCGCCACCCGGGGCTCCCCGTTCGGTGCGAGCACGGCCACGCATGCCGACCGGGAATCCATCGGCTGCTGCGCGAACCCGACAAGCGGAACGGAGGCATTGTCGCCGTAGCGGAAATCGGACCGCAGGAGATCCGGGCGGTATCCACAGGACCGCAAAGGCCTCTTCAGTGCGTCTGGTTTGATCGCCAGGGCGGAGATGGGTGCGGCTCCTCATTCGGCACTCTCCAACCCAGTTGACGCAGGACCCCTGCACCGTGCGATTGGAGCTATTCGATATTGTATCGGCAGCTTGTGGCCGCCGACTTGTTGAATTATTTACGCCCCGACTCCGCCTGATGCGCCATAGGGCGCCGCTTTCTTGCGCGGCCCTCCCGTTCGCCGCCCGAGTTCTGGAATCGCGGCGCGATCCGCGACGGGCTTGCCGCGCCGCCTGGAGCGCCGGGACAACGAGTTCCCGGCACACCATACCTCGAGTTCCGGGGATACCATACCTAACTCCGAAAAAATACAATGAGACGACACGGGGCTAAGAACGCCGATTATCGCGGAGGCGTAACTTGCCTCTGTAACACCCAACTTCTCGGTGCCTGCTTGCATGCATACGAGTGCGGTGACCGCTATCGCCCGCAGGCCGTCAGGGGCATGCCAGACGTACCAATCGCCCCCCCCAGCCACCGGGCCCCCGGAGGGGTCGGGCCCACAGGCGCAGCCTGGGCTGATGAAAAAGGGCCGGCGAATTATGAGCGGACTTCTGCCAGTTTTTGTTGCGCCGTTCCGGCGATGGCGAAGGCCTCCTTTCTCTGTGAGAAGAGAGTTGGTCCGATGTGT